>JAGRIK010000024.1 GCA_020443325.1 Halioglobus sp.
CGGGGCCCAGGAGTTCGCTGACGCCGCACTGGCCCTGAAGCGCGATGACGATCTCGCCATCGCCTGCAAATGCCTGACCTATGCGATGGACAAAAACCTTGAGCAGGCGCTGCTCTATGCCGGGAGTGTGGAAGCAACCGGAAGTCGGCACACGATCGCAATCGAAGCGCGACTCCTGACGTTGCTGATGCAAGCGGCCAAACTGGGCGGCGTATCCGACACCACGGAACTGATGAAGCAGGCAGCGGACCTGTTCCGTGAACCACTGCCAGTGCCCGCCAGGGACAAATTTGATCACCTCGAAGCCTGCCTGCTGCGGGCACGGGCCAACACCATTTTTCCCGATGCAATCAACTCTGGCCCCGCAACGATCAACGAGCTGGAGGCGATGCTGGAGGCACTTGAAAGCAACACCTACGACGCACTGGGTTTACCCACAGAGGGCACCCGGCTGGTATACCAGGTGTACGCCAGCTTTTACCTGGCGCAGCTGCATGAAACAGTGGACGATATCGAACAAGCCAAAAAATACTTTGAGAAGGTCATCCAACTGGATCCCTCCTCCAACTTCGGCGAAATGGCCTACTTGAAACTGGGGTGACTACCATGCACAAGCTTCCTGGCGTCCTGCTCAAAACCCGCTCACTCCTCGCTGCGCTGTTGCTGCTGCCCTGCTCGCTCGCCTGGGCAACAGACTCGCCCTGGGCACTGGAGCAGGATGAGGGGAACATCCAGATTTACACACGACCTGTCGCGGGCTCGCCCTTTCTCGAGGTCAAGGCGACCGCATTGATACACGCACCTATCGCCCATGTCGCCGCCGTCATGGGCGATGGCGAGGGCTGCAGCGAGTGGCGGGCAATGTGTAAATCCTCGGAGGTGCTGGGAACCGCCACCGATACCGAACGCACCATCTACATGGTGCTCGACATGCCCTGGCCCGTCTCGGACCGGGACATGGTGATCCACTCTGTGATCGACATTGACAGGGCCAACAAAACAGTCTCCGTACAGCTGGAACCGGCGTCTTCAGAATATCCTGAGAAAGACTACGTACGAGCGACCACCGCTGGCCAGTACCAGATAAAAGCGCTGGGCGAGGAACTGTCGGAACTCACCTACATCATGCACGCAGACCTTGGCGGCAACCTGTCCGCTGACATTATCAACCCGCGCGTGACCAGCTCTACCTATGAAGACATCAAACGGCTACAGGTGTTGGCTGAACAGTAATTGCACGGGACATACGCGGCCCGGCGGCGCTAGAGCAGGAAATCGACCAGGTTTTCAATCAACGCGGCACCCGCCCAGGTCAGCGGCGGAATGATCAGGTAGAACGCCAGCGTGGTCATACTGCCCATAGTAAAGGGCCAGGTGGACAGCTGGGTTATCTCTCGTCGATAGGCGAGCAACGGCGACAGGGTATCGATATCCGCGGACTCGAGATCGACCTCGCCGGGCTTATCCAGCAGCGCCGCAAGTTTGTCGGACACGCGGGTCAACTCCTGTTCCTTGAGCTTTGACAGGCGGTTGTGCAGCGGCCACACCGGGATAATGAACATCACCACGAGCGGCCCCAGGATGGCGACAGCGCCGGGCACACTCTCTGTCAGGTTCAAGCCACCTTCCAGATTGATCAGGGGAAACAGCGCCAGCGCGCCGATAATCGCCAGGCTGGAAATAATCGAAACGCGGGCGAACGGTAACAGCGCACGCGTATCAAGCAGCGAAACGCGGGCAATGGTTCCACCCAGGTGACCGAATACGCGGGCCTGCCGCAGCAACATGACAACCACTGTGGTCATGACAATCCAGACCATCAGTGTGCCCATAACGCTGAGGAAACCGGAGACACTGGTGACGGCCGTTTCGATCGCTGCTGACACGGATTGTGAAATAAAGACCGTGTGCACAGCGGCTGCTACTGCTGCCCCGCATAGACTTATCAGCGGCAGGCGCAAGCCAGTCGAATCCAAATGCGCATGCAGTTGCTCGAATCCCGCATCATCGACTGCCAGTATCGGGCGCAACGCGCGCAGCGCCTCCTGTGCGTTTGCGGTGATCAGGCTGAATACCGGAATGATGTAAGCCATGATTAACGCAAAAAAAAGCGCGGGGGGCTTGTGCTCGGCACTCTCCGTCGCGCCCGCATAAAACAGGGGGAGCAGGATTGAAAGCAGCAGCAGCCCGGTAATAATCCTGCCGTATCGCACCGGCAGTACCAGCTTGAGCAGCCAGATTTTACGCTGTGACACGCTGGTATTACTGGTGTGCTTGCACGGGTTGGGAAGACATCTGCCCCGGTGCGCGCACTTCGCGCGTGGCAACGCTGACGCTAGAGGCCGACCGGGCTTTCAACCCGGCAGCCGCGCCCAGGTGCCGGTTCATTTCTTCCCCGTTTTTTGCTTTGGTTGAACCTTGCGCCTGGCCGCCAGTTTCACTTTGGGTTTGGCCTTTGGCTTTGGCTTTGGCTTTGTCCTGGGTTTGGTTTTAACTTTGGATTTAGCTTTGGCTTTCACTTTCGCGGTCGCCGCACGTTTTTTGCTCGTCGGCTTCTTCGATACCGGTTTTTTCGCGGCCGCCTTCTTCGCACCGCCCGGGCGCAATCCCGCGACGACTTCCAACTCCACCAGGGCGTCTTCCAGGTAATCGATCATGCGCTGGACTTCGGGCAGCGAGCGCCGGCAGGCGATAATACCGAAATCCAGGTTCCTGGCATAACTCACCAGGGTAATGTTCATCGCAAAGCCATCGAAGACAATCGACGCCGGATAAATACCGTCCATTCGCGCGCCATTCCAGTACAGTTGCTCTCGCGGACCGGGCACATTGGATATCACCGTACTGAACGCGGGAAACTGCGCAGCGAGACCCAGCATTGACGTCAACAGCGCCGGCATCTGCGTCAACTGCATAAATAGCATCGCCTCGCGCCTGCTCAGCCCTTTCAGCAGATCCTTGCCCGCTCGCATGGACTCCTGGATCGTTCGCAACCGTTTCTCCGGGTCGGCAATATTGGTCGCGAGATCGGCGGTGATGAATCCCACCGCGTTGCCAGCGCTGAAGTCACCCTTTTCCCGCAGGGACACGGGCGCCATCGCTTTCAGCGAGTGCTTCGGCAACTCGTGGTGCCCTTCGAGATAGCGTCGCAGCGCGCCGGAGCACATCGCCAACACGACGTCATTCACAGTGCCGTTTATCGCCTTACAGACCGCTTGGACGCGGTCGAACTCCCACGACTGGGCAACAAAGCGGCGCGCGCCGTCCACCCGGGTGTTGATCGAAGTCTTCGGCACATTGTGCCAGGGTACGGCGAGATTGCCGCTGCGCCCGAAGAATGCGCCGCCAAAACGGCGCAGTGCGCCCAGGATTTGCGCGGAGCTGTCAAATTGCTGCTTCAGGATATCCGCAACTGCGCGCAACTCCTTTTCTTCCGGCACGACTCGCCGCGCCCTGCTCGCGCCGACAGCGGCCAGGTGGCGTTCATAGGCCTTCATCGACATCGGCAGGTCAGATGTTCGAAAGTTCGGATCCGTGGAAGAGATGCTCCGTGTGAGTTGCATCGACGCCACGCCGTCGATGGCGGCGTGATGCATTTTTGAATACACCGCAAACTGGTGGTTCTGCAAACCTTCTATGAGGTGCATTTCCCACAGCGGGCGGTTGCGATCCAGCAGCGTACTGTGCAGGCGCGACACCAGCGCGAACAGCTCGCGATAGCGGCCGGGGCTGGGTAGCGCGGAATGACGCACATGGTAGTCGATATCAATCGTCTTATCTTTCTCCCAATACATTGGCCCCAGCGGACCGGCGCGCCCGGTAGTAACGTATTCGCCAAAGGGCTCACGGAAATCGTCAGGGCCCAGGTCATCCAGGGAAAGCGCGCTCACAAACTCCTGGGCACTGACCCCCTTGGGCAACGTGTAGAGACCCACGCCACCAACATGCATGGGCGTTTCCCGCTTTTCGGCCATCAAAAACGCAGCATCTGCCAATTCTATTCGTCGCATCGATTCGCCTCTCGCTCTCCGGTTGTTGATCAAGGGACTATAGTACAGGGTCTGGCGATTACTCAAAGATAATTGTGACCGGGCTGTCACAGGGCGGCCTGCTGTCTCGTCTTACAGGTAAACACCACAGGAGAGAACACCATCATGATCAGGATAATCGCGCGCCGCTGGCTGCGGACTTTCTCGCAGCGGTACGACTACGATACCGGGTACATGGCAGACATACTCGAGCACAAACCTGCCGCGCTGCTGAAATACTCTGCGCTCAATCTTGTGGCCTCACATCGCAGCGGCATTCCCGAGGCACCGTGGTGGACGGCACGTATTCGAGCTGCGCTGTGGGAAGATTGCGGCCCCTGTGTCCAGCTCGTGTGTAATATGGCGCTGGAAAGCGGCATGGAACCGGCGGTTGTCGCAGGTATCACGAGGGCGGACATGGCGGCGCTGGATGAGGGCTGCGCACTCGCGTTGCGGTTTACCGAAGCCGTGCTGGCCCGCGACCCGGACGCCGACCCACTGCGTGAGCAGGTCCGGCTCCGCTGGGGTGAGGACGGCCTCATCTCGCTCGCCATGACCATCAGTACCACACGCGTCTACCCCAACGTCAAGTATGTGCTGGGTCACGGCAATGCCTGCAGTCGTGTGCAGGTGGCGCAGCAGGACATCACACCAGCGCTCTTCCAGTCCGCTACAATGCGGGGCATAACAAACGGAGGACTGTCCCCGTGAAAGACAAGCTCATAACGATCACTGCCCTGCTGCTCGGGTTTGTGATGCTGGTAAATGGCACCTGGCAACTCGCAGTGCCGGAAGGCTGGTACTGGGCGATTCCCGGCGTGCCGGATCGGGGCCCATTCAACCAGCACTTCGTCCGCGACCTGGGCATCATCTACGCGATGACCGGCGTCGGCCTGATCATGGGAGCGCTGCGACCGCATGATCGCTTCGGCTACTGGTGGGCGCCCTGCTTCTGGCTGGTCGGTCACGCACTGTTCCACGTATGGGAAGTCGTGGTGGGTATCTGCGGCCCCGCATCACTGGTGGAGGATTTCGCCGGCGTCACGCTGCCCGCCGTCATTACCGTCGCACTGCTGGTCTATGCACGCAGGCCCCTCCTTGCCGCGTAATCCTCCAGCCGCGCTCTGGGTAATGGCACTGGCGATTGCCTGCGGCGTTGCCCTGGGCCAACTTCCGTGGCAGCCCGCGCCGGGCTCGCAGGATACGGCGCTTGAATGGCTCGCCAACCCGCGCCCGGTAGCGCCGTTTACTCTCCAATCCCTCGACGGTGACGTCACTGCGAATGCACTGCGCGGGCACTGGCAACTGCTGATACTGGGGTTTACCCACTGTCCTGACCTGTGCCCCACAACGCTGGCCGAATTGGCGAGATTGCAGACAGCACTGGACAACAATCCGCTGCGCGTCATTTTCGTTTCCATTGATCCGCAGCGCGACTCGCCTTCGGAACTGTCCGCCTACGTGCAATTTTTTGGCGATCACATCATCGGCATCACCGGCGCAGAGCCGCAATTACGCCACCTCGCCGCGTCACTGGGAATGGACTTTCGCCACGACGGCAGCCCCGGAAATCCACGCATCAGCCATTCGCCAACCATCGCACTGATCGGCCCCGACGGGTTTCTTCGCGGCCGCCTGCGACCGGGTTTCGATGTTGAACAAGCCGCGCGTGAGATCGCCGCACACCTGCGAGTTGCCTCATGAACGACACCGCAACCACCGATTTTTTCGAGCGGCAGCGGCCGCGACTGCTATCCCTGGCCTACCGCATGCTGGGGGAGATACAGGCGGCGGAGGATATTGTGCAGGAAGGCTGGCTGCGCTGGTCCGCGGCGCCGCCGCAGAGCCTTGTTGCACCCGGGGCCTGGCTGACCCAGGTGGTCACGCGGCTGGCGATTGACCAACTGCGCTCGGCGCGGCAGCGACGCGAGGTGTATGCCGGGCCCTGGCTGCCCGAACCCATCATCAACGATGAAGACGGCGGCCCGGGCCACTTGATGGCGCTGGCACAGGAGTGTGAACTGGCACTGCTGTGGTCGCTGGAGCGTCTGGCAGAGGAAGAGCGCGCTGCATTCCTGTTAAGCCAGGTGTTTGAGACACCCTATGCCGACATTGCCAGAACCCTGGACAAATCCGAGCAGGCGTGCCGACAACTTGTGAGTCGTGCCCGCCAGCGGGTGCAGGACAGCTCCCCCCGATTCGACACCACCAGCGAACAACTGGAGAGCGCGCTGCTGTCCTTTGCCGCTGCCGCCGCAAGCGGCAACAGGGAGGAAGTCCTGAGCCTGCTGGCGCCGGATGTACTGGGGCTGACAGACGGTGGCGGACTGGTGAGCGCGGCCCGCATTCCGCTGCAGGGGCCGGCGCGCGTCGCCCAGGTGTTCACGCACATCGCCAGTAAGAAGCAGCCCCCGGAATCGGGGGAACTGGAACTGCTGCGTGTGAACGGCCAACCCGCGCTGGTGCGGCTGGCCGGCGATGACAGCGATATGATCTTTACGATCCGTCTCAATTCGCACGGCGAGATCTGCTGGCTCTATACCCTGCGCAATCCGCAGAAACTTGCCAGGGTGAGGGCACTGCGCAAACAGCATTAGCGGCGACGGTCACGCGCTGTATTACGTGTACCGTAATAAGCCATCCTCCACTACAATGACTCCCTTTTCGAGCAGCACTTTATGACGCCCGAAGGGCATGCAATACGCCACGCGATCTACCTGTCTGTGCTGATGGTCCTGCTGGCGAGCACGGCCGCCGCCGCCACGAAATATGTGTCTGCCCATGTCGCTATCGAGGCGATTGTGGCCGTGCAGTATTTAGTGTGCACGCTGCTGTGCCTGCCGCGCATACTGCGGCCCAGCCTGAAAGCGCTGCGTACCGAGCGGGTGGGCCTGCACCTGGTGCGCGGACTGGTCGGTGTGGCGGGCTTCTACCTGTTTTATTCTGCGCTCGACAATATTCCAATGATGGACGCGATGCTGTTGCGCCAGAGCGCTCCGCTGACAGTGCCACTGGTCGTCTGGCTGTGGAGCCGGGAGACGGTAGCACGCAGTGCCTGGTTGCCGCTGCTCGTAGGGTTCGCAGGAATCGCCATTATCCTGCGCCCCACCCCGGTGGGACTCAGTTGGTGGCATGCCGGCGGTTTTCTGTCGGCACTGTGCCTCGGTATCTCCATGGTGGCGACGCGCAAACTGGCGACGACCGAACCCACCGTGCGAATCCTGTTCTATTACTGCGTGCTGTCACTCGCCTGCGTACTGCCCTTTGCCGTGAACGATTTCGGTGATGTCGCCGCACTGGACTGGCTGGCGATGGTATATATCGGTGCCGCCATTTACTGGGTGCTGGAGTTGTACACACGCGCCTACGGCATGGCGCCGACGGCCGCCATCGCGCCCATCAACTACTTTGCTGTGGTGCTGGCGGGGCTTTGGGGTTGGCTGTTCTGGGATCAGGTACCGGACGGTTGGTCTGTGCTGGGTAGCGTGCTGGTCGTTATAGGCGGGCTGCTGACCATTTACCTCGCGCGGGACAAAGGGCCCGAGGAAGCCGCGCTGTAGCAGATACCCCCGGACCCTGGCGACGGCTAGCGTGTGCTGGCAGTCGCCTTGTTTTCGTAGATGCTGCGCCGCTCGGCGTTGTAATCCATGCCCGTCTTGCGCTTGTCTTCCTGGCTGCGCCAGATTTTATTCTTGGGGGCCTCTTTATAGCGTTTACCCGAATCCAGGTTGGCCGGGTCCACCCGTACCTCTTCCCTGGAACTGACGGTTTCACAGGCCTTGTCGGTAAAGCTGGTCGCGCCTGTCGCGTGATCCACACACATATAGACGCGTGCCGAAGCGAGTTGTGGGGCCAGGAACAACAGTGCTATAACAATAGTGCGTTTCATATTTACAACTCCATGCCTATTGGCTATATCTTACTTTCGGCCAGATTAAAACGACCGGGGGGCCAGAAGCGATAAAAAAGTGGAGATTTCTCCAGATAATGCAAACGACCTGCAGTTCTGGCTTTATAGAGGTTTTTGTACTTATCTATTTGATATTTTTAGGTATTTCTAAAAACGGATGAACTAATGCACCAAAAAGGTGTCTATCCGGACACCCAACACTGCAGGACGCTCTCCCATGCGCCACACCACGCTCTTCCTGATCGCCCTCCTCTGCTGCCCGCTCACCGCACTGGCAGAACCCGCGACCGCCGTATTCGCCGGTGGCTGTTTCTGGTGCATGGAGTCCGACTATGAAAAGGTGGAGGGGGTCAGCGGGGTCGTCTCCGGCTTCACAGGTGGTTCCCTGCAAAACCCGACGTATTCGGGCAACCACGAGGGGCACTTCGAGGCCGTTGAAGTGACCTACGACCCCGAGGTCATCAGCTACCAGCAACTGCTCGACCTGTTCTGGCGCAGTATCGACCCACTGGATAATATCGGCCAGTTCTGCGACAAGGGCCCGAGCTACCGCAGTGCCATCTTCGTAAGCGATGCATCCCAACGTGCACTGGCAGAAGCCTCAAAAGCAGCGGTAGCTGAGCGCTTCAGTGACCACACGGTGTACACCGAAATTCTGGATGCCGGTACTTTCTGGCCGGTAGAGGAATACCACCAGAACTACTATCTGAAGAACCCGATTCGCTACAAGTACTACCGATGGAATTGCGGGCGCGACCAGCGCCTGAAGCAACTGTGGGGAGACGAGGCCGCAGCGCACGCTGACGACAGCCCGTAATCGACTCAGCTGCGAATCGCGGGATCGACGCTGCCGATCAACTCCAGCGCCTCATCGCACCACGCGAGGAATTGCTGGCCCTGGCCCAGGCCGCGGATAAGTGCAAGGTACGCGCCCTTGCTGCGCGTGGGGAGGGAAACCGGGTCGCCGTAGTGGCGCATGCGAATTTTTTCATACACATACAGCAGCCGCATCATCTGGGTGCGCCGCTCTGAAATCTCAGCCGCCAGGTGTGCGGCATTGTCGGCGCTGAGATTGTACAGCTTGATGATCAGTTCATCCTTGGCCGCCCGGTGCTTGCTCTCCTTGTACACCCACTCCGCCAGCGCATCGCGGCCCGCCTTGGTCAAGCCGTAGACGATCTTGTTGGGTTTCCCGCTCTGCTGTACCTCGCGCTTGTTGAGCAAGGATTTCTCTGCCAGTTTGTGCAGTTCAAGGTAAATCTGTTGGTGGGAGGCGTGCCAGAAAAACCCCATGGAGGTTTCGAAATCCCGCGCCAATTCATACCCCGACAGATCGGCATCGATCAGGGCGGTCATGATTGCGTGGGCCAGCGCCATGCTATCGCGCGGCGCTCAGAGTTCAGGAATCAGTTTCGAGAACTGCTCAATCATCGGCATTACGATCTCCGGCTTGTCCCAGTTCTCCATGCCCACACCGATATTGCAGCGGTCGACACCCATATCCCGGTAGGATTTCAAAAGATCAGCGGTCACCGGCGACATCACCACCAGGGTAATCTCGACGGCGTTGGGGTCGCGCCCGTTATCGCTGACCATTTTTTTGAAGTTTTTGATGTCCTGTGCAACATCCTGCATCGCCACGTCCACCGGCATCCAGCCATCGGCCCACTGCGCCGTGTGCTTGACGCCCAGTGGTCCCATTGCGCCCAGAAGAACGGGCGGACCGCCCGGGCGCGTGGCCTTGGGCTCAAACCACACCGGGTCGAAATCGATCAGTTCGCCGTGAAACTCCGGCTCGGCATCGGTGAGCAGCGCACGCTGTGCCAGCACGGTTTCCTTCAGGCCAAGGTAGCGGCGCTTGAACGGCAGCGTGGTCGCGTTCTCGAATTCCTCCTCGTTCCAGCCCACCCCGCAGCCGATAATGACGCGGCCATTGGAGAGCCTGTCCAGCGTGGCGATCGTCTTCGTCTGGGAGAACAACTCCCGCTCCATCAGCAGGGCGATACCGGTACCGAGCTTCAACGTGGTAGTAGCCGCCGCCGCAGCCATCAGCGACAGATAGGGATCCATCATTTTCTTGTAGGGTTCGGGCAGGTCGCCACCGGCCGGATAGGGCGTGCGCCGCGAGACCGGAATATGGCTATGTTCGCCATACCACAGCGACTCGAAGCCCGCCTCCTCCAGCGTCTTGGCCAGCAGGTGAGGCGCGGGATCATCTGCCGTGTTCATCGAACTGAAACCCAGATGCATACCAACTACCTCGCTTTAAATATTGGAATAGTGCTTAGCCCGCGCGGCGCTGGCGCACCGCGTCGGCCAGTTTTTGTAATACAGGCAGCGTGTTCTCCCAGCTGATGCAGGGATCGGTAATACTCTGCCCGTACGTCAGGGGTTCACCGGGAACCACATTCTGGCGCCCCTCCACCAGATTGCTCTCGAGCATCAAGCCGATAATACTGCGGTTGCCCCGCGCAACCTGGGTGGCGATATCGACGGCAACATCCACCTGGCGAGCCGGGATTTTACGACTGTTGGCGTGGCTGGCGTCAATCATGATGCGCGCCGGCAAGCCGGCCTTGGCCAGCATCGCCTCGGAATCCTCCACCGAGAACATATCGTAATTGGGCAGCTTGCCGCCGCGCAGGATGATGTGGCAGTCCTCGTTACCGGTGGTCTGGAAAATGGCGGAGCGGCCCTGCTTGGTCACCGACAGGAAGTGGTGTGGCCTGGAGGCAGAATTGATTGCATCGATCGCCACCTGGATATCGCCATCGGTCGCGTTCTTGAAGCCCACCGGGCAGGATAATCCGGACGTCAGCTCCCGGTGTGTCTGGCTTTCGGTGGTGCGTGCGCCAATCGCGCCCCAGGACACGAGATCGGCCAGGTACTGCGGGCTGATCAGGTCCAGGTATTCGGTGCCGGTAGGCAAGCCCATTTCGGCGAGGTCGAGCAGCAGTTTTCGCGCCAGGTGCAAACCCTTGTTGATCTGGAAGCTGTCGTTCAGGTCGGGGTCGTTAATCAACCCCTTCCAGCCGACCGTGGTGCGCGGCTTTTCAAAGTAGACGCGCATCACGATGAACAGATCCTGCTGCAGGTCGTCCGCCGCGCGCTTCAGTAACTCGGCGTAATCCAGCGCCGCCACAGGATCATGGATCGAACATGGGCCGACCACCACCACAAGGCGATCATCTTCACCGGTGAGGACACGGTGAATGGCATTGCGCGCCTGTGCGACGGTTTCTGCCGCAGCGTCACTGATACCAATATCCTTGATCAGCTGTTCCGGGGATATCAGTTCGTTGATCTGCTGGATGCGCAGATCGTCGGTTCTAGCAGTCATAGTGAATTCCATACTCAGGGGGCGCACACTATACCATCAGGTGGATTGCCGGCTCCACCAGTCATCGAGCATGCGACCCACCGTATTGGGCACCACCAGATGGGCGCCATACCACGTGTGCAGGCAGCGGATACGGCTGTGATTGGCAATCCCCCCGATCCCCCGCCCCGCCAGCGCCTCAGTGAAGTTCAGCGCGTGCAGCCGCTCGCGCACGGCAGGTGACATGAAGTCGTCGCGCAGCGCGATATAGGCGCGGTGATCCTCCCGCATACTGCGGCGCAGCTCGGGGTCCGCGTCAATACTTTGCTGAAACTGCGCGATCAACCCGGCGGCTTCCGCTTGATCGATGCGGTAGCACAGAGCGGGATCGACCAGCCAGAACAGGGTGGGAAACGGTTTATCCTCCACCAGCGAGGCCACGCGTATCACCCGTGGCTCACCGGAGGGGCCCGCGACGGCGATCGCCTCCAGCCCGCGGGGCTGCCTGCCCAGCAGCGCGGCGACCTGGTCCCTGATTTGTGGAGTGAGCATCAAATAGCGCCAGACACGGTAGTGAAAAGGCCGCTATTCTACGCAATGTCACCGGCTTTGGCAGCTCTCAGCCGGCCGAGTTGAATCTTTGGGTAAAATAGCGATAATGCGGGCGGTGTCAACGCACTGCCGGCCGCCGTTTTGGGGTCCCGCACCCTGCGCTGTATTCCGCGCCACTTGGTTCCCACTCTATTCAGGCAGTTAGATGGCAGCACTTTGCTTGTCATAGCGAGTTATGACACAGGCCAGTTTACTCAATCCTGCACACCCGAGCCCGTCACAGGCCTCGCGGCTGGTGCGCTTTCTCGCGGAATTACTCGATGCGGATGCACAGCTGTCGCACCAGCGTTTTATCGAACGCCTCGGGCAGTCCTTCGACCTGGCCGACTCAATCCGCATCTCCGCAGTACACGAGAAGCGCTTCGCGGCGACGGGCGCGGAGCCGGACGCGCCCGAAGACACTATAAAGGATGATTACCAGCGCGCCCGCAGCGCCATCGTCAATAGCGCTGTGCAGAGTTTTGCACCGGAGGCTAGCGCCATGGGAACACGATTTCCCGAGGCCCGCGCCGGGAAGAGTATCGAAGAGATTATGGAAGTGGAGCCCTACCTGAACTTTTATATCGCGCAACAACGGAATGTTGATTTCAGGATCCGCGACCTGCATACCAGCACCCGCAAGGCGCTCGCCGAGCGATCGCCAAAGCTCGCGCGACTGGCCGCGCTGGACGCCGTACTGGCGGAGCCATTGTCCGTGCCCGCCCGGCGTTCGTTTATGGTGGTACCGCGCCTGCTGCGGCAGCGTTTTACCGCACTGCGGGACGAACACCACCGCGCCGCGCCTGACCCGGCCAACGCCCGCCAGTGCTGGGAGCAGACGCTGCAACAGTTCCGCCGGGAAATGCAGGGCCTGCTGCTGGCGGAAATCGAAACCCGACTGCTGCCCACGCAGGGCCTGATCGATGCACTTGATGAACTAGAGGAACACGACAATTACTAATTCAATGAACAACCTTGTGTTTATCTTCGCCTCCCTGCTCGGCGCCATCGCGATCGCCTGGATGGGATATGACTTCGCCGGCGCCAACACGCTGGCATTGGCGGTCACGTTCAGCATTGGCGGCGTCTACCTGATCGGCATTGTCGAGTTGCTGCGCTTCCGTCGCGCGACGACCTCCCTGCAGGGCGCACTCGGCAGTATTACGCCGCAGATGACCGCCACAGAAAACTGGTACGAAGACTGGCTCAGGCGGCTGGACCCGGCGCTGAGCGGTGCCGTTCGTTCACGCATCGCCGGGGAGCGGAGCGGCCTGCCCACACCTGTCTTCACGCCCTACCTCGTCGGCTTGCTGGTCATGCTCGGTTTGCTCGGCACCTTCGTCGGCATGGTGAGCACACTGGGGGGCGCTGTTTCTGCGTTGCAGGGCAGCACCGAACTCGATGCGATCCGCGCCAGCCTGGCCGCGCCGATACAGGGTCTGGGTGTGGCCTTCGGCACCTCTGTCGCCGGCGTCGCGGCCTCCGCGATGCTGGGCCTCATTTCCACACTGGTACGTCACGAGCGAATTCTCGCCACCCGCCAGCTGGACAGCCGTATCGCGTCTGAGTTCAAGGCGTTTTCGCCGAACTACCAGCGGGAGCAGGCCTACGCCGCGCTGCACGCCCAGGCCGGCGCGCTGCCCGCCGTCGCCAGCGACCTGCACACCGTCGCCGCGCAACTCGCGTCCCTGGGCGACAAACTGGGTGAGAGCCTGCTGGCCAACCAGAACCAGTTCCACGCGGCGACAGAAAAGCGGTTTAACGAGCTGGCCACCTCCGTGGACCGCTCGCTGCGTGAGAGCCTGACCGCAAGCGCCAGCGCCGCGGGCGACTCCCTGCAACCAGTATTGACCCGCGCCGTCGAAGCGATCAGCCAGATGTTGCAGGAGACTCAACAGCAACAGGTGCTTGCAACACGCGATCAGCTGGGCACGCTGGGCGACGAGTTCGGCGCAGCCGGCACCTCGCTGCTGGATGCCTTTGCCGCAACATCGTCCTCATGGACAGAACAGACGCTCGCGCTGCAGGCCAGTATCAAGGACACCCTGAACCAATCCGTGTGCGAACTCACCGACAGTGCCAACAGCAGCAGCGCCAGTCTGCTGACGGAGATCGGCCGCCTGCTGGCGTCCACCGAGGCATTGGTCGAGGCACGTGCAGAGTCGGAAGCGACCTGGCTGGACAGCCACGCGCAGCGCATGACAGAACTGACTGATGCGCTCACCGGCAAACTGGAGATACTGCGGACACAGGAGGCACAGGGACAGGCAGCCGCCCTCGCCCGCCTCGCCGAGCTTGAAGCTGCCGTGGCGACGCACCTCACACAATTGGGCCAGGGCCTGGAGGCGCCGATGACCCGGCTGATCGAGACGGCATCGGAAACGCCGCGCGCCGCCGCCGAGGTGATCGGCCAGCTGCGCGCGGAGATCACCAACAATGTCGAACGCGACAACCAGCTACTCGAGGAACGCCTGCGCGTGATGCAGGAATTGAATGCACTGTCTGCATCGCTGCAGGCCGCCGCAACGGCGCAGCGCAGTGCGGTGGAAAATCTCGTCGAGTCCTCTGCGAGCCTGTTGCAGGACGTCACCAGCCGCTTCAGCGACACGCTCGTTGCCGAGGTCACAAAAATGTCCGAGGCCAGCTCCCATGTCGCCGGGGGCGCGATAGAGTTGAGCAGCCTTGGGGAGGCGTTCAGTCACGCCGTCGACCTGTTCAACAGTTCCAACGAGGCGATGATGGAGCACCTGGCCAACGTTGAGACGGCGATGGCGCAGTCCAGCAGCCGCAGCGACGAGCAAATGGCGTACTACGTGGCGCAGGCGCGGGAAATTATTGACCACAGCATGTTGTCGCAAAAAGAAATGATGGATGACATGCGCCGCATCAAACGTAAAACGAGCCAGCTCGCGGCCGGTACCCAGTAATGGAAGAGCTGCAGCAGGACACCTCACAGGATATGCCCGTCTGGGCGATTTTCGGGGATCTGATGGCGGGCGTCGTCGGCATCTTCGTGCTCCTGCTGGTGTGGGTACTGGGCTACCAGGTAGAGCTCGCCCGCACGCTGGAAGAGGAAGTCAGCAAGCGCCAGATCGAGGAACAGCGCAGAATGGCCCTCGAAGAGGCGCTGGCAGACCCGCTGGCGACCGGTCGAGTCACACTGCGTGACGGCCGCATTGGCATCAGCGGCAGCGTGCTGTTCTCGCTGAATTCCGACCAGCTGCAACCCGAGGGCCGCGCCCTGTTGCACACACTGGTCGCGCCCTTGCAGGTGTATCTCGGGGAGCGCAAGGAATTGCTGATGGTCAGCGGATTTACCGACGATCTCCCCATCCAGGAGGGCAACAGTCACTACGCCGACAACTGGGAGCTCTCGGCACAACGCGCCCTGACAGTGACGCGCGCGCTGATCGAGGAAGGCATGCCACCGACACTCGTGTTCGCCGCGGCTTTCGGCGCACAGCAACCGGTGGCCCCGAACCTGGACGATGCGGGGCGCTCACAAAACCGCCGCGTGGAAATGGCACCTGTCCCGATGAATGCCAACACAGCGGCGAACCCGGACTGAAATGCCCCATCAACCAGACAGCGAGGCCAGCACGCAAACCGGGACGGCGGCCGCACTCTACGAGGCAGTGGCCGCGCTGGAAGACAGCGGCGCGGCGCGCTTCGATCCGGTACGTTTCCGCTATATCCAGGGCATGGCAAAGCGCAGCCGCCAACAGGATGACGCCGTCGCCAGCCTGGTGGTAGAAAAAGCCTGGGAGGCGCTGCGCGCATACCAGTCCAGTTTCGCCCGGGAGAGCGCAGCAGTTGAAGCCCTGCTGGAAAAGGTCGCCCAAGAGCAGCCACACATGACGGAGCACCTGGAGAATCTGTTCCAATCCTGTGACTTCAAAGCCATCAGGCGTCTCGCCGGGCGGCGACAGGAACCGGAAACAATCGACTCATTTGCTGCACTCATACACCAGCTGCAATCTACCGCAAACGACAGAAGCAGCGAGCCAACAAATAATTACCCGGAATTAAAAGCCCTGCAGCACCATCGCGATGCACTGCGACAACAACACGCAGAGAGGCTCGTCTCTCACGCCCTGAAGGACGCGCCGGAAGGCGCTGGCCCACTGAATCCGCAGAAACTCGCGCTGCGCTCACTCGCTATCATGCACGACATTTCACCCGCCTACCTCGGACAGTTTGTCTCCTGGGCCGAAACGCTGTTCTGGCTCGAACAACATAAACACAGTTGACAACCCATCCCCGGCTCACTAGAGTGCACGCCGGAACCAGGTGCTCACCGGGAACTGTTTAGGCAGGTCTCTGGGTGGGTTAAATGGGAAGTGTGGAAAGAGCTACTGCAAAATCCACCGCTGCCCCCGCAACGGTATACAGTCGATGACTGTGAGCCCGACACCTGCCTGGTCTAGCGCAACGATGGAGCGGAGGGCTTCATACACGGTTGCTCAATGCCCAGGCATTGCGTTCCCCGATTCCCTCCCTTAATCGCCATTTACCTTGTAGGCCATTAGGGATTTCAGAATGAACAAATTATCTTCCGCTACCCTGCTAGCGCTTTCCAGCGTTACCGCGGTGAGTGCACAGGCGAGCAACAAACTCGAAGAAACCGTCGTCACCTCCTCTCGCGTGGTAATGCCATTGCGAGAGGTCGCGACGTCGATTTCTGTGATTACAGCTGATGAAATCCAGATACGCGGATTCAGCACAGTGGCAGATACCCTGCGCTATGAGCCGGCGATATCCGTTACCAGCAACGGCGGCGCGGGCACACCCACTGACGTGCGTATTCGTGGCGAGAGCGGGTTTCGCACCAAGGTCTACATCGATGGCATTGATATCACAGACAATTCAGCGACTCAGGCTGGGCCGAACTTCGGCAACCTGCTCTCCGGCGGTATTGAGCGCATAGAAATCCTGCGCGGCCCCGAGGGGCTGAGCTACGGGGCCGATGCCGGCGGCGTGATCAATATGTATACCGCCACGCCACAGCCGGGGCTGTCCGGAGGCTTCGGTGTCGAGGGTGGCCGTTACGGCACGTGGCAGTACAACGGACATGTGTCCGGCGGCACCGAGGTAGTCGATGGTGCCGCGATCGTTGAACGCTACGAGAGTGACGGCTTTAACACCAAGACCACCGACACCGTACTGCAGGACGACGACAGCTACGACAACACCACGGTGCACGGTCGTACCGGATGGAATATCTCCAAATCGCTGCGCGCCGAACTGGTGGGCCGAAGCGTAGAGGGAAAAGGCGATTACGATACCTGCTTCCTCGGTGCGCCGACCTATCTTGAAACGGATGACTGCAAACAGGAATACGACCAGGATTTCGGCCGCGTCGCGCTGATTCACAGTGGCGAGGAATTTTCAAACACACTGTCCTATAACGGGAATACCGCTGATCGCAAGTTCTACACCGAAGGGTTCAATGACTACAGCTACAAGAGCGATTTCCAGGAAATTGACTACCTTGGAAACTGGAAACACTCCGAGATGTTGAGCCTGGTATACGGCGCAGAGTTTCAGCGCGACTCGATGAATGCCGGCGACGGCGATGAAAGCCGCGACCAGGAGGGCTATTTCCTGGAGTACCAGGGCGGCTTTGCCGATAGTCTTTACCTGAGCGCGGGTGCACGCTACACCGACAACGAGGACTTCGGCACCAAAACGACCTATCGCACGGGCGCCGCCTATCTGGTAACTGCAGGCGAAGGTGAGTTCAAGTTCAAGGCAACCTACGGCACCGGGTTCCGCGCCCCGAGCCTGTATGAAATCGCCTACAACATTAACTTCCCTCCCTATTCATCGGAGCCGCCTTATGGCCCACTCCCCCCCTTACCGGAACTCGGTGCAGAAGAGAGCGAAGGCTACGATGCCGGTGTAGGTTACTTCGCGACTTCGGGCTGGTACCTGGATGTCGTTTACTTTGACCAGAAGGTCGACAACGAAATTTATTTCGACCTTATCAATTACTACGGCTACCTGCAGGGCGACGGTGACACCTCCTCCGACGGTGTGGAAGTGACCTCAGAGGTTCCGCTGGACGAAATGTTCACGCTGACAGGCAACTACACGTACACTGATACGCAGGATTTCGACGGAGAGCAGCGACGGCGGACACCGAAGAACATGGGGAATATCGGTTTACTGACCAGCCTCTGGGACGGTGATCTGCAGTTCAACGTCAATTACCGCGTGGCCCGCGACATCGCAGACGAAACCAGCGGCAGCGTTGGCGACTACGAGGTACTGGACCTCAGCGTCAGCTACCAGGTGCTGGAATCCCTGCAGGTCTACGCGCGCGTGGAAAACGCCACCGATGAAGACTACGAGGAAGTTCCCAACTACAATACGCCAGGCGCTGCGGGTTACGCAGGGTTCCGCTACACGTTCTAGCAATGTGATACTGGAGAATACGCATGACAAGCACAGGTAGTGACAAGGATCGCAAGAACGACAAGCACAAGGCCGCGATGAAGAAGCAGAAAGCGAAGGTCGATTCGGCCATCGCTGCGGCGGACACCGAGCGCGGCATTGCCCTGTTACTCACCGGCAACGGCAAGGGCAAATCCAGTTCGGCTTTCGGCATGGTGATGCGCGCGCTGGGCTACGGCCAGAAAGTGGGTGTCGTGCAATTCATCAAGGGCGAGCAACTGTCCGGCGAGGAGATCTACCTGCGGGAACACTGCCCGCAGGTGACGTTTTACCAGATGGGCACAGGCTTTACCTGGGATACCCAGGACAAGACTGCCGACATCGCCGCTGCCGAAAAGACCTGGGCAGTCGCCGCCCCCCTGCTCAAGGATGCCAGCTATGACCTGGTGGTGCTGGACGAACTGACCTACATGATCGCCTACAAGTACCTGGACGAGGCGATGATACTGGAGGCACTGGCGTCCCGCCCGGTCAACCAGAGTGTGGTGGTGACAGGTCGCGGCGGCGGCTCCGGGCTGCAGGATGTGATGGACACGGTGTCAGAGGTGAAAGATATCAAACACGCCTACACTTCTGGCATCAAGGCGCGCAAGGGCGTGGATTACTGAAACCGGGCATTCCGAGGACAGCCAGGAAACCGCAAGTCGTCGAGAGGTAGCACAGTGGATGTCTCCATTCGAAAATTCAGGGAAAGTGACGCCGCGAACTTTCATGAAGCGGTCATCGAATCCGTAGACCATCTTTCCGAATGGCTGGCCTGGTGCACAGCGGATTACAGCATCTCAGACGCTGCGGAGTGGGCACAATCAGCTGCCCAGTCGTGGGCTGATGGCATGGATTATCGTTTTATCATTGAAGACCCTGCAACAGGCACGGTGCTGGGTTGCGTCGGCATCAATCAAATAGTCCAACAGCACAAAGTCGGCAATCTCGGGTACTGGGTTCGCAAGTCTGCGATCAATCAAGGCGTATGCACCAGCGCTGCCCGACAAGCTGTTGTGTATGCCTTCCAGCATCTGGACTTCAAACGCATCGAGATACATATTCAGGCTGGCAACCACGCCAGCAATGCCGTGGCCACAAGGCTTGGCGCTCAATATGAAGGCACATTCCGCAACAAGCTGCTGTTTCGCGGAAAGTCTGTGCCCGCAATGTGCTACTCAATCATTCCCAGCGACTATAACATTTAGGCTCTCCCCGAGGGGTTCGCGCACCAGGGAAGCAATGGTTAGCACCGCTTGGTGTGAATGCGGGAATTTTGGCTATACTGTGCGTTGCGGCCACCGACCGCTCATGGCTAACACCCGTTCCGACCGGTTTCAAAGAGGCGCAAGGTAATCCTGTGACATTACAAGATATCGGCAGCATAGGGGAACTGGTAGGTGCCATAGCGACCGTTGCGACGCTGGCGTACCTCGCCATTCAGATTCGACAGAATAACTCTCATATGCGAGAAGCAACAGTCGTGGCCAAGTTGCAGGCCATTGACCGCACTGTCGAAACGTTCTCTCGCTACCGCGGGCTCATGGCAATTCCGGAGAACGCTGAATTGTATGTGCGCGGTGTGGATTCCTACCGCTCCCTGGACAAGGTGGAGAAAGTGCGTTTCAGGGCAATCATGGAAGAACTCTTCTTTGGCGTCACCGCAATGCTCGAGCGCAACAAAGCCGGCATGTATAAAGATTTAGCCCTGGCAGAGCAGATCGACAGCCTGGCATTGCTCATTCAAAAACCGGGCGTCGCTGAGTGGTGGGAACGTTCCAAGCACATCTTCGGCGGTGAACTAGTATCTGAAATCGAGTCTCGCGCTAATACAAGTAAGCTGGGTTAACAGCCGGCCACAATAGTCGACACCGCCCCTGGCGCGGAAAATACTGCCTTTGCCTGGTGAGGGACATTAATACTCCCACCGCTTCAACCCTGTATCAGCCTGTTCTCGTGTAACAACGATAACAAGGCGTGGTAAGTCCCCGACATCACTGGAACCTGATAGCGTTACAATCCTCTCAAAAGCAGTCTATCCTTCAAGAAATCCAACCTGGAGGAATATAAAAATGAACTGGGAAGCAATCGGAGCCCTGGGCGAAACGTTTGGAGCGTTCCTCGTCCTTATAACGTTGATATATCTTGCGACACAAGTCAGGTATGCAAAGAACGCTGCCGCGGATGCGAACAGGTTAGCCAGGGCAAGGGGTGTATGTGACCTTCAGCTCATCACGGCCACCAATGACCAACTTAATCAGAGCAATATTGCGGCCAATGGTTGGATTGGTTGGTACCGGGAGCTTGCAGATGCTCGAGGCATCACGGTGGAAGATGCCATCAGGGCAGACGCTATGAGTACCTACTGGTTCTGGTTGCACTGGGGCCAGTTTGCTTCAACAAACAATAAGAAGGACCTGGCAGAGCTTGGAGACACCATAGGAAAGTTTTACCAATCTCCGGCCATTAAATATTCCTGGGACAACGGGCCGTTCTCCAAGCCGTTGCTGGGCAGGGAATTTATCGAGTTTGTTGAAGAATATATGGGCAAATTCGCTCACTAG
>JAGRIK010000235.1 GCA_020443325.1 Halioglobus sp.
CGGCTCGCCGCCTTAGCGGGTTTGACTATCGTCAATGCCGGTGTCTCCGGTGATACCGCGCGCGCCGCGGTCAGCCGATTGGAGCCCCTGTTGGAACGTCATAAGCCTGACCTTGTGATCGTCGAATTAGGCGGCAATGATTTTCTGCGCAAGGCCCAGCCCACAAAGGTAAAGGAATTCCTGCGGGACATTATCGACAAAGCCAGTGCGTCAGGCGCATTGGTGGCGCTGGTATCAGTGCCGCGGCTGTCCCTGCTCCGGGCCAGTGTGGGCGCGCTCGACGATTCCCCGATCTACGCCGAACTCGCTGAGGAGGAGGGAGTGGTACTGGTGCCGGCGATATTCTCGCAGGTCCTTTCCGATGGCGCGCTCCGCGCTGATGAAATTCACCCGAATGCCCAGGGATACGAGGCGTTGGCGCAGGGCATCCATACAGTGCTTGTTGAGCGCGGCCTGCTCAGCAACTGATGCAGTCTGCACGACCGCAGTCCCGCAGCGCTGAGTCGCTAGGCAGCGTAACGATCCCTGCCGCAGCCAGGCTGGGAACGCTGTAAAAGCAGCCGAATGGCATCGGGGTCCCGCAGGCGTTTAACCTGTTCAAACAATTGACCGGCCTGCGGGAAATATCCACGCATATACACCAGCCACTGCTTGAGCGGGTTACCGGCACAATAGGCATCGTAGTGCAGCAGGGTGGTCTCAAAGAACTGCAGAAGCAGCGGCGTAATGCCATTCCAATTCAAAGGCTCAAGCGTCTCACCACGGGTATTCGCGGCAGCAATCAGCCGCGGCAGGTCGGGGCGACAGATTGCACCACGCCCCAGCATCAGGTCATCGCAGCCGGATACCGCGCGACAGCGCAGCGCGTCATCGACACTCCATATCTCCCCGTTCGCAATCACCGGCAGCGACACCCGGCTGCGCGCCTCCGCAATCGACTCCCAGTATGCGGGCGGCCTGTAGCCATCGCGCCGGGTGCGGGCATGCACCGTGAGTTCGCTCGCGCCCGCAGCCTCGATACCCGTCGCGATGTCCATAAACAGCGCCTGGTCCTCAAACCCCAACCGCGTCTTCACCGTCACCGGCACGTGAGCAGGCACCGCAGCGCGTACCGCAGCAGTAATATCATGCACGCGCTGCGGCTCGCGCAGGATAATCGCGCCGCCGTCCGAGCGATTGACCGTTTTGGCCGGACAGCCGAAATTCAGGTCGATCCCCGGCGCGCCGAGTTCCGCTGCCCGCGCTGCATTCTCAGCCATGACAGCAGGCTGCCCCCCGAGCAATTGCACGAAAACCGGCACACCCGAAGCCGTCGTCCCGCCCGTGCCAAGCTCCGGGCAGAGCCGATAGAACACACGAGGCGGCAACAACCGCTCAGTAACACGGACAAATTCCGTGACACAGCGATCCACGCCGCCCAGCGACGTGAGCAACTCACGCATCGTATGGTCAATAACGCCCTCCATGGGGGCGAGCATCACGCGCATTGGATATTCCGGTCAAAGTACTTACAGATGCGCATTATACGTTTTAATACGCACCTGATGCGTGATAATTTGATAGCGGCTACGAAGGCACATTCAGAAAATTCGGCAAATTCAGCAGATTGGAAGATTGCCAGGTTCTGGGGGTGTGAGGGACGTAGCTGTGGATATAGGGCGCGCTTTGAGTTTTCCAGTGTTTTCGGAGGCTTTCTGCGAGCACTGTCCGAGTCCCAATTTTTCGCGTAGCGAAAAATGGTCGAGTTGCGCAGCAGCCGAAAACACTGGAAAACTCACGCCCGTTCCACAGCTACGTCCCTCACACCCCCAGAACCGGGGAGAATACACAAAACCATGGAGACAAAAAAATTGAAAGAATTCGCCATCACCATCACCCCACGCCTGTACGAAACCGACGCCCTGGGCCACATCAACAACGCCACCATCGCCGCCTGGTTCGAAGTAATCCGGATGCAATTTCTCGAATCACTGGCGAATAGCAACGAAGGCCACTTCAAAAGTTGGATACTGGCCTCTGTCCAGATCGATTTCCTCGCCGAAACCTTCTACGGCTCCGATGTAACCGGCAAGGTAGTAGAGGCAGAATTTGGCAACAGCTCATTCACCCTGCACTGCGAGATGTGGCAGGGAGAGAAAAAGACAGTGCGCGGCAAAGCCGTGCTGGTGCACCTAGACCTGGAGAGTAAGGCCCCCACCCGTATTCCGGATGCACTGCGGGAAAAGGTCGCAGCGCTCTAGCGCTGTCCGCGCCTGAACAGGCGAAAGAATTCGTAGGAGGGGTCCGCAAGGCCGGGTTTGCCGATATAGGAGCCCTCGACCATAGGGTGGTCCAGACACACAGTGGAGGGGCTGTTGTAGTTTGCCCAGTCTGCCACGACCGCGCGATGGCTGAACTTCCACTCCCCCGCGCGTCTTTCGTACTTGTCGAAATACCGCCCGCCGATCAGCAGGTCGACCGGGCCGTCGTCCGTGCGGACCTGGTGAAAAGCGAGCACATAGACCTCGCCCTCCGCATAGTCACCGTCCAGTGCGATATTTACCGTGGTGATGTTGTGGTGAAGTATCTGCATCGGTTCCTGAATGGCGGGCAGTTGGTCGATGAACGCCATGGCCAGACCCTTGAAGAAGGCGCCGTGATCGTCGATAGCATCCTCGTGATAGAGCGCACGCATCTTGTCGTGATCGTGGCGGTCGGCGGCGTTGCAATAGGCGTGGATCAGGTCCGTGATCTCCTGCTTGTCTAGCAACGCCTGCACACGTGTGTCCATCAGTGCTTCCCGAGGGCGCGCTGATAGGCTGCTACCGTGGCAGCCAGCCCCATGCGAATAGCGTCGACCGTCAGGTGGTGGCCGATAGAGACTTCCAGCAACCCGGCGATCGTCGCAAACCGCGGCAGGTTCTGCAGGTCGAGGTCGTGTCCTGCATTGATTCCCAGGCCTTCCTCTGCGGCGACTTCCGCCGCTTTTACGAACTGCCCGAACACTTCGTCAACTCCCTCTCCCGACTTGAAAGAGCGGGCATAGGATTCAGTGTACAACTCGATGCGGTCGGTGCCTGTCTGTGCTGCCAGGCGAATCTGTTCCGGGTCAGGGTCCATAAACAGGCTGGTGCGAATCCCCAGCGCCTTTAACTCCTGCACCAGTGTTGCAACCTGCTCGCCGTCGCGCTTCAGGTCAAAGCCGTGATCAGAAGTCAGTTGTCCGTCACCGTCGGGTACCAGGGTGCACTGTGTGGGACGGATCTCCCTCACCAGTGCCATGAATCCGGGATAGTCCTCGACGCCGGGGCGTTCGCTTTTCCGCGGGCCGGTCATCGGATTGCCCTCAATATTGAATTCAACCTCCAGCATTGCGGCGAGATCAAAACAGTCGCGCACGCGGATATGTCGTTGATCCGGGCGCGGGTGCACCGTGATACCGTCGGCGCCGGCGTCGATGCACATCTGTGCATGCAGGGGAATATCCGGATTTGTGGTGTCGCGGGAGTTGCGGATCAGCGCGATTTTATTGAGGTTTACACTGAGCGCGATCATTGCGACTACTGGCGCACAACGTCTTTGATGAGGACAGGTTTTACCGGTACATTTTGCATGCCGCCGGCAGTGCCGGTTGGCGTGGTGGCAATGAAGTCAACGATATCCATGCCCTGGATTACCTCGCCGAACACCGTGTAACCGTCCTTCCCCGGTGCCCAATCCAGGTTCAGGTTGGAGCGCTGGTTGATATAGAATTGCGCGGTGGCGGAATCCGGGTCATTGGTGCGGGCCATCGCAATCGTGCCCCGGGTGTTGTGCAGGCGATTTTTGGATTCGTTGACGATCGGGTCTCCCGTTTCCTTTTCTTTCAGGTCCGGGCTGAAACCGCCGCCCTGGATCATGAAGTTGGGAATGACGCGATGGAAAATGGTGTCTTTATAAAAACCACTATCCACATAGCTGAGAAAATTTGCCACCGTGACGGGTGCTTTGTCCGCAAATAACTGGAGTGTGATGTCGCCGTCACTGGTTTTGATAACGACCCGTGGATTGCCTGTTGTCGCTTCACCGGCGTAGCCCAGGGCAGGGAGTAACAGGGACAGGCACAGTAATAGAATTCGCATGGTTTTTCTCCGTTACGCCCAGCTTGAGCTTTTGCGTCGTTTGGGCACGAGCCTGGGCGCGACCAGTGCAATGACAACACCCAACAGGACCGCCAGCGCGCCGTTCATGAAGTCCTCGCTTTCGACCTTGTCATGCAGGCGCAGGTTTTCCGCTTGCAGCATTTCCACTTCCGAGCGCAAATTTTCCGTATTTTCCACCAGGCGGCGATTGTCTATATCCAGTTGTTCGGCCTGGCCGGAAATTCGCTTGAGCCGGTAGAGTTCCTGGGCGATTGCGTTGAACTGTTCGTCGCGAATTCTGATCTGGTCCGCGAGTTCTATCTCAGCGCTGGTCACAGTGGGGTCTATTTCAGCCAGTTCGGCGTCGCTTGATTCTCCAGCCGTCGCAGCGGTGGGTGTATCGGTAGAGACAACAGGCTCAAGCAACAGTTTTTCGGTAGGAATCCAGCCAGTATCACCAGCCTCCGTAGTGATGTCAGCCCAAAGGCCGTCATCGGACGTGCGCGAGACAATGACGGACACGCCAGGCGAAACTCCCCGGTGTACGATTTGATAGTCGTCCCCGGCGCCGCCGCGCAGGGCGACTTTCTGGTCGCCGCTGACATAGCGAATGTCCTGAGCCAGGGTGGTATTGGAGAACAGTAAGAACAACATCAATAAGGGTACGGAGAATCGCAAGGGTTTGTTCCTCTAAAGGTGAAGGTCGATTAACGTTAATGTAACCCCGTCAGGGGCGAAGTTGAAGCTCAGGGCAAAACCAGTTTGTACGGTTTCACGGTAATACGGCTGAAAACACCCGCATCCACGTAGGGATCGGAATCCGCCCATGCCGTGGCGGCCTCGAGGCTGTCAAATTCCGCGATAATGAGGCTGCCGGTAAAACCCGCTTCGCCCGGATCCTGTGCATCGATAGCCGGATGCGGACCCGCAGCCAGCAGTTTGCCGTCGTCCGCCAGTGTCTGCAGGCGGGCAAGGTGGGCGGGGCGGGCGCTTTTGCGCAGCGGCAGGCTGTTTTCAACGTCTTCGCAGAATATCGCGTAATACATGCAGAATGGATCTCCGTTAAGTGCCAGTAGTCGTTACAGCTGTTGCTCTTCCGCAGCACCTTCTTTCAGGTGAGGGCTGATCAGGACGGCGGTGAGGATTGTCAGCACCAGGGTGAAGCCGATAGCCGAATACATTTTATAACTGACCCATGTCGCCTCGCTGAAACCGTAGGCCACGAACAGGTTGAGGCCGCCGACGATGAAAAAATTGGCGGTCCACAGCATATTGAGGCGGGTCCAGACCGCCCTCGGCATATGAATCTGGCTGCCCAGCGTGCGCTGCATCAGGTTCTTGTCGCCAATGAACTGGGAAAGACCAAACGCAATTGCCAGCGCCCAATTGAAAATAGTGGGTTTCCACTGGATGAACATCTGGTTGTGAAAGAAGAGCGTCGCGCCACCGAAAATGAGCACGGCCGCCGCCAGCCACATCAGGCGTTTCTCGAACTGGCGGGTCAGCGCCCAGGTGAAGACGACCTGCAGTACTGTGGCTATCATCAGCACCGCTGTGGCGGAGTAGATGCCATCGAAGTGGTGCGTCCAGCCCAGCAGTGTCACGGTCTGGCCATCGAACTGGTAGACGATAAAAAACAGGGCAATGGGAATGAATTCAGCGATTTGCTTCATGGATTGTATCGTGCTCCGGCTGTTACCATGTAGAGATGATTATTCAAGTCTATCCAATGCGTGGTTGTGTCATTCGGCCCATAATACAGAGTACCGATTGTGCTGATTGATTTTCACACCCACACCAGTGCCTCCGACGGCGCCCTCGATCCCTGCGAGTTGGTGGCGCGGGCACTGGCCAGCAATATCGAGCAACTGGCGATTACAGACCACGATACAATGGTCGGCTACGAGGCAGCAGAAGCTTATCATAGGCAGCGCCCGGGCGGTATGCAGCTCATACCGGGAATAGAGTTTTCTTGCCAGTGGTCGGGTACCACGATTCATATCCTGGGCCTGGGCGTCGATCGCGCGTGTCCCGTAATGTGCAATGCGCTGGAGACGATGTCTGCCGCTAGGGTTGATCGTGGCGAAAAAATCGCCAAACGGCTGGGCGCCAGGGGCTTCGATGGCGCACTTCAGGGAGCGCTGGCGCAGGCGGGCGACAGTCAGTTGGGGCGGCCGCATTTTGCCGCATGGATGGTCGAGCAGGGGCATGTGCCGGATCAGGATGAGGCCTTCAACAAGTATCTGGGGCAGGGCAAGACCGGAGATGTCAAAGCATTCTGGCCGGAACTGGCTGAAGTGGTCGGCTGGATTGTGGGCTCCGGCGGGGCGGCGGTGATCGCGCACCCGCTGAAATACCGCTTTACCGGAATGAAATTGCGCCGACTGATCGAGGACTTTATGGCCGCCGGGGGCAGCGGTATCGAGATCGTCAGCGGCAGGCAAACCCGTGATCAGGTCGCGCATCTCGGTCGGCTGGCCCGACAGTATGATCTCGAAGTGTCGCTGGGTAGTGATTTTCACCGCGATGCCCCCTACAGTGCCGAACTGGGCGTGGAATCCTCGGCGTTTGACGGGCTGCGTGGTGTCTGGGAGCGATGGTCTCCCACCCGCCAGGCGCCATAGACCCGCCGTAAGAATAAAGAGACAGCAAAGAGATGAAATTGTGAGCCAGTTTTTCCAGATTCACCCGGACAATCCGCAGGCGCGTCTTATCCGCCAGGCGGTGGATATCATCAAGAGTGGCGGGGTAGTGGTGTACCCAACAGATTCCGCGTATGCGCTGGGCTGTCATATTGGCGACAAGAATGCGCTGGATCGTATTCGCCGGATTCGCAAACTCGATGCCAAGCACAATTTTACGCTGGTGTGCAGCGATCTGTCGGAGATTGCAACCTACGCAAAAGTGAGCAACAGCGTGTATCGCCTGCTGCGACACACCACGCCGGGCCCCTATACATTCATTTTGCCCGCTACCTCGGAGGTACCGCGCCGCCTGATGCACCCCAAGCGAAAAACGGTCGGCCTGCGGGTGCCGGACAACGCCATAGCCGCCGCGTTGCTGGCCGACCTCGGTGAGCCCCTGATGAGCGTGACCCTCATCATGCCCGGCGACGACCTGCCGCTTATGGATCCCTACGATATTCGGGAAACGCTGGAACATGAAGTGGATCTGGTGATCGATGGTGGTTACTGCGGTCTGGAACCGACAACGGTCGTGGACCTGGCGGACGAGACACCGCTGGTGATGCGAGTGGGCAAAGGAGATGTTGCCCCTTTCCAGGCCTGATTTTTTCCGCGAGATTGTGATCGATGCCCGATTTTTCGCCGATGGGGCTCATGTGATCTACTATCATGAGTGTATCTATAATAAGCGGCAAAAGGATCGGTAGAGCATGTTGAGAACATTGGAAGTCCAGGCCACAGAGTTTTACGACTGCAATATCAAGTTATCCAGGACGCGCCTCGACGCGCTGCAACTCAGGACTTTTGCAGACGCCCAGATGCCGGCGACAGGCATCGGCGAGGTGCCGTGGAGCACACCGTTATCATCGGATCAACTCTGTGAGCTGGCCGTGAGTGGCCGCGCAGAATTTGTCACCGCCCATATGATGCTGGCTGCCGATGCCGAACCGCCCCTGATTGGCACCGGGGTGCTGATCCGAAGCCCGGATAAGTATCCAAACCCCAGGATGATTATTGTTGTCGATAGCGAATCCCGTTCACTGGGGCTTGGAAGTCGCATCGCCAACGAACTGCTCAAGCTGCTGAATTCGGGTGAGACGGTTGAGGCTGAAGTTCAACTGGAGCACTCAAATCAACACAAGACAGAACGGTTTTTCGAACGGCTGGGTTTTTCGTGTGTCAATAAACAGTATCGAACCGGATATGTGCCCGAGTATGTAGACGGTGCACTTAAAGGCAGCGTAGAGAGGGTTTTTGCGTTGTATGCGTTTACCGCCAGTTAGTGTGCGCCGACGTGCCGTGACCTGTGCGTCCTGGCGGCTGCATCGCAACCAGATAGGGGCGAAGCGGCGCTTACGTTAAACCCGTAGCTTCAACTTGCAATTCAATCCGGTTGCGTCCGGCCTCCTTGGCCCGATACATCGCCGCGTCTGCGCGCTGCAGCAGATCCTCTATCCCGCGGTCATCGGGCAGCAACTCGCTGATGCCGAGACTGATAGTGATCGTCCTGTCCTGGGCTGCGTCTGACATTTGCGCCAGCCGCAAGCGCTCCGCGATCTTGCGCGCCTCGGCAATAGGTGTTTCCACCAGCAGGATGGCAAATTCCTCGCCGCCGAGACGGACCACAAGGTCTGAGGTGCGAGATTCTTTCTGGCAGTGCTCGGCAAGCTTGCGCAAAACCCGGTCACCGTACGCGTGGCCCCAGGTATCGTTAACCCGCTTAAAGTGATCGACATCAAGTAGCACCAGTGACAGCGGGTGGCCATACCGACGAGCCCGGTCGTACTCCAGTTCTCCCTGACTGCTGAAAAGGCGTCGATTGGCCAGCCCGGTCAGGTAATCCGTGTACGCGTAGGCCCGCTCCACAGACAATCGATGCGCGATCGACCAGGTGAAGCAGGCGAATGCCACGGCACAACCGATCGCGGGCAGGTGCAGGAGCAGATCACTGTTGGCGAGGTAACCTGAAACGCGCAGGGTCCCCAGCATGGAACCGAGGTGCGCGATGGTCCATCCCAGGGCGAAGACGGAAGCGTGGGGCCGGCGCCGGTACCACAGGTAAAAAGCAAACCCTATGGTGAACAGGGGGCCGACACCCGTTACCAGCGCCAGGATTGCCGCGAGGAGGGCAGTGGGAAGCACCGGGGAGAACACCACGGCGAACGCGAGCCACTGCAGTAATGCCACGAAGCGGTCTGCCCATGTGTTGTGCGTAGCCAGTAATAGGTAACGGCGGTAGAACATAGCACCAAAGCCAAACAGCAGCCCGATACTGGCGAGATGCAGCGTGTTGATATAGGGCAGCAGTGTGTCGGGTAGCCACAGGCTGGGAAAACCGTTCAGGAATGCCAGGTAGAACCCATAGGCCGTCAGGTAGGCAGCCAACAACAGCGCATTGGGCTCCTGTGCCAGTCGGGCGGCAAATAGCAGGTAGAGCACAGTCACCGCGACACCACCGAACAACAGGCCATAGAAAAGTCCGATACGCTGTTCGTGCAGCTGGAACTGTGCTGGCGGCCACAGGGACAATTCCATGTTCAGGTTGGACTCCGTCGCCACCCGCAGATACACCACTTCGCTCGAATCTGGCGGCAGTTCCAATTCGAATGCGGCTACGCGACCGCGCCAGGTGCCACTGGGTACAGCCACTGAGTCACCGGCCGCCCGCACATCTGCCTGGCCAGGGCCGGTATAGAGTCGAACGTCATCGGTGGGTGCGTAATCGTGGCTCAGGATGAAGCGGCGCGACACTGAATCCGGGTTGACGATCTGTAACCGGGCCCAGTACACCGAATCGGTAATGCCTCGATTCAGGCTATCGGACGCCAGCGACGTGAATTGATCATTCTGCCAGGCGGTCGCTACCTGCTGGTAGGAGAGAGCCCCTGCAGTATCCTCCAACAGGGCCAACTGCTTGGCGCCAACGCGCACACGTTCTTCGAGGACAGTAACCGCTTCCGGATCGCCGGACTGCGCAGAAAAACAGCACAGCAGCAAAGAGAACAGCAACAGGCACCGTTGACCACTTTTTAGCAGGCAGGTCATCTCAACACATCATCCCGGAACAGCGACTAAGTACGGGATTGTAACCCTCTGCTACCCGCGCTCAAAATATGGCGGTGCGCACTATCGACATCGCGGCGATAAAGCCCCCCGCGAATGCCAGAAAGCGCAGGGGCGCCAAATCCGCCAGGTAAAAGACGGCGTGCAACAACCGCATTCCGACGAAGACCAGGCAAGCGGTGCTGATCTGTTCCGGCTGGACATTGTTGCTGACAGCGATAAACAGCACGACCGTGAAAAAAATCAGAGCCTCCCAGGCGTTCTTTTGAGCGTCGATAATTCTCGAACCTGCCCCCGTCAGTAAGGTGGCCTGCCCCCGTGGATTGTTGAGATCCATCCTGGAGAGTTGTTTTATCCGAAAAGGGATGGAACCCAGCGCGAGAATGATGGGAAGCACGAGCACTATCGTCAGGCAGTAATAGATGATCATGGATTACCTCTCTTAATTATGATGGCCCCTGGTTGGGAGGGAATGCTGGCGAGAACCCGTGCGGGAAGGCCGCTGTGTGAGTAGTGTGGATTATCGCAGAAGTGCTGATAGTTCAGCCAGCGTTGTGCTGGCAGTTGTCGCGATGATATTCGTGCACCAAATGCCGGGTGTTTGAACTTTCGCCGTGTGCTTCGCCGGCAGAGCGGGCAATCTTGATGCTCGCCGCTCTGCTGCAGGTTGTATCGACGATCGTGTCAGGCCAGCGTTTTTCTCGCGGAAAACCGCAGGCCAGTCAACCCCAGCCCAAGGAGGAGCAGCGTCCCTGGTACTGGCATATCAGTCGGGTTACATTCCGGCAAGTTGGGGTTAACATCACAAGGGAAGACCTGCTCCTGTGTTCCCTCTACACCGACTGTGAATCCATTCCAGAATTCATTGGATAGGCTTCTCCAGGTCACTGTATCGAACGACCCGGTAAATCGCAGGGTTCCGTGGGGTTCGCCGGTTCCCAGCAAGCGGTATTCAAAAACGCCATTGCCCAGATCGGCAACTTCCTTGTACGAGGTGCCGCAGCCCCAGTAGCCACAGTCATTGCCATCGACACCGCCGACACTCAATAGCTCGAAATCCTGGTCAAACGCGTAGCCGTTGCCGTTCAGGCTGACATAGGAAAAGAACGGGTTGGCAATCGTCTGTGAGAAACTCAGGGTTTGTAGGCCCGCTCTGCTCAATGCGATGATATCGGTACCCTCGGGAATGTTATCAACGCCGTTGGTCAGTTCCGGGCTGGTGTAAGGGGACGTTGCCGGGTTTCTTCCTGAGCGATTGTTCTGCCAGTAGTCTGTGCCGCCGTTAAGCTGGTCGAATCCTATCCCCTGGGGATTGTTGTAAGTGACACCAATCACCTCGGACCCGGAGAGAATAGTCCCCAGGGCGGTGTATCCGTTGGTGCTACTCGAGCTTTCCCAATCGGTCCAGTTGACCGTAATCGCGCTGGCAGAGGCACTGCCGCCGAGAAGTATCATGGACGCTACTAAATTGGTTAAGCGATTGCGTGATTTATACATCCTTCTGCTCCTTTTGACAGGTTGGCAACATCGGGCGGCGCTGCCAGTTCATATCAGAAAATTAAGCAAAAATTGGTCCGATCTCACTAAAGTTTTGTTTTTATAAGAAATATTTGATGAGGCGAACAAATCCACACCAAAATTAGGATAATGTGTAAAAAATGCTAACACTCAACATCGGCGCTGAATGGCTGGAAAAATGGCGCGCCCGGAGAGATTCGAACTCCCGACCAACTGGTTCGAAGCCAGTTACTCTATCCAGCTGAGCTACGGGCGCGTGGAAGAACGTGGATTATATAGATTCCTGACCCCGTAGGAAGCCCTGCGCGGTCAATATCAACGCGTATCCGCTAAATTTCTGCCCTCTTTTGAATGTATTGGCCCATCGAGGCCTTTTTTTTGAGGGGAGAGTGGCTGCGGCAGGCGTGCGCAGGGGTATTTATGCCCGCGCTACAGTACATTTCTCGGATTGGCGATCTCACATCTGAACGGCTGCCGCTAGGAGCTATTGAGGCGGGGGCGAAGAAGCGACCTGGTGTAGCGAGTTTTTACTCTGACCCCAAATTCTTTGGTGGCCTGTGCGGCTTGCAGCTTCATCCTAGTCCTATGGCCGCTACAGTCTATTTTGGCCGGGTTTCCACACTGAATCTGATGGACTTCAAAAAGGGCCTCATTTACGTTAGATATCGATCAATTGGCGACCGAATTATTATAAAACGACGTTTTAAGCTCTCGGCGCTGGTACCCCAAGGCTAAAGTATAGAGAGAATAACGATGAGCAAGCTTCGCAAAGGTAAAACAATCGTAGAATCGCACGAAACACCCGACGCTGGTTGCAATGTGAAAACGGCGATCCTGATGTTGGCGGCAGCTTACGCGGGTCAATCCCTGCCTGCGCAGTCGCAACCGCAGGAGCCTGTCGGCGAGCGCCAGCTGGTTGCGCTGGAGGAGGTCGTGGTGACCGCACGTCGTCGCGAGGAATTACTGCAGGATATTCCGCTGGCTGTGACGGCCCTCAGTTCTGATTACCTGCGCGACCAGAACATCACGCGCCTGGATGATCTCGGCATACATGTACCCTCTCTGCGCATTTCTTCGGGCGGTACGGGCACCAACAGCCCGCTGATCACCCTGCGTGGCCAACGCCCATCGACGGTGACCATCACCGAGGACCCGGCTGTGCCTATCTACTTTGCTGAGGTTGTCCTGACGCCCACCCAGGGCACCAACCTGGCCATGTACGACCTGGCCAATGTGCAGGTGCTGAAGGGGCCGCAGGGGACGCTGTTCGGTCGTAACAGCACGGGTGGCGCGCTGCTTTTTACGCCCACCCGGCCGGGTGAAGAGCTCGGCGGTTACGTTGAAACACGGTTGGGTAACTACGACCTCGTGCATGTGGAGGGTGCGGTGGACCTGCCGGTAAATGACACGCTGCGTTTTCGCGTTGCCGGCATCAGTATCGACCGCAACGGCTACCAGGACAATGTGGCGGACAATGAACTCAGGGGCAGCGAAGAATTCTGGGACGAGGATTCCTACGGCCTGCGGGTCACCATGGACTGGACACCCAGTGATCGCCTGAGCAACTACACCACGATCGCCTACGATCAAAACGATATGCACAACCCGGTCCCCGTCCCGTTGGCGTTTAATTCAAGTGCAGGGCTGGGGCAACTCACGAATGTGGTCTTCAATGGGCGCCTGGGCGGCGCCTTCGACACGCCACCCGGGATGGACGTCGATGAGGCCATTGCGCGCCAAGCCGGACGTGACTGGGATGAGATCGAAACGGACGTGAAAGGCAAGGACAAGGTTGAAAACTGGTTCCTCGCGAATACCACCGAGTTCGAGCTGAACGACCAACTGACCCTCAAGAACATCTTCGGTTATCGCGAGCTCGACCAGAAATCCAGCACTGACGCAGACGGTACGGCCATCCCGATCTTTGGCGCCATCACTTCCCGGACGTCATCGGTGACCAGAAACCCGATTGCAGGGGAGGTGACTGCGACCCAGTACAGCGACGAACTGCAGCTGCTCGGCGATGCCTTCGACGAAAAGCTGGACTGGATTGCCGGCGTCTACTGGATGAGCATGGACGGGTCACAGACACTGCCCACCCAGGTGCTCGGCGCAAACCCGGCCTGGCCCGACACCCCCTCGCCGATAGGGCAGCTCGATCAGGTCTGGTATATGGCCCAGAATGGCTTCCTGCAGGACTCGCCCAATGGCGATGCCGAGAATGAAACCTATGCCATCTTCGGCGAAGGGAACTACATGTTCAACGACCAGTGGTCTGTGACTGCGGGCGTGCGACAAACCTGGGACGATCGCAAAATGGAGGTCAAGAATTTCTCCCTGGATACCGATACCCTGGTGTATGGTTGCGCAGTCAAGGACGAGAACAACCAGCTGCTTCCCGACAATGCCTGTTCGCGCAAGGTTGATGAGAGCTTCGACAAGTTCACCTGGCGCAGCTCCGTCAACTGGAACCCCATGCAGGATATGCTGGTCTACCTGAGCGTCGCGACCGGCTACCGTTCGGGGGGGTTCAACTTGCGCGGCGTGAATAATTTCTCGCTGCAACCCTTCGATCCTGAAACAGTAACCACTTATGAACTGGGGCACAAAACGGATTGGAATGTGGGTAATTTTGCGTCCGTACGCACCAATCTGGCGATTTATGCCCAGGAGTTTGACGATATTCAAAAGACACTGTCGGGTACTAATCCGGATACGGGTGCTTTCGAGACCTTCACCGCCAACGCTGCGAAAGCTGATATTAATGGTCTGGAATTCGACATCACCATAGCGCCAA
>JAGRIK010000236.1 GCA_020443325.1 Halioglobus sp.
CCTAGATCCCAATGCTACGGCACGAGGTGTGACGAGCGTTAGATTGTAAGGTGCACGTACGGAAGGTCTTTTTCTGATCTAGTCGAATGGTGTGCACTGAGGTTGCGGATAGAAAAAGTGTTTCTCACCAAGCGAATCACGTGGAGCGACTGAGAAACACTTTTTCTATCCGTAACCGCCCTACAAAGCCACTTCCCAAAAGGGCGGAAAAACCTCGATTTTCAGCTCGGTGAGTTTTCCCCTCGGTCTTGCAAACGCTAGAGACTTTTTCAACACGCGGCGATGCGAGGCGTCTGGCAGTGGGAAGACCCCGCGGACGAATGGCCTCTTCTTTTGAGCAAGCTGGGGCTTCCCCGTGCCAGACACCGTCAAAGTACGAGTGAAATTAGGCCGACCCAAACCCCTCTCCCAGGCGCCGCGTATCCGCATCCAGAATCTCCCAACCAGCTTTGGAATCAACATGGATATGGTGCTTTAAGGGAATACCCGGATCAGAGTCCAGCAGCCCAACAGGAATCCAGTACAACTGATGATCGGGTAGAAACTGCGGCAGGATAGACCCGCAATCGGGACAGAAACGGCGCTTGAAGCCGCTCTCGCATTGGAACTCCCGCACGCCCTCCTCGCCCTGCAGCCAGGAAAAATGCTCGAGGCCCACCAGCGCCGCAGCGCTGGATGCGCCGCCAAACGCCTTGCGGCATTTAGAACAGTGGCACTTGAAGATGGCGGAACTGAAATCGGTGACGCCGAACTGCATGGCGCCACAAAGGCAACTACCTGTAATCATCCTGCTAACCCTGCGTCAACAAACACCTGACGCAGGAGGATAGCACAAGGCGGCCGGGGACCCCTCGCCGCCATGGCTCAGGGAGCAGAGCCACTCAGCAGGCTCTGCTGCATAAGCAGCAGATCGGCAATATCCAGATCGCCATCGCCGTCGATATCGCCGAGTGCCGTCTCGACCACGTTCGGTTGGATCACGCCGTTGACCATCTGCGTCATAAGCAGCAGGTCACCGACATTCACGAGATTGTCGGGACTGCCCCGTGGTGCCAGGTCCCCGATATTGGAACCGTTCGGGTCGGTGCCGTAATCCAGCTCACCATCCACAAAGCCGTCGCCATTACCGTCAATGCCGGCGGGGTAGGACGCCACGGTGACGATGCCGCCGGCTCCATCCACCAGCCCGTCGCCATCAGTGTCGACACTGTTGGGGTTGGTGCCATCCAGCAGTTCCTGCGCGTCCGGAATGCCATCACCGTCGGAGTCCAGGAACTCAATCTCTACCGCGCCGAGATCGTAGCCAGGACCGGTAGGCCGGGGATATCCGCGCTGGTCAGTGGTCAAGCTACCCGAAACGCCAGCATCGATAGCGGGTGAACCACTGAGTGGGGGCATTGTCTGCGTTGGACCGCCGTAATTGCCCAGGAGATCGAGCATTGGATCAAGCGGATTGCTGGCATTACCGGCCAGTGGCCCGAGCGGAAACACACTGCTGACGCCAGAGTTATCGCCGATAAGGTTGGCACCTGACGCAAGTACGCTACCTATAGACTCCACAAAGATATCCCCGGCCGTATTAGCCGCGACGATGGAGTTCTCAACATTCAACACCGTTGTGGCGCGGGCATAGATACCGCCCGACCCGAAAGTGTCAATATTGCTGGCAATCGTTGCATGATTCAGCGTCACCGTTCCCGTCTGAAGGAAAATACCGCCAGCCGCAACCGCTGTATTACCGAAGACAGTGCTGTTAATCAAAGTCGCCTCTGCTCCAGCACCTTGACTAAAGAGCGCACCGCCATAAACGTCTGCATCGTTAGCAGAGAGGGTGGAATTGACGAGCCATAAGCCACCGCCAGCTTCGTTCATAATGCCACCGCCCGAGCCGTCTGTATGATTAGCTGACAGAGTCGAATCAATCAAAGTCAAAGAGCCTCGATTCATAATACCTCCACCGCTGCCAGCAGAGTTGCCTCCGGTAACAGTGATGCCACGCAACTCAACAGTGTTTCCAGAAACAATCTCAAACACCCGCGAGGAATTATCGCCACTGATCGTCAAACCGTTGGGCAGGCTGGAGGCATCAATAGTAAGATCCTTGTCAATGAGCAGTTGCGTACCCGCGAGCGTAATGGTCCCACCATCGAGTGCGGCATCGAGCGTGATCACTCCTCCGCTGGCAGCGCCTGCGATGGTATCGCGCAACGAACCTACTCCGCTGTCATTGGTATTAGAGACAGTGAAGGCTGTAAAGGACACTTCATCAACCCAACCCGCATCCAATCCGTCGCTGACCGATTCATTCTTGGAGTACGTCCAACGGAATGTGTGAGTGCCTGCGGGAACCGGAACACTGACCTGCGTCCAATCAACTTCTCCCGAAATCGCCGGAACACCCGGGTGTCCCGCTCCATCCATCGCAAAGCCAAGGAAGTCGCAGCACGACTGCGACGACACTTTCCACCAGAACGTGAGAGTACCGCCGTTACCAGTCACCGTGGCTTCCATATAGTTCAGCTGGTTGTCGCTCAAGTCACCACTCGTGGCCGCATCCACACCATCGTGGGCTGCTGCGGACAGTTGTCCCATCCACTGGCCGTCACCACCCAGGCTCCAACTCAGATCAGTCGCATCCACAGCTTCGGGGACAGACAGGGACTCCACACCGCCGAGGTCATAACCCAGGCCAATGGGCCGAGGATAACCGCGCTGGTCCGTGGTCAAGCTACCGATACCGGCAGCATCCAAAACTGGAGAGCTCTCGAGTGGCGGCATCGTTTGCGTGGGACCACCGTAGTTGCCAAGAATGGCGAGTTCGGGATCCAGAGGACTAGCCGCACTGCCGTTTAGAGGTCCTACGGGGAACAAGGCAGATACCGTTGCATTGATTCCTATGAGATTCTCTCCCGCAACATTAACTACTGCTCCACCCCAAAAATCTGGCGCGGTACCGTTGTCAGTGTTTCCAGCGATGATCGAGTTCTCGACATGAACCGAGCCCGAGTTGGCGACAATTCCACCACCACCGAGCAAAGCATTGTTATCGGAGATTGTCGTGTGAACAATTGTCACATCTCCCAGGTAACTGAAGAGTCCTCCGCCATAGTTGGCGCTGTTGCCCGATATTGTGGAATTAATCAGTATCATCACGGCATCGGCACTGCTGTTGTGGATGGCGCCGCCACTTTGCCCCGTGGTGTTACCCGAGAGGGTTGTGTTGGTCAACGTAACAGTGCTTGCGGCCCCATTGTTGATGCCTCCCCCATAAGACAGGGCATGATTATTACTAATGGTCATATCGACCAAATTCAGGGTACCGCCCTGATTCTCGATACCAGCGCCATTACCAGAACTGCCATCGGCAATAGTGAAGCCGCGCAACTCCACCGTGTTGCCTGTAGCAATCTCAAGCACCCGCGAGGCATTGTTACCACTGACGGTTAAACCGTTGGGTAGGCCGGACGCATCAATGGCAAGGTCTTTGTCAATGAGCAGTTGGGTACCCGCGAGCGTAATCGTCCCACCATCAAGTGCAGCATCAAGCGTGATCACGCTACCACTGGCAGCGCTGGCGATGGTATCTCGTAACGAGCCGGGGCCGCTGTCATTCGCGTTCGATACGATGAAGGGCGTAAAGGCCACTTCATCAAGCCAACCCGTGTCTGATCCGACGGGATCAATGTCAACGGTATCCTTGGAGTAGGTCCAACGCAAGGTGTGCGTGCCCGCTGGAATCGGAACAGTGATCTGATGCCAATCCACTTCTCCGGATAATCCCGGTACAGCGGGCAGCTCTACGCCGTTCATTGTGAAGCGAAGATAATCCCAGTTGGCCTCTGAAGATACCTTCCACCAGAACGTGAGTGTACCGCCATTACCGGTAACAGTAGCTTCTGCATAGCTTTGTTGGCTATTGCCAATGTCGCCACTCGTGGCTACATCCAAGCCGTCGTGCGATGTGGCAGACAGCAGACCCATCCACTCTCTATCACCACCCGTAGTCCAGCTCAAACCCGTTGCATCCGCGGCCTCTGCAATAGGCAGGGACTCCACGGCACCTAGGTCATAGGCAAGTCCAGATGGTCTGGGATAACCGCGCTGATCGGTGGTCAGAGTGCCGGTACTGCCTGCATCAATGGCCGGAGAGGCACTTAACGGCGGCATCGTCTGCGTTGGGCCCCCATAGTTGCCGAGATCAGCGAGTTCGGGATCCAGCGGACTGCCGCTATTGCCGGCCAGTGGCCCTACTGGAAACTCGCTACTCACAGTCGTGTTATCGCCAATCAGGTTGTTACCTGTAGGCACGACATTACCTGACCCACCTTCCATCCAAATATCGTTGCTGATTGCAGCTATATCTATATTGGCCGCGACGATCGAGTTCTCAAGATTCACGGTAGTGTTCACCCGGGCATAAATGGCGCCCGCGCCACTGGTAGCAGTATTGCCGGCAAGCGTCGACTGATTTAGCGTCAATTCTCCGTCCTGCATAAAAATGGCAGCGCCACTTTCAGCAGTATTTACGGCGACCGTGGTGTTCATCAATGTAGCCTCTGCACCGGCACCTTGAGTGAATAGCGCCCCCCCATAAACGTCGGAGCTATTGTTCGAAACGGTGGAGCTTACAAGCGACAAACTACCGCCATTGTTATAAATCGCACCGCCGGAGCCGTCCGCATGGTTTCCGTCCAATGTCGAATCGATCAGCGTCAACGCGCCTCGATTCAGAATGCCACCGGCAAGGTCACCAATACTATTGCCACCGGTCACCGTGACACCGCGTATTTCAACGGTATTGCCAGTGGCTATCTCGAAGACCCGTGATGTGTTATTGCCGCTGATCGTCAAGCCGTTCGGCAGGCTGGACGCATCAATGGTGATATCTTTGTCGATCAACAACTGCGTGCCCGCCAGCGTAATGGTCCCTCCATCAAGGGCCGCATCAAGCGTGATCACGGTGCCGCCGGTGGCGGTAGCAATAATGTCGCGCAGCGAGCCGGGGCCGCTGTCATTCGCGTTCAAAACTATGAAAGGTATATAGCTTACCTGGTCAACCCAGCCTTCATCCGATCCGCTGCTGACAGAATGGTCTTTAGTGTATGTCCAACTCAGTGTGTGGGTGCCCGCAGGTACCGGAAGGGTTACCTGTTGCCAATCCACCGTTCCCGAAATCGCCGCTGCTCCGGATTGTTCGACACCATCGATCTTGAAACGAAGTTTGTCGCAGCAGGCCTCCGATGACACCTTCCACCAGAACGAAAGAGTACCGCCATTGCCGGTAACCGTAGTTTCCAGCGTCGTTGATTCATTGTGCGTAATGTCCTTGCTGCTTGCTGCATCCACGCCATCATTAGCGGTGGAAGACAGATGGCCGAGCCAACTGCCGTCTTCGTTCCAGGTGAGATTCGTGGTATCCAGCGCCTCAGCAAGCGCAGGATTGAAGGTCACCTGATCAACCAAACCCTGGTCTGCGCCATCGCTTTCAGACCCGTCCTTGTAATATGTCCAGCGCAACGTATGAGTACCTGCGGGAACGGGTACAGTCTTCAGCTGCCAGTCCACCTCCCCGGAAATCTGTACCGCGCCAGGCTGCTGGAAATTGTCCAGATAGAAGCGCAGATAATCATAACCCTGCTCCGACGACACCTTCCACCAGAATGAAACCGTACCGGGGCCCGTGACGGTAGTTTCCATGGAGGTGGACTGACTATCCGAGATATCTTTGCTGCGTGCGTAATCGACACCATCGTGGGACTCAGAAGCGGACTCCTCTCCCAACCAACCGCCATCTTCGCTCCAGACAAGGCCAGTATCATTGCTATCTGAAACAGTATCGAGGGCCCATGGCAACAACACTGGTTCGATGCCCGCACAGGCTGCGGGCACAGCAAAGCCATTGGTGGAGTTGATGCTGTTAGAACCACCGCTTATAGCATCGGTGCCCAGGCCGAACGCCGCAAAGGACTTCCATACCCGGCAATAATCCTGACCGTCATAGAGTTCCTGCGTCGCCTGGAGAATACCATCGCGGACATCGGTAAACGTGGGCGAGCAAGCCGTATTTTTAAGGCCCTCATTCACGTACAACATAGCGCGTTGGTTGCCTGCGCCGCCAGTCGCATTGTACAAATCGCCGAAGCCCCATTTGTCTACCAGAGCCCAGTAAACTTCCCAAGCGGCCTGAGTCCATATCTCTCCTACATCGTGGGGTCCCGGTTTTCCCGAGTAGAAACGCACAGTAGAGAGACTCTCATATGTGTAATTGTTTATTGCCTGATCAGTACTATAACGCTGACGCCGGAACCCCGCGCCCGTCGTCGGCTCTCCTTTCAAGTAGGTTCCCCAGCCACGACCATCCGTGGCCTGGTCACTGGCCTTGGCGGTGTAGACCATTGCCCACCAGTCACTCAAGCCTTCTCCCGGCTGTTGCCAGTTTCCCAAACAGCTGGTGTTGGATGGGCCACCCACCAGACGATTCGAGATGCCATGCCCGTATTCATGCACGATCCAACCCGAGTCAAATGCGCCGTCGCGGTCTGGATTCGCATAATCAAAAATATAAAACTGCATTCTTGGCTTCCAGTTGGGATAACTGGGGTCACCACCGTCGGGGGGAGTGGCGAAGTTGGCATTATTGAATTTGGGGTCAGTTGGATGCAGGCTGCTATCCTGTACTTCCGCCAGAACCTTATCACCGCCAATCCCACCCTTGCCGTAGTTATTGTCCTGGAAGTTTCCAGCCGCCTCGTCAAAGCCATACTGGTATTGGATATCATGAATAATATTGTTCCAATAAAACAAGTTCGTGGTTGCCGCGTATCGATAGGTCGACGGTTGCTGGGTCGAGAAGCTGATGGGATAATCATTGTCACACACAAGCCCGCTGCCGCAATTTGGCTCTGACACATCGGGTGTATTGTCACCATAGCGATCGGCGTAGGCGTACACATTGTTGCCACGCAAAGTGGTGTATTCATGACCAGCTACACCATCGGTGTCATGCCACCCAAAAGGTGAAGCCACAGTATTGTGGGGGTTAACCTCCAGGACCCGGGCATCAGCGGGTGGCAATGGCGAAGTGTGACTGGGGCTTTCAACCGGAAAAGGATAGACACGGTAACTGGCGTCCGACACCCAATCGAAGCGTGTCCATATTTTGGAGTTGTGCGCATCCACCGTGATGTCATAGAAATGGGCACCGCCCAAGGTCTGTACCTGCACGTTCCAGACCAGGCGCAATTGACCGCGACGTATCGGCAGCCACATGAGGCGCGCGTAGATACCCTCGGATGACAGTTCCGCTTGATTGATCTCGATAATATCGGAGTCGGCTTCTGATGCTACGGATGGCGCAGCGCTTAAAATAACGCCCAGATCATCCGCAATGGCGCTGACGGCCTCCTCTGGCGTGACAGTAGGCCTGACATTGTTAGCGGCCCGCGCGACGGCTGGCATAAATGCGTTATTGACGCTGTAAACACGCCCCTTTTTATTCACATTGACCTGCAACTGGCCCTGATAAACAGGTAAGCCAAGGTGTTTTTGACGCAGGTAAATATGCGTGGAACCACTGACACGAGATTCCACCTCATCGGTCACCTCGTACTCGTCCATATCCACTGCTTCCAGACCCAGCAGATTGTTATTGGACCTGGCGTATTCAAGCGCGATATCCCTGGCAGCACCGCCCCGTGCATTGGTCAGATAACCGCCGGGGTTGGACATGTTGCGGGTGACGCCCGTCACCTCGTCGTATTGCACTTTCAAACCCGGGGCAACCGCGCTTCGGGAGTTTACTGCAGCAGCCTGCGAGGCTCCGGGAGGGGCGACGAAAGCGCGGTTAAACTCTATCCTCGCATCGAATTTTCTGTGTTCAGCGGCAGCGCTTTGAGCTTGAGCCGGCATGCAAGACAATCCAAGGCCGATGCTCAGCAAGAAACTCGCTGGCAGCCTTTTAACCCAATGGCATACTGTATGCAGGCCCTCGATGCGAGACCGGACATCGATTTTTCGAGAGAAGTCCCTCAACACGGAAGATCGGCGTGATAACGACGAGTTTGTTGACATTGGTGCACTCCCTGCTTCTTTTTATTTGCCGCAATCGGCCCTGGAATTTTCTATCCAGGGTTATTGCGCATTTATTTAAAGCCGAAGTGCGCTGTAAGATTACAATCCGGATCGATTAGATTCTGAGCAGCGGCCGGTACACTACCGACCTGAAACACAGTGCTCATCTGCAGAACTAAAGGTCAATAGAATGGGTCAATACCGGTGTAACACCTGGAAGCACAGACCCGTCCGTGCCGATGTAATAACTGTTAAACGTGTCGAGACTGAAGTTGGCCTTGGCGATCGCGCGATTGGTATCGGCAACAACGCCGAAATAATTCAACCGTAAAGTCAGGTCCGAAAGGTAGGATGAATTGGGACCTGCCGTCGCCACTGTCTTGAAACCGGCCGGGTTGAGCAAGGTCACCAGTATCTTGCCTGTGCCATCACCGTTGGACAGTACATTGTAGTTCACCTGCACATAAGGATTGTGATTGGAAGGCACTACCACCGGCTCCAGGCCGGCCTGGAAAAAAGTATCGTCATTATAGTTGATGGTGAAGAAGGCTCCGCCCACGTCATCAATGCCGGTGAGGTCATCTGGGCTCACCACAAAGCTTTCCTGGGTCGTGAGATAGGAACCGAACTGCCGTACAAAATCGATATCTTCAGGTGAGGTACCAGCGATAATTTCTATCGGTACTGCGCTGAGATCGCCTTCTATAGCTGATTTCGTATTGATAAGTTTGGGCGATGTAACCGATATAGTTGCAGGGCCAACCGCCAACGGCAACGGGTTATCGTAGTCAGCAGGTGGGGTCAACGGCACCACCACCATCCAGCCGCCATCGTAAGGCACCATCCCTACCAGACCTACGCTCGCATTGACTCCATTAAAGCTAAATATATTCATCTGGGCGCTGTAGTCGCCAAAGGTCTTGAAGACGAATCTGGGCTGAAGGTTAAACTGCGTGCCTAGGGCATCCGTCAGCGTAAGAGTAAGATCGCTCGGCTTAAGAGTTGCGTCACCTCCCGCGTTACGAACAATACCACCTAAACCAATGGTGACATGATCTCCCGCGCGTGCGTATCCAGGGGTGGTTTTGGTTTGTACGCAACCACCGAGCCAGAACAGTAATATGCATGCACCTGCGACTTTGCTGAAACTCATTCGGGTATCCATAACTGTATCCTTGATTCGGGTTAACTGGCTGCCCACACTTCGAGCAAGCTACTTCTTCTTATATTTTTACGTAACAATACAGCATCGATTGACTAGGGTATAAGCATATCTTCATTCATTTCGAAGACCATGCCTTGCGTGTAGAGAGCGTTATACAGGCTGATGGTGCGAAATACGAACCCTCTGAATTAGAGAAACATTACGCAATGATCGTGCCCTGTAACAAAATATAGTTATAAAGCAGCTGTATAGGGCGATATTAGGAGAAAGCACTTAATCTGTTCTTGTCGTCAGTGTAAGAAATCCTGACACAAAGATAATGATTTTCTGCTTACTGGCGCAGTAATGCCTGCAACAGAATCAAATCGCCGGCATCAAGATCGCCATCGCCGTCGATATCCCCGAGCGCCGACTCAACTGCATCAGGTTGGCCCAGTCCGTTGATAAAACGCGCCAACACCACCTCGTCGCCTGTATCGATGACGTTGTTCGGGCTTCCGCGCGGCGCCAGGTCACCGATATTGGACGCAGAGGGATCCGTACCGAAATCTGCTTCACCGTCGACAAAGCCATCACCATTGCCGTCGATACCGCCGGGGTAAGACGATAACAGGACGAGCCCCCCTGCCCCATCCACAAGGCCATCGCCATCCGTATCGACACTGTTGCTGTCCGTGCCGAGCAAAGCCTCTTCATCGTCGGTGAGACCATCGCCATCAGAATCCACTGCGCCCGGTGTGAAGGTGACCCTGTCCAGCCAGGCCGCATCCATACCTGCCGCTACAGAGCCATTTTTGGAGTACGTCCAGCGCAGCAGATGCAACCCTGCAGGAATCGGCACTGAGCGCTGCTGCCAATCGGACTCACCCGAGATTTGCAGCGCGGCCGGATGCTGCACATCATCCCGGTAGAACCTGAGGTAATCCGCATTGGGCTCGGAAGACACCTTCCACCAGAACGTGAGAGTGCCCGGCCCTGTCACCTCTGTTGAGACAGAGGCCTCCTGTGAATCCGCTATGGGGTAATGGGTAGCGTGATCGACGCCGTCCTGAGCTGCGGGGGACAGTTCCCCGAACCAACTTCCCGGCGAAAAGGTCAGCCCATCTTCGCTCCATACCAGTGTTGTTGCATCAAGCGCCTCATCTATCGGCTGCTGCACCACGTCGCTGAAAAATTGCAGGTGCATGGTAGGTGTACCCTGTGGGTTGAGTACCTGCATGCTCATGCCGGAAGGTGTGCCGTTCCACCAGTGGGCATTGGGCAGAGTATCGTCACTGAACACCCGGAAAGAATCGAACAGGTCCTGGCTATCGCCCCTGTCGCGGTTTGACTCCAGGTCAAACAAACCATCCGCCTGCTCAAGCGAGAGCTCATAGTGCTTGGATGCGGTCATCTGCTGGCGCATATTATCAGTGGTGACAGACTCGTCCACATGCCAGATAGCGATGCCCTTATCAGGCGCATGATTGGACCAGCGGTCATCGTCACTGCGATTCTCAACCAGGAAATATTCAGCACTGCTTCCGGGCTTGCGAATGCGATAGCCATGACCTCCCGCCATCAACGATCGCTGCGTGGGACTGTTCAATGCGAGATCGGTAATCGTTGCCCACCCGGAATAATCCCTGAGATACAGGTCAATGGGAGCTGGTGTCCTGCCCCCATTCAGGTAGTTGCCCGAGCCCATGAGGCTATGTTCACCGACGCCCTCCGACGCACCGTCGGACGAATCCGTGTCATAGAAGTCGGGGTAGTACATCACCAGATGCCCGAGTTCATGGCACATGGTGCCTATTACCGGCGCCGCATTGGGTATGTTGGTGATCTGGTACGCGGAAATATTGCGCGGGTTACCCGGTGTGCCAACGTTAATAGTAGACGCCAGGCTCCACGAATGCGGCCACAATCCCTGGGCCCATACGCCTGACATATTCCCGGCAAACATCAGGCTGGTGGCCTGCACTCGACCGAAGCCATCAACCGACAAAGTGGAGAAGTCAAAGCCGCCGGCCTGCAATACTGCTATCGCGTCAGCGACCAGCATCCTGCCCGAGGTGCCCATGAAAAAAAGCACCGAGTTAGTGGGATAGTTGGAATAATTATAATAATTCCGGGGGTGAGGGAGTGTCACGATCGCCGTCACGACCTGCGTGAAATCCAGGGCCCCTACAGATTGATCGTGGAAATAATCGCGAATGGATCCGGTATTGCCATCATCTGTGTACCCCACCTCATTACTGTAGCGTTCCATCTTGGCCTGCGTGGTCGGGAAATTGACCGGGTCGATAGCCCCGGTGGCAGGGTCGTCGGGAAACTGCACGAGAATCAGCAGTCCAACCCGCGAGCCACTGACGGCCAGCAGCTCCTCCGACGTCACGGGCCCCGGGGCGGACTCTGCGGCCTCAGTGCCAAAGACGATAGCGGGTGCTGTTGAGTTGACGCTCGCACGTTGGCGGCTCACCGCCTTTTTTCGCTGCTCCCACCTGGCCGCACGATCCGGCGCGTACAGGTTTACGTTTGCTGCGCGAATGGCCGCAACGTCTTCCCGAGGCTCTTTCAGGTGTTTGCGCAGCCCCGGTGGAGGCCGCTGGGTTGCGCTCACACGCGAACGAGCCAGTGACCTCCCTGTTGTCGCGGGCTCGGCATAGTAGTAGGCATTGTCAGCGGGACTGAACAACAAGGTATAGCCTTCTGCCGTCGTGGTGCGGGCATAGAACTCGTCACCGTACATCCGCAATGAGAGTACGGTGCCGTCAGGTTGCACCCATTGTGACGTCAGCCCTTCCGGAGGATAGGGCGCAGACACCGCAGAATCGAGCGCAAAGACATAGAGCACCAGGCATAGACACCACGACAAACCGGAACCGGGGCGCGACGGCCCGGCTCGTTTGGGGTAACGTTGCAAGCAACGCGATTTCATCGCTCGTCCAACATGGTGCTATCTGTCCACGACTCCAACCCTGGAATGCACTGTTACCTACAGGACGCAACAGATGCAGGGATATTTAGGACAGAGCGGGGAAAAATAGCCAGAAAAAAAAGCGCAATATGCGAATTAACGTCAGGAAAGGCGAGTTTGCGCCTGTAACGGGGCACTCGCCAGCTTCCGGGGAACATCGGCGAACCTAGAACACAAAGGACGGTTTGGGCGCCTGCTCCAGCCCCCACCACAACGCCAGGGCAAGCAGCCCAAGCAGGAGCGCTGCCCACCACCAGGCCACCGGTCGCGCCCTGCCTTCACGCCCGGGCGCGGAGCCGCGAAGCATCGCCTGCACCAGGTTTTCCTTCAGCCGGAACTGGTGGTACAGAACCGCGAAGATATGGAGGCAGACAAGCGCCAGCAATGCATTGAAGGCAACATCGTGGACCACGCCCATCGCGTCGCGAAACCCCGTGTCGGCCCAGTAGTAAAGTGGACCGGAGAACAGGACATCGTCGCTGTTGAACAGGCCACTGACCGCCTGCAGCAGTAACAGCGACAACAGGAGCACCACCGACCAGCCGCCCAGCGGGTTGTGACCCGCTGAACTGGCTCGACCACCGCGCAGATACGAGAGTACGGCGCCGGGACCGACCAGAAAATCGACAAAACGCGAATGACGGCTACCAGTGAATCCCCAGACGATTCGCGTCGCCACCAGCACGAGCACGCTATAACCGATCCATTGATGCAGGTCGTAGCGATGCTCCTCCGCACTCCACCACGCCAGCGGTAAGCAGCACACGATCAACCAGTGAAAAACGCGCGTCGGAATATCCCACAGCGGATGTGCAACTGACGGTTTCGCCCTTGTCATATCGCGGGCTCTATCAGCGGCGGATAGCAGGTGTCGACATCGCGGTACTGGTACTGCCAACGCTCGCCCGCAAGAACCGCACGATGCCGCGCCCCCGGCACCGATCCATTGCCGCTGTCATACCCTGCATCCCCGCGGAACATCACCACAATTTGATCGCCGTCGCTGGCGAATACCGGAAACACCTCCGGAGCGGGAGAATGCCTTTCCGCCTGTATCATCTGGGCCAGGTCGTCGTAGTGCGAAAGGCGCTGCAAGGTAACATAGGTCGGGGGCAGCATATGGAGACGACCGGCTTCATGCTCTTCAACGGCCTCGCGCACGCGCAGCCACTTGTGGTCGTGTATCTCGCTGCCGTCGATCTCAACCGCTATGTCGGCCGCCAGCGGCGCCGCATAAATCCAGGTGGAAAAACGCCGGGGCTCTCCGACGGGTGTCGTCCAGTGGCTCAGTAACACCATATCCTCGAGATGCGGGGACAGACCGGACTCCTCCTGCGCCTCCCGAGCGGCGGCGATTCGCGAAGCCGCGACAAGATCCCCGTTTCCAGCCTCAATATCCTCCGGGTCCAGCGAGCCGCCGGGAAACACCCAGGCACCACCGGCAAAGATCAGGGCTTTATTGCGTTTTAACATGAGTGTTTGCAGGCCGCCGGGTGTATCGCGCAACAGCACAACGGTACTGGCGGGGCGAACTTCGGGAACATCGGGCATAGTGTTTTCCATGGCGATAACAATCGCTTGCTAACGGTTCAGTTGAGTGGCCGCTAGCGACCGAGGAATTTTACCGCCATGGCGAGATCATAACCGCGTTGCCCGGCGTCAGTAATGGCCTGCTCGCGCACTGCTTCTTCACAACCTGCAACCCACAAATTGGCGCAGCGGGTGCCGGTGCGGCAATACGCCAGCACCGGTCGGGAAGGATCGTCCAGCAGGTCGCTCATGGCATCGAAGTCCGGACCGGGGAAACTCTGTGCGGTTACCGGCATGTGATGATACTCCAGACCTGCC
>JAGRIK010000237.1 GCA_020443325.1 Halioglobus sp.
GCATTGGCAAACACCATGCCTGCCAGGGGAATCATGTAGTTCGGCAGGTACCAGGGTTCGATCTGCAGCACCGCCTGCGTGATCAGTGCCAGCGTAAGTCCGCCGCCGACAGTGATGGCTACCAGGCTGCGATGATACCCGTTATCAATTCCCTGTTTGCGGTCGGCCTTGTCTCGCTGCCGGGCATGATGACCGGGCAAATTCTCTCGGGTATATCGCCGCTTATTGCCGCGCGTTACCAGATCGTCGTGATGTGTATGATTTTCGCTGCCTCGGGGATTTCTACCGCGCTGTTCCTGGCGATTATTCGGCGGCAGGTTAATAAAGCAAACTCTCCCTGATGTGGATAACGAGTACATAGGCCTCGAGGCGGCGGATAATTGAATGCTATAGGAGTGGGACCCGCCGTGAACCCATCCATGGGGGCTTGAGCTCGGCGTCCTGCCTCGCACAGTCCCACCCCTATAGCATTCAATTATCCACCTCAGTCTGTACTAGTGTTCAGGTACCTAAAATTCAACCGTGATGTCGCTTTGGTAGGTGTTCTATACTGAGAGGACGGAGGGCGTGATATGGCGGTGATGTTTTTCAGGCGACTGTTGATTCTGTTGGCACTGCTGGCTCTGAATGCTGGCGCGCGGGCTGATGCCTGGCTGATTGAGATCGACGGTGCGATCGGCCCTGCGATGGCAGACCATTTTGTGCGCGGGTTGGAGCAGGCTGAGGAAGCGAATGCCGAGCTGGTGATCATGCGCATCGACACGCCGGGGGGGTTGGATATCTCCATGCGTGAGATGATTAAAGTGATGCTGGCTGCTCCGTTGCCCGTAGTCGCCTATGTCGCGCCCGGGGGAGCCCGGGCAGCGAGTGCAGGCACCTATCTCCTGTATGCATCCACTGTTGCCGCAATGGCGCCCGGTACTAATCTGGGTGCTGCAACACCGGTGCAGATCGGCAAGCCCGAGCTCCCGCAAATGGGTAGTGATAAGAATTCGGAAGAATCGTCGATGACCGCGATGGAGCAAAAAGTCGTCAACGATGCGGTGGCGTATATCCAGAGCCTTGCCCAACTGCGGGGGCGCAATAGCCAGTGGGCGGAGAAGGCGGTGCGTAAGGGTGCCAGCCTGTCGGCGAACAGTGCATTGAAGATGGGAGTGATCGAGATTATCGCGCCCTCGGTGCCCGACCTGCTGGTGCAACTGGACGGTCGCGAGGTGGCGGTAGGGGACAAGCGTGTGGTCCTGGATACGGCGGGTCTGGGCGTGCGCACACATGTGGTGGACTGGCGCAGTGAATTTCTGGGTATTATCACTGATCCCAATGTCGCGTATATCCTGATGTTGGTGGGTATTTATGGTTTACTGCTGGAGTTCTACAACCCCGGTGTCGGGCTGCCAGGGGTTACCGGGGCGATCTGCCTGCTACTGGCGCTGTACGCATTCCAGGCACTGCCGGTCAGTTACGCCGGGCTCGGGCTTATCCTGCTCGGTATCGCGTTGATGGTAGCCGAGGCCTTCAGTCCCAGTTTCGGCATTCTGGGTCTAGGGGGATTGCTGGCGTTTGTGGTGGGGTCAATTCTGCTGATGGACACCCATGTGCCGGCCTACCAGATCGCGCTGCCTGTGATCCTCGGCGTTGCTGCATTCAGTGCTGCACTGCTGGTGTTGGCGCTGGGTATGCTGATGCGCGCCCGCAAGAGGCCTGTGGTTACCGGGTTGGATCACCTTTTGGGCGCAACTGCCGTGGTTGAAGCGGTGCCCGGGGGAGTCGCCCGGGTGAGTCTTGACGGTGAGTTGTGGACGGTTGCCTGCGAGGAATCGCTGGCTCCCGAGGATAGAGTCACCGTCGAGTCGATCGATGGTCTAACGCTGCGTGTCAGCAAACACAAAGAGAGGTAATTGACCGTGCTGGGATTTCCGTTTGTAGGCATTATTCTTTTTATGGTACTGGCGCTGCTGTTCGTGATGTTTCGCGTGCTGCGCGAGTACGAACGGGGTGTCATTTTTATGCTGGGTCGATTTTACAAGATCAAGGGCCCGGGATTGATCATCGTTATCCCCGTGCTCCAGCAAATGGTGAAGGTGGATTTGCGCACCATCGTGATGGATGTGCCGACCCAGGATGTGATCTCGCGCGATAACGTTTCCGTGCAGGTTAACGCCGTGATCTACTTTCGGGTGGTTGATCCGGAGCGTGCGATTGTCCAGGTCGAGAACTTTCTCGAAGCCACCAGCCAATTGTCCCAGACCACACTGCGCTCTGTGCTGGGGCAACATGAACTGGACGATATGCTGGCAGAACGAGAGCGCCTGAATGCCGACATCCAGAATATACTGGACAAGCAGACGGAGGCCTGGGGCATCAAGGTTGCGAACGTGGAGATCAAGCACGTTGATCTCAACGAAACCATGGTGCGTGCACTGGCGAAACAGGCTGAGGCCGAGCGGGAGCGGCGTGCCAAGGTCATTCATGCAATGGGTGAGGCGGAAGCGGCTGAAAAGCTGGCGGAGGCTGCCAAAGTACTATCGGCCCAGGACCAGGCGATTCAACTGCGCTATCTGCAAACACTGGTGGAGATTGCCGGTGACAAGAGTTCGACCCTGGTATTCCCGGTGCCTATCGATCTCCTGGATAAATTACGTTCCTGATGATGTCGCATGTCAGGTCGCCTGATATAACGGGATCGTACCGCTTATGTTGAGCTGGAAGCACTTTGGCGACGTCCACAAATGGCTCTACCGGGCGAGCGGCGGTTTCCTCGGCGCCCGCATGGGTCGTATTGATGTGGCGTTGGTGGAAACCATCGGTCGGAAGAGCGGCCTGCCGCGCTGTGTGCCGATCGCCTGCTATCCCTACCGGGATTCAATCGTTGTGTCAGCGTCTAACAGCGGCAAAGATACGCATCCGGTCTGGTATCTGAATATGCAGGCCAATCCGGCGGTATCTGTGCAGAAGGGCAGGGATCGCTATCGGGCAATCGCCGAGGAGGTGCCGGATGAAGAGCGTGAAGGGCTGTGGAAAACCATTGTGGAGATCAACGCTCACCAGGCAGATTATCTTGAGAAGGCACAGCGTAAGATTCCGCTGGTATGGTTGCGCCGGGTGAAAGGCTAATCTCACTATTGTAGAACTGGCCGCCCGTGAAGTATTTTAGTGCATTAAGAACAGAAGGAATATTTAATGGACCAGCTACAATTCTATCGCGCAAAACTTGAGTATGAGACCGATTCATGGGATTTGAGCGAGTCCCTGAATGGCGGCGCAGACGTTGTGGTGATCGACGCACGCTCGCCGCAGGCCTATGAGATCGAACACATTCCAGGTGCCATCAATATCCCGCACAGGACGATGAATGCGGACACAACCGCGCACCTCGACAGAGAGAAACTGTATATAACCTACTGTGACGGTATCGGGTGTAACGCTTCGACGAAAGGCGCGCTGAGAATGACGGAACTGGGTTTCAAGGTGAAGGAACTGCTGGGCGGCATTGATTGGTGGTGTCGTGATGGCTACGAAACGCAGGGCACTAATGCGCGCGCGGGTAAAGCCATCGTGTGTGGTTGCTGATCCCTTACTGGAGTTGTACACCGTGACCACAACTGTTAGCCAACTGTTCCGCTACCCGATCAAGAGTATGCGCGGCGAGGCGCATGCGAGTCTTGAAATTACTGAACGCGGCGTGCGAGGCGACCGGGTGTGGGCGGTGCGCGATGAGGCGCGCGGGGGTATTCGCGGTGCAAAGAAGATTCCGTCGTTGATGACGCTATCTGCCAGGTTCTGCGGCGCAGTCGATGGCGAGGGTGCAAGTCCCGCGGTGATCGCCGCGCCCGATGGCACATTCTGCGAAACGGGCAGCGTCGAAATAAACAGCTGGCTCAGCGCAAAGCTGAACCACCCGGTTACACTGTGGCCGCTGCTGCCGGCAGACGCGCTGGATCACTACCGCCGAGGTGCGCCGGATCATGACGATCTGGAAACAGAGTTGCGACAGATGTTTGGTCGCGCGCCAGATGAACCGCTGCCGGACCTCAGCATCTTTGCAGAAGTGATCGAGTTTGAGTCGCCACCGGGTACATATTTTGACGCCTTTCCTATTCTCCTGTTAACGCAGCAATCCCTGGACAGCATGTCCCGGATAAGGCCGCAGTCGTATTTCCATGTCGATCGGTTCCGCCCCAATATACTGCTTGATGCCTCAGGTAGTGACCACCCCTTTCCGGAAACACAATGGGTCGGTCGGCGTATACAGATAGGCGACGTGGAGTTGGAAGTCGTCGGCGATTGTCCGCGCTGCTCAATGATTACGCACGGGTTTGGTAAATTGCCGAAGGATTTGGGCATCATGCGATCGGTGGTCGCGGCTAACGGCGGGAATATTGGTGTGTACGCCAAGGTAGTCCGCGGCGCTGTGTTGAACGTCGGTGACGCGCTCGGGCTGTAGTCAATATGTTCTGCGTCGTCGGTATCCGAGGCCAACCAGGCCCGCGCCAACCAGTGCAAGCGTTGTTGGAAGCGGGACAGTGGAAACAACCGAAGCGAATGTTACTCGGCCAGCGTGCGCCGCAACTTCAGCGGGATCCTGGTTTCCCGGCGCCCAACCGATGATCTCACCGATGCAGGGGACTCCTCCGCTGGGGCATATTTCGACAGTGGACAATCCCCACCATGGTGTAAACAGGCTGCTACCCTGAAACCAGATGCGGCTGCCGGTATTCGAAAAATCGAAAACCAGGCTGGTTGCCGTGGCGGATAAGCCTGTACCGGCGACGGAGGAAGCGGCCTGCGAAGCAAAATCGATGTCAATCGGGGATTGGCCGGCCAAATTGGGCGAACTTAACGTAAATCCCCAGTCTATGATGTTCGACAAGTTCAAAATACCGGTTGTGCCGTCTGTTTGAATGAAACCGACAGCGGAACCGGATCCCACGGTTCGATCGATAGAGTACGTAATCGGGGCCGCGACGCCGAGTGTGGCATGCAGCGAAACAACCAGTGAAACGACTATTCCTTGAACAAGCTTTATCATTTTTCTGCTCCCGGTTCTGGTGTTGTCTTATCGTGCTCCGGTGAAGACGGCAGTGCGTCGGATGGATCATCGCCAAACCAGTCGAGCATTTTCCCGGCCGTTTTCGCGCGAACATCATCGTTAATATAGGCTGCGACGGCGGCGATGGCCAGTACCAGCACGCCCAGGTCGTCAGCGTAGCCCACACCCGGCGCCAGGTCGGTAATTGCATCCAGCGGAACGATAAAGTAACCCAGTGCTGCGGCAATGGTGCCCTTGGCCCAGGCGGGTGCTTTTTCTTCCTGCGCCGCGTAATACAGCAGCAGCGCTTTCTCTACGACCTCTCGGCCAGCTGTTTTCGCGTAGCGCTTCAGTTTCGACCAGA
>JAGRIK010000238.1 GCA_020443325.1 Halioglobus sp.
ATTCATGCACCTCACAATCTTACGTTTGTCACTCATCGTGCCGTAGCATTGGGATGCAGGGCTCGTACCCCAGTAGGCGTTTCACCAAGCGAATCCGTTGGTCCGGCACCCCGGGAGCGACTGAAACGCCTACTGGGGTGCGAGCCCGTCGCCCACGACCAACCCCCCGACAGCGCTACGAAAAATTCACCTCGCGGCTAGATAAACAACGCCACACACGCGAGGCCCACACCGCCCATCACCACTGTATAAGGCAGCGCCATAATCACCATGCGGCCGTAGGACAGGCGAATCAGGGGCGCCAGCGCCGATGTGAGCAGGAACAGGAATGCCGCCTGGCCGTTGGGAGTCGCGACACTCGGGAGATTGGTGCCGGTGTTGATGGCGACCGCGAGGTGGTCAAACTCCTCGCGCGTGATGGTGCCTGCATCCAGGGCGGCCTTCACTTCATTGATGTAGACCGTGGCGACGAACACATTATCGCTGATCATCGATAAGACGCCGTTGGCCAGGAAGAACATCGAAGGCCGTATGTCCGAATTCATGTGCAGCACACTGTCGATCACCGGTGTAAACAGGTGCTGGTCGTGTATGACCGCGACAATGGCGAAAAATACCACCAGCAGCGCGGTGAACGGCAGCGCTTCCTCGAAGGCTTTTCCGAGTTGGTGCTCATCGATAATGCCGTTGAATGAGGTCAACAGGACGATAACCATCAGGCCGATCAGGCCGACCGCCGCCCAATGCATCGCTAACCCCGCGACCAGGAGCACAGCCACGAGCGCCTGCACCAGCAAGCGGGCATTACTGCGGGCGGTGCGCTTGGTTTCTTCGCTGGCCTGGTATTCCATGAGGACAAGGCGTACGTTCTCTGACAGTTTGGCCCCATAGCCGAAGGCACCGGTCATCTCGAGGACGGCGCACGTCAGCAAACCCGCTACCAGTACCGGAGCGCTGACAGGCGCCATCATCGTCGCGAACTGGAGGAAGTCCCACCCGGCCACCGTGGAGATCAGCAGATTCTGGGGCTCACCGACCATGGTACACACGCCACCCAGCGCGGTGCCCACAGCGCCGTGCATCAGCAGACTGCGCAGGAACGCCCGAAACTGCTCCAGATCCTGGCGGTGCAGTTCACCGACGGTCTCATCCGAGGAATTGTCGTACACATCCTCGTTGAGCTTCTGGCCCGACGCCACCTTGTGGTACACCGAGAAAAATCCTACGCCGACGCTGATTAATACGGCGGTGACGGTCAGCGCGTCCAGAAACGCGGACAGGAATGCGGCAACCAGGGAAAATAACAGGGAAAGCGCTACCTTGGAGCGGACGTTCAGGAGAATTCGTGTGAAGACGAACAACAATAGCTCTTTCATAAAGTAGATGCCGGCCACCATAAACATCAGCAGCAGAATCACTTCAAAATTGGCGAGGGTTTCATGATAAACCATCTCTGGCGAGGTCATCCCGAGCAGTACCGCCTCAATCGCCAGCAGGCCACCGGGCTGCAGCGGATAGCAGCGCAATGCCAGAGCCAGCGTAAAGATAAATTCCGCGATCAGCACCCAGCCAGTCACAAAGCTGCCCAGTGTCCACAGCAGCACCGGGTTGATGACCAGAAACGCGATCAGCGTCCGCTTGTACCATTCTGGTGCGGGGCCGAGGAAATTCTTCCACAGTGCAGGTGGCAATCGCTTGGTCATAGAGGCTATCCGTGGGTTGGGGCGCGCATTCTACGGCATTCTTCATGCGTTGCCAAAACCCGGGGAAAAGCGCTGGCACCTCGTTCAACCTTGCTCCTGTGGGCATGCAGTCATACTATAGCCGGTCTTTTTACTGTATCCCTATGGAGGTCAGATGTTTCGACCCGATAACACGCCGCCCGAATCCAGCGATTTTGAGCTGCATATCGTGTTCCAGGGCGGGCAATTACTCAGCGATATGCGCTCAAGAACCGGATGCCTGATCGCCCGTGAGCAACTGCAGGGCACGGGCTGGACTGAAATCAGGCGCCAGTTCCTCGGCTACTGGGGTGACCAGCCCTGCTATGTCCTGGAAATAGATACAGTAGACCAGCCGGACCCCCTGCAATACCAGAAGGGCAGTCTTTACCATATTCTCGGCCGGGTCGATGAACAACTGTTCGCACTGGCAGGAAGAGCCTCACAGCTGCTGGACTGGGAGCGCGATCACCGGTACTGCGGTCGCTGCGGCAACAAGATGACCGTGGATCACCAGGAGCGGGCCATGCGCTGTGATCCCTGCCGGATGATCAATTACCCGCGAATAGCCCCCTGTGTAATCGTGTTGGTGACCCGCGGAGAGGAACTCCTGCTGGCGCGCAACGCTAATTTCCCGCAGCCGATGTACAGTACTCTCGCCGGGTTTATTGAAGCGGGCGAGACGGCCGAGGAGACCCTGCAGCGAGAGGTGCGCGAGGAGGTGGGCGTGGAAGTCACCAACCTGCGGTATTTCCAGTCGCAATCATGGCCCTTTCCAAACCAGCTCATGCTGGGGTTTTTTGCGGATTACGCGGGCGGCGAGATCGTATGCGAGCCCTCGGAAATTGCCGATGCCCGCTGGTTCCATTACAGCGAGCTACCGATGATCCCCCCGGCGTCCTCGATTTCCGGACAGCTGATTCAGCACTATATTGAAACCTTGAACTAGACACCCTGGAGTAAACCTTTGGAATTTATCTACGAATATGGGCTGTTCCTGGCCCAGGCAATCACCCTTGTGGCCGCTATCCTGATTCTTGTCGCGAGCCTGGTATCCATTGGGCACCGCCAGCGTGCCGACCAGCACGAGGGACACATCGAGATTCGCGATCTCAATGAGAAATACCGGCATATTAACGAGACTGTCTGCGATGTCGTCGAGGATGCCGATGTACTGAAGATGCGAAGAAAGGCCGAGAAGAAGGAGGAGAAGGCCAAGGCCAAAGCCACCAAAAAAAGCCTCAAGAAGGGCGAAGATACCACTGTAAAGGACCGTCGTAAGCGTCTGTATGTGATGAACTTCGACGGCGACATGCGCGCCAGCGCCACCGACAACCTGCGCGAGGAGATTTCGGCCATTCTGCCCCAGATATCCGCCGGCGATGAAGTGCTGGTCAACCTGGAGAGTCCGGGTGGACTCGTGCACAGCTATGGACTGGCCTCCAGCCAACTGCAACGCATCAAGGCTGCCGGAGTTCCCCTGACCGTTGCTGTCGACAAGGTCGCTGCCAGCGGCGGCTATATGATGGCCTGCGTGGCGGACCGCATCGTGGCCGCTCCCTTTGCCGTACTTGGCTCTATCGGCGTGCTCGCCCAGTTACCCAATTTCCATCGCCTGCTCCAGAAGAATGACATCGATTTTGAATTGCTCACGGCGGGCGAGTACAAGCGCACGCTTACCATGTTTGGCGAAAACACGGACAAGGGCAGGGAGAAATTCCTGGAAGAGCTGGAGGAGACCCACACACTGTTCAAGAGCTTTGTCAGCGCCAATCGCCCCTCGCTGGATATCGCCAAGGTGGCGACGGGGGAGGTCTGGTATGGCCAGAATGCCTTGCAGGAAGGCCTGGTCGACGAACTGCAGACGAGCGATGCGCTCATCCAGGCTCGTTTAAAGGATTGGGATGTCTTTGACGTGCGTTTTGTGCATAAGAAGAACTGGCAAGAAAAGCTGGGGTTGGCTGCCGAAGGGGCGCTGGAGCGGAGCTTCCTGAAGATCTGGCAGCGCGCGCAGGGTGGCAAGAACTACTAGGTCGTGAACGGTTTTTACGTATGCTGCCAGGTCGGCAGCAAATCGAATCCTATAGGGTTGGGACCCGCCGTGAACCCGTCCATGGGGGCTTGAGCTCGGCTTCCTGCCTCGCACAGTCCCAACCCTATAGGATTCAATTTGCCGCCTATCTACCATCGACCGGCTACCATAAGCCATTCCGGTTAGCTGTCCATTTCGCGGCAGGTGCGCATCCAGAACTCGACGGATTCCAGCCGAAACCTGTCTCTGGGCAGCGCAAAGTAAAAGGTGCGTCGCATCTTCCGGCGCGGCAGGTTCAGCGGTACGAGATCGCCGTTGGCGAAATTTTTCTGCAGTACGATTTGTGACAGGCAGCCAATGCCCAGCCCTGACTCCACAGCGTTTTTGATTGCCTCATTGTGTTTCAGCTCCAGGTAGATGTTGATGTCGGGCAGTAGGCCGGCGAGGGCGCGGTCGAAGGTTTGCCGAGCCCCGGAATCGGGTTCCCGCAAAATCCACGACGCCTCCCTGATATCCTTGTTGGTCAGCGACTTCTTGCCTGCCAGCGGATGATCTGCCGCGCAGAAGACGATCAGTTCATCGTCGCGCCAGGGAATCAACTCCAGTTCGCGGTGGTACACCTCGCCTTCGATCATCCCGATATCGACATCGAAATTAAGCACACGCGCCACCACATCGGGTGTATTGGCGATATCAAGTTGAACATCGGCGTCGGGGTAATTTGCGAGATAGCCCGCCAGGTAGCGCGTGGCGAGGTGATTGCCTATCGTGAAGCTTGCCCCCACTTTCAGGTGGCCGACTTCGGTATGGTCAAGGAGTGTCTGTTCGAAGCTGGCGCAGTGGGCGAGCAGGCTCTCGGCTTCCTTGCGCAAGGTCTGTCCTATCGCATTGAGCGCCAGCTTATTACTCACCCTGTCGAACAAGGCCACTTCGTAGGTGTGTTCAAGGTTCAGCAGTGCCTCGCTCGCTGCAGATTGTGACATATGCAGTCTCTGGGCCGCCTTGGAAATGTTCTGGTGCTTCGCCACCTCGAGAAAGATCTGCAACTGTCGTATCGTGAATCTCATAGGCTTCCTGACCAACCGTGCGCCGCCAAAGCGAGCTATCGGTAAAACCGGTAGAATGATCCATAATATCCTGTTTTACATGTGGAGGATATGGCATTACTCTTACGCGCCGAACAAATCTGCAGGCCCTGTCCTGCACCGAATTACCCGCACCAACCCACTGACGGAGAGTTCCAACAATGGCAGAACAAAAAGCGACCAACGTACACTGGCATGAAGGCGACATCACGCGCGAACACCGCAGCAAATTGCTGGGCCACAAGGGAGCCACGCTGTGGTTCACCGGTCTCTCCGGCAGCGGCAAGAGCACAGTGGCGGTAGAACTCGAAGGCACCCTCAATGAAATGGGCGTGCTGTCCTATCGACTGGACGGCGACAACGTGCGCATGGGCATCAACAAGAACCTGGGGTTTTCAGCTGAAGATCGCACCGAAAATATCCGCCGCATCGGCGAGGTGGCCAAACTGTTTGTCGACAGCGGCGTCGTCGCCCTGAGCAGTTTCATCAGCCCCTACAAGGCTGATCGCGACCAGGTGCGCGCACTGCATGAAGAAGCCGGAATGGACTTTATCGAGGTGTTCGTGGATTGCTCACTGGAGGCAGCGGAGGGTCGCGATCCAAAGGGACTTTACAAGAAGGCTCGCGCCGGTGAGATCAAGAATTTCACCGGAATCGACGACCCTTACGAAGCACCGTCCAAGCCTGAGATTCACCTGCATTCAGATAAGCAGAGTCTGCAGGAAGAAGTTGAAATAATTCTCAACACGCTGCGTGAGCGCGGCATCATCAGCAAGTAAACAGGAGAACACGATGATCAAGCCACACGGCTCCAATGAGCTCAATCCGCTGTTTGTGTACGACAGCGCAAAGCGCGAAGCGTTGCAGGCTGAAGCGGAAAAGCTGCCCTCTCTGCTGCTGAACTCTGCGGCGGCAGCGAATGCCGTTATGCTGGGCGGCGGCTATTTCAATCCGCTGACAGGCTATATGAACCTCGCTGACTCGCTCAGCGTCGCCGACAAGATGCACACCGTCGACGGCCTGTTTTTCCCGGTACCCATCGTAAACATCACCTCGGAAACGGGCGTAAAGGCTGGCAGCCGTATCGCGCTGCGAGACCCCAATGTGAAGGGGCATCCGGTGCTGGCTGTGATGGACGTAGACGCCGTCGAGGACGTCAGTGAAGACCAGATAGCATTCATGTCGGAGAAAATCTTCCGCACCACGGATCCCGAGCACCCGGGCGTTGCGACATTTAACAGCCTTGGTCGCACCATGGTATCCGGCCCTATCCAGGTATTGAACTTTTCCTACTTCCAGACCGATTTCCCCGACACGTTCCGCACTGCCGTTGAAATTCGCAACGAGATCGCCGAGCACGGCTGGGAGAAGGTCGTGGCGTTCCAGACCCGCAACCCCATGCACCGCGCCCACGAGGAGTTGTGTCGCATGGCCATGGAGCAGTTGGACGCGGACGGTGTGCTGATTCACATGCTGCTCGGCAAGCTGAAGCCGGGCGACATACCGGCCGATGTGCGCGACGCATCCATCCGCAAAATGGTGGAACTCTATTTCCCCCCGAACACCGTCATGGTGACCGGCTACGGTTTTGACATGTTGTACGCCGGCCCGCGCGAAGCTGTCCTGCACGCGGTATTTCGACAGAACTGCGGCTGCACGCATCTTATTGTCGGACGCGATCACGCCGGTGTAGGCGACTACTACGGCGGCTTCGACGCCCAGACCATTTTCGACGAAGAGGTGCCCAAAGGAGCGTTGGAACTGCAGATCTTCGGTGCCGACCACACCGCGTACAGCAAGAAACTGAACAAGGTGGTGATGATGCGCGATGTGCCTGATCACACCAAGGACGATTTCGTCTTGCTGTCAGGTACTGCAGTGCGAGAAATGCTGGGCAAGGGTATTGCGCCGCCGCCGGAATTCTCCCGTCCTGAAGTCGCAAAAATCCTGTCCGATTACTACCAGACACTGGACAACTAAATCCAACCCGGCGCCAGGCGGCAATGCCTGGCGCCCCTTCTTTTGGTGACACTATGAATTACGACCTCTTCAACGGAGATGCGGATGGCATCTGCGCTCTGCTTCAATTACGCAAGGCAGAGCCGCGCGAGGCGACGCTTGTGACCGGCGTCAAACGGGATATCAACCTGCTGAGCAAAGTAGAGGCGGGGGCAGGTGACCTGATCACGGTGCTGGATGTCTCCATGGACAAGAACCGTGCGGCACTGGACAAGGTCCTTGGGCAGGGAGCTTCGGTGTTTTACGTGGACCATCATTTTCCCGGTGATATTCCCGAGCACGCGAACCTGATGGCCATCATTAACGAATCCCCGGATGTGTGTACAGCCGCGCTGGTCAACGGGCACCTGAATGGCAGACATCTCGACTGGGCAGTAACGGGTGCTTTTGGGGACAACCTCCACACTACCGCGCGCACGCTGGCAAAGGGCCTGGATATCACGCCGCAGGACCTGGCGTCGCTGGAAAACCTCGGCACCTACATCAATTACAATGGCTACGGGCCGGCTATTGAGGATCTGCACTTCGACCCCAAAGAGCTCTACCTGCGCCTGTATGCAGCGGAAGGCCCGCTGGATTTTGTATCCAACTCACCGGACTTCGAAAAGCTCAGCACGGGTTATCGCGAAGACATGGCCAGCGCAGAGGCATTGCAGCCACTGCAGGCCACACCTGGTTCGGCGGTTTTTCTGCTGCCCGATGAAGCCTGGGCGCGCCGGGTCAGCGGTGTTTACAGCAACGACCTTGCGACCAACAACCCGAGTCGCGCACATGCGGTGCTGACGCTCAACGCCAAGGGTAATTACCTGATCAGTGTTCGCGCGCCGATGGACAACAAGCAGGGTGCGGCGGATCTCTGCATGCAATTCCCGACAGGCGGCGGTCGAGCAGGAGCCGCAGGGATCAACGATTTGCCGCTGGACCGCCTGCAGGATTTTATCGCTGCGTTTGAACAGGCCTATCCCGGCTGAGCACTCCCACCCTCGCGCCGGTCCCTGCTCGGCGCGATACCATATTTCCGTGAGAACGCGCGCGTAAAATGACTGTGGTCAGCGAACCCTGATTCCAGTGCAATCGTGCCGATGGGTTTGTCGGTCTCCCTCAATACCTGCCGCGCGTTCTCCAGGCGGATATCGTTTATGTATTGATGCGGGGTCTTTTTCAGGTGTTTCCTGAACCGCCGTTCCAGCGCACTGACCGAGATATTACAGGCGCGCGCCAACGATTCGACGGAGATGTTGCTGGCAAAGTGCTCGTAGATGTAATCAATGGGAGCGCGCAATTCATGAAACGGGACCGCAGTACCCTCCGTTTTATTGAGATGGCGACTGATGCCGAAACTGCCGATGATGTGTCCTTCCAAATTGTAGATCGGCCACTTGGACGTAAGGAACCAGTCGCCCGATTGCGCCTCTGCCGGAATCATCTCCAACCGGTCATTCACCACGCCGCCTTTGAGAACCTGCGCATCATCACTGCAATACTTTTCTGCCATCGACGCGGGCGCGAGATCGTAGTCTGTTTTGCCCAGAAGCCCGCGCAGCGAGGAGAAACCGAAGCGTTCATAGAACAGCCGGTTGCCGTAAACGAAGCAACCGTGTAAATCCTTGATCCACGCATGCGTGTCGGGAATCAGGTCCAGCATCGCGAAATGCTGCTCTGCGCCATCCAGCGAGGGGTATACCAACTTTGTCAATTCCTAGCGCTCCAGCCGAAAATATACAAATTATAGAGGAATATGTGCAAGACTTCCCATCGCATTGGGAGGAATATTCCTCGCTGGTCGCCTGTACATTCCTTGCGGTGCGTTGCCCGTAAGTCATCCAGGCAGAGACATACAATAAGCATAATCCCTGTGCCAGAAGCCGTGTGCTTGTGCAACCGGTCGTTAAGCGGAGCGTAAGCGCTGCCTGGCACTTGGCGTCGAAGAGGAAAGCAATGACAAAAATAAGAATGGGTATGGTCGGCGGGGGAGAGGGTGCATTTATTGGCGCCGTTCATCGCATGGCTGCGGCACTGGATGGCGAAATCGAACTGGTATGTGGCGCGTTCAGTAGCGATGCTGCCCGTTCGCAACGCTCTGGCGCTGCGCTTTACCTGCCACCCGAGAGAGTGTACGACGATTACCATGAGATGATGGCAGCGGAGGCAGCACTCCCCGCTGCGCAACGCATGCAGTTTGTCGCGATCGTCACGCCCAACCACCAACACTTTCCAGTCGCCGAGGCTGCATTGCGGGGAGGTTTTCATGTCCTGTCCGACAAACCGGCCACACTCAATCTCGACGAGGCCATCAAACTGAGGGATGTGGTTGCAGAAACGGGGTTTCTTTACGGTTTGACACACACCTACACAGGTTACCCGCTGGTCAAGGAGGCCCGGGCGAGGGTCGCTGCCGGTGAACTGGGCGAAATTCGCAAGGTCGTCGTCGAATACCCACAGGGCTGGCTGGCCACAAGGGAAGAAGACACGGACAACAAGCAGGCCGCATGGCGACTGGACCCGGCCCAGGCGGGGATCAGCAGTTGCATGGGTGACATCGGTGTACACGCCGCTAATCTCGCGGAGTATGTCAGCGGCGTGTCTATTTCAGAGATTTGTTCCGACCTCACCGCGTTTGTACCCGGCAGAACGCTGGATGATGACGGCGCTGTCCTGCTGCGTTTTGACAACGGCGCGCGCGGTGTCCTGCACGCCAGCCAGGTGTGTGTAGGGGAAGAAAATGCCATTTCTATCCGCGTGTACGGTGAAAAAGGCGGACTCGAGTGGCGGCAACAGGAGCCCAATACGCTGTGGCTGAAATGGGCAGATCGCCCCACCGAGATGTTGCGCACTGGGGGCTCGTATCTGGGATCGCAGGCTGCAGCCAATACCCGCACCCCGATGGGGCATCCCGAGGGCTATCTGGAAGCCTTCGCCAATATCTACCTGGCGTTCGCCGGACAGGTCCGCGCCCATGAGACAAGCCAGGCGCCCGATGAACGCGCGAATGACTGCCCGGGGATCGACGCAGCGATTCGTGGCATGACGTTTATTGAGCTTGCTGTTGCCGCCAGTGCCAGCGATATAAAGTGGCATCAATTCAAGCAGTATTGAATCTTCGATAATAGTAATACCTGAGAGGTAATAAGCATGTCCCGAATGAAAGGCCCGGCCATTTTCCTCGCGCAGTTCGCGGGCCACGAGGCCCCTTTTAATAAACTCGACAGTATCACCCGTTGGGCCGGTGAACTGGGGTACAAGGGCGTGCAGATTCCGACCTGGGAGGCGGGCCTGATAGACCTTGAAAAAGCGGCCGAGAGTAAGGATTACTGCGATGAGATACAGGGCATCTGCGCCAACAATGGCATAGCGATTACTGAATTATCGACGCACCTGCAGGGGCAGTTGGTGGCCGTTCACCCGGCTTACGATGAGCAGTTTGACGGCTTCGCGCCCGCAGCCGTGCACGGCAACCCGAAAGCACGGCAGGAGTGGGCTGTGCAGCAACTATTGCTCGCAGCGCGCGCAAGCCAGAACCTCGGCCTCAACGCGCACGCGACTTTTTCCGGCGCGCTGTTGTGGCACACTTTCTATCCTTGGCCGGCGCGGCCTGACGGGTTGGTCGAGACCGGTTTTCGTGAACTGGCCGATCGCTGGCTGCCCATTCTCAATGCATTCGACGACGCCGGAGTGGACCTGTGCTATGAAATCCATCCCGGAGAGGATCTCCATGACGGCGTGACGTTCGAGCGCTTCCTTGAGGCCACAGGTAATCACGCGCGCTGCAACATCCTGTATGACCCCAGTCATTTTGTACTACAGCAACTGGATTACATCCAATTTATTGACTTCTACCACGAGCGCATCAAGATGTTTCATGTGAAAGATGCGGAGTTCAATCCCAATGGCCGCAGCGGGGTGTACGGCGGCTACCAGGGATGGACTGACCGGGCCGGGCGTTTTCGCTCGCTCGGGGATGGCCAGGTGGATTTCAGCCGTATCTTCAGCCAGTTCGCGCGCTACGGTTTCGAGGGCTGGGCGGTGCTGGAATGGGAGTGCTGCCTGAAACACCCCGAAGACGGTGCGCGGGAAGGGGTGGATTTCATCAATCGCCACATCATCCGCACCACTGAGCGGGCATTCGACGATTTCGCAGGCGGAAGCTCGGATGAAGCGAGCAACCGCCGTATTCTTGGCCTGGACTGAACAACGACAACTTAACAATAACGCAATAAACAGGGGAGTTAGTGTATGACCGGGCAAGCGCTGGATCGTAAACGCCTATACCACGTCGGCAATCTGTCTATTTTCATGATTGGGCTGGGGTTCGCTGTGCGGGCAAATATCGCCCCCAACCTGCAGGACGATATCTACAACCAGATCGACCTCGCCAATTCCGCCGCTCTGGTCGGCGAGGCCATCGGGGCTACTTTCACCGGCTTTGCGCTGACCCTGCTATTCGGCAGCGCGCTGGTGGACCTGATCGGTATGAAGCGCATGTTGTTGCTCTCCGCACTGGGCTATATCGCCGGGGCAGCCGGACTGCTGCTCGCAACGACGATGCCAGTGGACGGCACGGTTCAAACCGTCGTTCTGGTCAGCCTGCTGCTGACGGGGCTGGGCTGGGGCGCTGTTGAGGCGGCCTCCAATCCCATGGTGGCCGCACTGTACCCGGAGGAGAAGGCGCACCGCCTTAATATCCTGCACGCATGGTGGCCGGCAGGTATCGTCGTGGGCGGGTTGCTGGGAGTATCAATCACCAGTCTGAGCCTGCCGTGGGAACTGAATATGCTGGTACTGATGGTGCCAGCTTTGGCACTGGCGTGGATGGTTGCCACCTCCACATTCCCGGTAACCGAGCGCGTTGCGGCAGGTGTGGGTTATGGAGAAATGTTTGCCGAGTTATTGAAGCGCCCCCTGTTCTGGGTGTTCTGGGTGTGCATGTTCCTGACCGCCGCCGCTGAGCTTGCACCGGGGCAATGGGTCAATATGGCATTGTCGAATATTGTGGGTATGCAGGGCATCCTGCTACTGGTCTACGTCAGCGCGTTGATGTTTGTGATGCGGCACTTTGCAGGCCCCATCGTCGCTCGTATATCGTCCATTGGGCTGATGTTCGTCAGTTGCCTGTTCGCCGGCATCGGACTCTATCTGCTCTCCCTCGCCAATTCGCCGGTACTGGCCTTCGCCGCCGCGACTGTTTGGGGTATCGGGGTGTGTTATCTGTGGCCGACCATGCTGGCGATAGTCGCTGAACGTTTCCCCCGCGGCGGCGCGATGGCCATGGGCCTGATGGGTTTTGCCGGCGGCATGTCGATTCAGTTTGTGCTGCCGAAGATGGGCGCCATCTTTGATGCAGCCAAGGCTGAGGCAGCGGGAGGGGTCGACAAGCTGGCGACGCTATCGCCGGATGCGATGCAGGAAGCCGTGCGGTATGCGTCTGTGGAATCCTTCCAGTCCGTAGCTTTTGTACCCCTGCTGTTACTCCCCGTCTTCGGGTTGATCTGGCTGTACGATCGTAAAAATGGGGGACACCAGATCGAAACCATGGGCGCGGTGGGCAGCACCCACCAGCACTGACAGGAGTGCTCCGATGAATGTGAAAATTGGCATGAACATGCTGTTGTGGGGTATTGAAATCGGCCCCAGGCACATACCTGTATTCGAAGGTATCGCTGCAGCGGGCTACGATGGCGTCGAAATTCCGGTGGTGGGCCAGTCCACTGCAGAACTCAAGAGTATGGCCTCCGCCTGTGACGATCTTGGACTGGAGCGCACCGCCGTCGCCTTTGTCGGGGAGGACGTCAATCCGGTTTCGACAGACTCAAAAGTACGGGCTGCCGCTATCGACAACCTGAAGAAGGGAATAGATGACACCCGGCTGATCGGCGCTAACATGCTGGTAGGAGGAATTTACCAGGCCCATAAGTACTTCACCGGCAGTGGCCCGACTGAACAGGAGTGGAACTGGTCAGCGGAATACCTGCGAATCTGCGGTGAGTACGCCAGACAGGCCGATGTGCAACTGGGTCTGGAGTTCCTCAACCGTTTTGAGGTATTCCTGATCAATACTTCAGCCGAATGCCGACGCATGGTAGAGCAGGTGGGCCTGGACAACGTTGGGGTGCACTATGATACGCACCACGCGAACATTGAAGATCCCGATCCGCGCGGAGCCTTGAAACACATTAAAGGGGTAATAAACCACGTACACCTGAGCGAGAGCCATCGCGGCACCCTGGGTACCGGGCAGGTCGACTGGGACGCGAATTTCGCCGCATTGCATGAAATCGATTACGCGGGCTGGTTGGTCATCGAGTCCTTCGGCACAGTGGATCCGAACCTCGCTGCCGCTGCCAATGTCTGGCGCAATGCGTTTGAGTCGCCGGAAGAAGTGTATCGCTCGGGCATCGAATTTATTCGTGCGCGAATTTGAGCCATTTACACAAAGAACCCGCTGTGATCATAAAATGATGGTGAGGACGCTCTAATGCAAATATCAAAACGCCAGTGGGTCATTGCCATCCTGTTGGCACTTTATCTGTATTTCCTGCTGCCAGTGACCGCAGAAATGTTCTATGAGTTATACCACCTGACCGGGGTCGACGCGATTTACTGGGGTTATTCCGGGTTTAAAGCGGCCGGGTATTACCTGGGTGTTTACGAGCATCGGTTGTTGGTCTGCCTGTCTGTAGCAGCTGCCATCCTCATTATCCCGTCATTTTTCAAACTGTTTCGCAGAAGCTGAGAGGCCATTATGAATCGACGCGAGTTCCTGCAATGTGCAGCTATCCTGATCTCGGGCGCCAGCGCCAGTCAGTTGGGTTTTACCCTCAGTGCAGAGCAGACGACCTACCTGGCCTCTGCGCCCAATTACAATACGACGGCTGTTGACTATTTCACCCCCGCACAACGCAAGATAGTCGCGGCGATGACCGAGGTGATCATCCCTCGCACCGATACACCCGGCGCCATCGACGCGGGCGTTCCCCGGTACATCGAACTGATGGCCGCCTATTGGTTGAATGACGTCGAGAGCGCAATATTCACTGCGGGACTGCAGGACATCGAGACCCGCATTCCGAAGGAGTATGGGCTTTCGTTCGACCAGTTGGCACCGGCGCAGCAACTGGAGATTATGGAGGCGCTGGAAGACGACGCCTCGGACTCCGAGTGGTATGAATTCGGCAATACCCTTCGTGAGTTTATCAGCGAAGCCCCCTTTATCTGCCAGTTCAAGGAACTCACCGTCTGGGGGTTCTTTACCTCAGAGGAGGGCGCTTCACAGGTATTGCGCTACGACCCGATGCCGATGTATTTCAACGGCGATATACCGCTGGGCCGCAACGAAAGCACCTGGTCATCTCCCCTCTAATACGCTGGTAACTGACAATGATTGAATCCAAACAGTATGATTTCGATGCCATCGTGGTTGGATCAGGTATCTCCGGTGGCTGGGCTGCCAAGGAACTGACGGAAAAGGGCTTGAAGGTGCTCGTGCTGGAACGCGGCAAGCCGCTGGAAGCGGGCAGTGGTTACCTGGGCGAACACGCCCCCAACTGGAAGTTTCCGTACCAGGGGAAAAAACCCCGCGAGCTCTACGCCGAAGATTACCCGGTTCAGAGCAAGGTCACGCACTCCTTTAATGAGGGAACCCGGCAGTTCTGGAACAACGACAGGGAAAATCCCTATGCGATGGATGAAGGCAAGCCCTTCATGTGGGCGCGCGCGGATGTGGTTGGCGGTCGCTCCCTGATCTGGGGGCGGCAGACCTACCGCTTCAGCGAAATGGATTTCAAGGCCAATGCCACCGACGGCCACGGCATCCCCTGGCCGGTGGAGTATAAGGACATCGCACCCTGGTACAGCCATGTCGAAAAATTTGTCGGTATCAACGGCAAGGCGGAAGGATTGCCACAGCTGCCTGACAGTGAATTCCAGAAGCCGATGCCGTGGTTTGCGCTGGAGGAGACAATACATGAGCGCCTGAAAAAGAAGGCGCCGGATGTCACGCTCACCAGCGCCCGCGTGGCAATCCTCACCGAGGATCTGCCAGGTCGCAGCGCCTGCCACTACTGTGGGCCCTGCGCCCGGGGCTGCTCCACCGGGAGTTACTTCAGCTCACAGAGCTCGACCTTGCCGGCGGCGCGGGCCACCGGCAATCTCACCCTGCGCGCCAATTCCGTTGTAGAGCGCCTGGAGTACGACGAGGAGTCGGGCAAGATTTCCCGTGTGCACGTGATTGATGCAATCTCCAAAGAGCGTCTGACATTCAGTGCCAGGATATTTTTCCTCTGCGCCTCTACGGTTGGCAGCACACAGATATTGATGAACTCTGCCAGTGAGGCCTTCCCCAATGGCCTGGCCAACAGCAGTGGCGTGCTGGGACACTACCTGATGGATCACACACTGGGCCTCAGCGGCGCGGGCGTTTTCCTCGATAATATGGACAGCTATTACCATGGCAATCGACCAACAGGGCTTTATATACCACGGTTCAGGAACCTCAACGGCCAGGATGATGATGCCGATTTCGTACGCGGCTACGGTTACCAGACGGCCACACTCCGCGTGGACTGGCAGACAGGGATGAACGCCAAAGGCTTTGGTGCCTCGTTAAAGGATTCCCTGCGCAAGCCCGGCCCCTGGATATTTGCACTTGCAGGTTTCACCGAATGCCTGCCGCGCGAATCAAACCGTATGTACCTGAGCAAGGACAAGGTAGACCGCTACGGCATACCCCAGGTGGTATTTGATTTCGAGTGGAGCGAAAACGAAGTCAACTTGCGGCGTGATGCCAAGATACAGGCAGACCGTCTCCTGAAAGCAGCAGGTGCTGTCTTCTCATTGCTGGGTAACGATGACATGTCCATGCCCGGCGAGGGTATACACGAGATGGGCACAGCCCGCATGGGGGCCGACCCGGCTCAATCCGTATTGAACGCACATAACCAGTCCCACGATGTGCCGAATCTGTTTATCACCGATGGCTCCTTCATGACGTCCGCGTCCTGTGTCAATCCGTCGCTGACCTACATGGCCTTTACCGCAAGGGCGTGTGATTACGCCGCGAAGCAGATTGCGCAGGGCGTGTTGTAACGAGTAGCCTCACTGGTTCAACGTCATAGACTCCTGCAAGACCCCAGACGCACCATAGGGTGTTGCGCTTGCTTCGCGGCAGAGCGTTTGGTATCACTGTCGCTGCAATGATTTTCCATACCCCCAAAGAGATCGCTTATGTCTACAACAGATGCCGAAAAGAGAGTGCTTGACGGAACCACCTGGGATGAGTTTTGTGATGCACTGAAAGAGGCGGGAAAAATCATCCGCAGCCCGGCGGCCCCGCAGGATGCGTTTAACCAGGCCGAGGGCTACCGCTACCTGACGCGCCTGCTGCGCGGCGGTTTGGAAAGCTTCCTGGAGTTTCGCGATCCGCTGTTCCCGCAGCTGCGCTGTGGCGCCCACGAAACCATCAAACTGGGCGCAGACAATCCCGACAACCGGTATGAGAGTGCCCCCCTGAGCCCGAAGTACGACTACCGCATAAGCGGCAGCCGCGGCACCGTAAATTACCTCGGCTTCAGCACCATCATCAACAAGTATGCCTCGGGTGGCACCATGGAAGTCACCGGTCACATCGATGCGCGGGAGATGGAACTCGGTCCCAACGGGGAACTGGAAATCGTCATCAGCCGCAATAAACAACCGGGCAACTGGCTGCCGATGGGCGCGGAGACTAATTCAATTACCGTGCGCCAGACTTTTCAGGATCGGATTAATGAGAAGGCGGCGGAATTGAAGATCGAACGGATCGGCGCTGAAAATGATCGCCCGGAAGCGTTTGACGCCAGCAAACTCGATCGCGGCCTACAGGGTGCGATTGGTTTTGTTAAGGGCTCGTCAACGCTTTTCGAGAACTGGTCGGAGAGCTTCCTGCCCACGCTCAACGAATTGCCTCCGGCGGACCAGGCCTACTGCCAGTTAATCGGCGGCGACCCCAATATCTTCTATTTCCACAGCGCCTGGCAACTCGCTGACGATGAAGTCTTTATCATTGATGCGCCAGAGATTCCCGAATGCCAGACCTGGAATTTCCAGCTGGACAACTGGTGGATGGAGTCACTGGACTATCGCCACCACAAGATCCACGTGAACAAGCACACGGCTCACTACAACCCTGACGGCAGTGTGCGGGTAGTGGTATCGCACACCGATCCCGGCGTGCCCAACTGGATCGAAACAGCCGGGCACAATATCGGTACGATGTGCTGGCGCTGGATTGGTGCCAAACATCATCCCGAACTCAAGACCCGCGTGGCTAAACTGGCGGAGCTGAAATGACCGGGCAGACCGTGAGTTATGACGCCGATGAGTTGATCGCCGAGGCAAAGGGCCAGACAGGTTTCGACGATTTCGGCGAATTGCCGTTCCGCGAGGGCCTGGAGGTATTGCTGGAAACCTACGATCGCAATGTTGTGGATCCGGAGGGGCGCAAACGCTGTCGCGACAGGGTGGTGATGCAGCTTGCCACCCGCCTGAAGTGCGAAAACGCGTTCAAGACTATTCCTGAAATCGCCGAGCAGGACATCAAGGCACCTGTTTTTGTGACAGGCTTGCCGCGCTCCGGCACCTCAGCCCTGCTTAACCTGCTGGTAGCCGCGCCGGACAATCGCGGCTTGCTGCAGTGGGAGGTACAGTTCCCCGACCCGTGGCCCGACAGTCAACCGGGGCAGGAGGATCCGCGCTATCCGTATCTGGTCAAGGCGCTGGAGCAGACCCGCAATTCGGAATTTGCCAAGATTCACTATATCGATGCCGACACGCCTGAAGAGTGTGTCCTGTTACACGCCTATGCGTTTGATGGTGTGCAGCTGGGCTTTGAAATCATGCTGGAGCCGTATCGCAGCTGGCTCCTGCAACGCGATCTCGAGCCAATGTACGCCTATCAAAAGCGGCAGATGCAAATGCTGAACTGGCGCAACCCCGGAAAGCAATGGATGCTGAAAGCCCCGGCGCACATGTGGGGAATCGATGCCATCCTCAAGGTATTTCCCGACGCACGCTTCGTCTGGTGCCACCGCGATCCGCTTCTTGTCGTGCCCAGCATCAATAGCATGAATAAGGTCGTGATGGGTATGTATATGGGCGATACCAGCCACCTGGACCCGGCGGAGGTGGGCAGGGCGGTGATGGAATGGTATGCGATGTCGCTGGAGCAGGGCCTGGCGCAACGCGCTTCGCTACCCCCGGAACTATTCGTGGACTGCTCGCAGCGTGAATTTGTGGACCAGCCAATGGCGGTGGTCGAGAAAGTATACCGGGCCTTCAATCTCCCCCTGAGTGTGCAATCCCGCGCCGCGATGCAGGCGCACATAGACGCAAACCCGAAGGGCAAGCACGGCAAACACGAATACGATCTTGCGGAGTTCGGCCTGACGCGCGACATGATTGACGAGCGGTTTGCGTTCTATACGAGTGACAAGCGCTGGCCAATTTCTGATTGACCAGCCCGTCAGAGCCAGCGTATTTTCTTGAACAGCACGATCATCGCCACAGCCACCACCAGAATGGTTCCCAGCACAAAGAAGTAGCCGTATTCATAGTGAAGCTCGGGCATATTGTCGAAGTTCATCCCGTAGAGACCCGCAATAAACGTTATCGGGACAAATATCGCCGTGATGATGGTCAGGATTTTCATGGTGTTGTTAAGCTGGTGTGAGCTGAGTGAGATATAGCCCTCGACCAGGTCACTGCAGAGTTCATAATAAAGGGTGCACAGGCTCGACAGGCGTTCACAGCGGTCGTACAGATCGCGTCGTATATGGTAAGAACCACCTTCGCCGATGCCGAGTGACGGGCAACCGTCATTCAAAATCGTTTCAGCCATGCGCTGGTGGTAATTGAAAACACGACGCAGTTTTCGCAATCGGGTGCGGTAGGCGACAAGTTCTTTTAACGCTTCATTGGAATTCTCACCCAGTAGCTGGTCTTCCAGTTCACCAATACGCTCTTCGGCAGCCATCAACTTCGCCAGATAGCGCCCGCCGGCATAATGTAACAGCGCTAAGGCCAGTTCGGCGGGTGACTGCAACAGGTGGTCGGGCGCAGCGCGTTCCAGGAGTTGCTCGACACTCACCGATTCCCCGCGATGCAAAGTGATCAGGTAGTTGCGCCCCACCCATATGGCCAACTGCTGGGGCACATGTGTAAGGGAGTCGTCGAGTTCAGTGATTCCCCGGAACAGGATGAAACTGTTGGAATCAAAATTCTCGACCTTTGGCGGATGACGGGTTCGGGCAGCATCCTTGATCGCCAGTTCGTTGCAATCGAAACTCTGTAACAGCGCACGTATCTCGGGGGTTATCTCGCTCTGGATATCCAGCCAGAGCGCGCTGTCCGGCTGCTCTCGCCAGGCCGGTAACATGTGTTCGTCACCCGTGGAGTATTGCCCATCAGCAGATAGTAATAGCGCCCTGATCATGTGTTATATTCCCCGAGTAAACAATTGTAGACCACAGTGTGTTTGGTTTTTTGCAGACAGATTGCCTGCCTAGCCTAGTTATTTGGCGGGTGACACGCAAGGGAATAGTCCCGCGTAAACTGACACGCAACCGGGCCGACGTTGCGGTGACACCATTTCATACAACCACCAACGATATAGTCGTGAGTGCCCAGCCGGCAGGCTGCCAGGGATAAGAGCGGGAACATGTCAGTCATTCTGGACCTAACACGTATCGTGCAAGCCGCTGCCGACGCCGAGTCACCCTCGGCGCAGGTGTCGGTTATCGTCAACTCCATTCAGCAGTACCTGGGGCTGGACGTTTGCAGCCTGTACCTGGCCGACGAAAGAGGCGATATGGCACTGCTGGCCAGCCACGGCCTGAATCCTGACGCCGTGGGCGGTGTCAGGATACCGGCGGGCAAAGGCCTGGTAGGACTTGTTGCGCAGTCCAGGCACCCGATCAATATTGCCGATGCTGCCCGGCACCCGGCATTCTACGGCATCAGGGAGACACAGGAGGAGCTGTACCGCAGCTTTTTCGGTGTGCCGATTGTCCGGTCCGGGGTTGTTATCGGCGTGCTGGTCGCCCAGAGCAGGGAAGCGCGCGAGCTTTCGGCTGAAGAATCTGCGGTACTGGTGACACTGGGCAGCCAATTGGCACTGGTCGTTGCGACCGATTCCATTTGGCAGGAGATTAACCAGAACATCACGCCCATCCTGTCGGGCATCAAGGGCGCACCCGGCATTGGTATCGGCAGGGTCACCCTGTGTGACAATGTCGATTTGTACTCCGTCACTGATGGAAAGTGCGAGGATAGTGCGGCCACGCTCGTGGAGTGGCAGTCTCTGGTAGAAACTGTACTGGCAGACGTGAAGCGAGAACAGGCCGGCCTGAGTGAACTGCTGTCACAGGAGGTCGCTGCCGTGTTTGACGCGTACCGCCTGCTGCTGTCCGATCCTTCACTGGTTAATGGTGTTGCCCAGTTGATACGCGATGGCCACCACCTTCCCGGCGCACTTAAAAAAGTCATTCAGCAACATGCAGACGTGTTTCTCGCGATGGATGACCCCTACCTGCGCGCGCGGCATGAAGACATCCGTCACCTGGGCAACAAACTCTATAGCGCCTGGCGTGGTCTGCGGGCTTCCGGGACGGAAGACATCCCCAACACCCAGACTGTGTTGGTAGGTACACAGGTAAGTGTTTCCGATATTGCTCGGGTTCCAACTGAGTTTCTCGCCGGTATCGTGTGCTTCCAGGGCTCCAACCTTTCACATACCGCCGTGCTTGCCAACGCGCTGGGTGTGCCCGCCGTTATGGGGGTAGGGGAAATAAGGGGCATCCACAATAACGACGAACTGGTGGTGGACGGTAACACCGCGCGGGTGATTGTCCGGCCCACGGGCTCGGTCCTGGCAGAGTACGAACAATTGCTCAAGGCTGAACAACAGCTGAAGGGTGAGCTAAAGGGGTTGCGGGACCTGCCTGCACAAACTGTCGATGGGACAAATATTTGCCTCTATGCCAACAGCGGTTTGCTGGCAGACATTTCGCCCGGTTTACAGGCTGGCGCAGAAGGCCTGGGATTGTATCGCACCGAGATTCCCTTCATGGTAAGCGATACCTTTCCATCGGAGGAAGAGCAGCTGGCCGTATACCGGCAGATACTGGAAGCCTATGGCACAAAGCCCGTCCACATGCGCGTGCTGGATATCGGCGGTGACAAACCCTTGCCTTATTTTCCCATACGAGAGGAGAACCCCGCACTGGGCTGGCGTGGTATCCGCTTTTGCCTCGACAACAGCTCCCTGTTCATGAGCCAGATTCGAGCGATGCTGCGAGCGTCTGAGGGACGTGAGAATCTGCGCATCATGCTGCCGATGGTGAGCAATACCTCTGAGATCCTCCAGTTTCACGCTCTGCTAAACGATGCCATGCAGCAGTTGGCAGAGGAGGGAGTCCATGTGCGCAGGCCGCCAGTGGGTATCATGGTGGAAGTCCCGTCTGCTATTTCACAACTGCGCTCCTGGCGCGAGCAGCTTGACTTCATCTCCATAGGCTCCAATGACCTGAGCCAGTACCTGCTTGCACTTGACAGGAACAACCCCAGAGTGGCGGCTTCCTATGATCACGTGCACCCGGCGGTGCTGCACGAAATAGCGCGCGTGATTGAGATAGCCCGCAGCATAGATCTGCCGGTTAGCGTATGTGGTGAAATGTCGTCCGACCCGATAGCGGTAGTACTATTACTGGGGCTGGGGGTCCGCACCCTGAGCATGAGCGCGGCGCAACTGCCAAAGATTAAGTGGTTGCTGCGACGCATGAGCATTGAGAGTGCCTGTTCAATGGTAGAGGAGGCACTCTTGCTGAACGATGCCAGGCAGATCAGGAAACTGGTGGCAGACCGCCTGTATGTGCTTGGTGCCGGAGAAATCCTCTGGTGATAGCTGACTGTAAACAAGACTGGAGCGAATCCCCATGAGCACGAAGAAACCCCTCGGATGGCGTGAGTGGATAGGTTTTCCCGACCTCAATATAACCAGGGTAAAGGCCAAGATTGACACCGGTGCGCGCACCAGTGCCCTGCATGCATTCAGGGTAGAGCCCTTTATACGGGACGAGCAGCAATGGGTGCGTTTCGCCATCCATCCGATACAGGGCGACACTGAAACGGTTGTCGAGTCAGAGGCGCCGGTGAAAGACCAGCGCGTCGTGCGAGACTCTGGCGGACACGAGGAAATGCGCTACGTCATCGAAACCGCTATCAGCATTGGTGAGGACACCATTCAGGCGGAGGTAACCCTGACAGATCGCGACAGCATGCTGTTTCGTGTGTTGTTGGGACGCACTGCATTAAGAGCCAACTACGTCATCCATCCCGGCAAATCCTACCTGCAAAGTAAACCCAAATCCAAAATCAAGAGAGAGGCCTGACTTCACCGTGGCAAAGACAACACAGCCTGAAATATCCATTGGCGGAGTGAGTATCGCACCCGGTGAAAGCACCGTCGTCGAAATTCCCGTGGCCCCCATGTATACCAACGACGACCTCTCAATTTCGGTGCAGGTCATACGCGGCAAGCGACCCGGCCCAACACTTTTCATCAGCGCTGCCATCCATGGCGATGAAATCAACGGTGTTGAAATTATTCGCAGGCTGCTCCGGCAAAAAGTGCTCAAAAACATGCGAGGGACCATACTTGCCATCCCCATCGTCAATGTTTACGGATTCGTGAACCACACGCGATACCTGCCGGATGGACGCGACCTCAATCGTTCTTTTCCAGGATCAGCCAAAGGTTCACTCACGGGACGGGTGGCACACACTTTTCATAAGGAAATTGTGCTCAAGTCAACGCATGGCATCGATCTGCACACAGGCTCGCGCCACCGTTCAAATTTCCCCCAGATCCGCGCCGATCTCGACAACCCCGACAGCCTGGCGATGACGGAAGCGTTCGGCGTCCCGCTGGCGCTCGACGCTAAACTGCGGGATGGTTCGCTCCGTGGCTCTGCACAGGAGGCCGGGATTCCGGTAATCCTCTACGAGGCAGGGGAGGCCCTGAGATTCGAGGAACTGTACATACGTGCAGGCTTGAAGGGCATTATCAACGTCATGCGCAGCATAGGTATGCTTAAACAGTCGACGCGCAGGAAAGCCAGCGCGCCACCGGTTATCAGCTACCAGACCAGTTGGCTGCGCGCGCCGGAGAGCGGAGTGCTGCGCACACTGGTGCCACTGGGCGCAAAAGTGACGGCCGGCCAGGTGATTGCGATGGTGGCTGATCCCCTGGGCACCAGCGAGACTCCGATGACAGCACCCAACGATGGCATTGTAATTGGCCGAACCAATCTACCTCTGGTATACGAGGGGGATGCAACCTTTCACATAGCACTGTACGAAAAGAACGTCACAGCTGTTGAAAAGGAGGTCGAGCAGTTCCAGGAGGAACTACAGCCGGTCGATGACTCCCTGTCTCCGGCCGACGCAAGCAATGCACCCATTATTTAATCTTGTTACCATGGGGCTTCAGAGAGTTAGGATAAAAGTTTAGTGACGTTTTTGTTAACGATTCTGGGGCTCGTTTTACTGCTCCTGGGTGGGACAGGGCTGGTTCGGGGAGCCTCGGGAATCGCCAGCCGACACGGTGTTTCACCGCTGCTCGTCGGCCTGACGGTGGTGGCGTTTGGCACCAGCGCGCCCGAGCTCGTGGTGAATGTGATCGGTGCTATCAGCAATGAGACCGAACTCGCGTTCGGCAACGTGGTCGGCTCCAATCTGGCCAATCTTGGGCTCGTGTTGTGTGTAGCAGCCCTGATCAAGCCCGTGCGTATTGAAGGCCAGATCGTAAGGCGCGAGCTGCCGCTGTTACTGCTGGGTTCTACCGTTCTGCTGGTTATGACACTGGATCAGTCACTCGTCGGCACCACTGCATTGATCAGCCGCTCTGACGGGATTATCTTGCTGCTTTTGTTCAGCATTTTCCTCTACCTGACCATCAACGATGTTCTCGCGCAGCGCGAGGATCCGCTCATCGCCAACATGCAGCAGATCAGGACGATGATTCCGCCGCGGCTCCTGATTGGCTTTCGCGCCGACTGGGTCCTGGTATGCTTTGGGATTGTCGCTCTGGGCGTCGGCGGTCACCTGACTATATCCCAGGGTTCAAAGCTGGCAGAGCTGCTGGGACTGTCGCCCGTGGTTATCGGCATGCTTGTAGTGGCAATTGGCACCAGTTTGCCGGAATTGGTCACTTCGATCATTGCCGCATTCAAGAACGAATCTGACCTTTGCGTGGGCAACGTCATCGGGTCCAATATTTTCAACTGTTTGTTTGTGCTGCCTATCAGCGCCCTGATCCGGCCGCTGCCAATTCCGCAGGGGGGTATTGTCGATATATTGCTGACGCTGGCATTCACTATAGTGTTACTGGTGGTATTTTTCTACGGTCGTGCAACCATGAGCAGAGTGATAGCGACAGCACTTCTCGCCAGCTATCTGGGGTATATGGGGTTGCGAGTCTTCGCGTAGATTATTTTCAGGGCTTCTGTCACTATGCTTTGAGAGTCGCGATAACAACCGCTAGAATGCGCCCGCACCCCGGTCTCCCCATACATAGGTCCAGAGGAAACAAAAATGAAGCTTGCCATCCTGTCCTGTTCACCCAATGCCTATAGTACCCGGCGCCTGAAGGAGGCCGCCTTGCAACGCGACCATCAGGCGGATGTGCTGAACACGCTGCGATTTGCGATTGACCTGGATAGAGGGTCCCCGGATTTGTATTATCGGCAAAAGCACCTGCCTCAGTATGATGCAGTATTGCCGCGCATTGGCGCCTCTATAACGTATTACGGCACGGCCGTGGTTCGGCAGTTTCAGGAGATGGATATTTTTTGCGCCAATACCGCCCACGGTATTACCAATTCCAGGGACAAATTACGCAGCCTCCAGATCCTGAGCCGCCACCATGTGGGTATCCCCCGAACCACCTTTGTCCGCGACAAGAAGGATGTACTCCCTGCGATAGCGAGGGTAGGGGGTGCGCCTGTCGTCATCAAGTTGATTGAGGGGACCCAAGGTATCGGTGTGCTGCTCGCGGAATCGGTAAAAGCGGCAGAGGGCATTGTCGAATTATTGCAAAGCCAGAAGCAAAACGTACTGATCCAGAAATTCGTCGCGGAAAGTAAAGGTCGTGATATCCGCGCGTTTGTTGTGGGCGATCGCGTGGTCGCAGCGATGAGGCGGGTCGCACAGGGCCAAGAGTTTCGCAGCAACGTGCACCGGGGTGGAATCGCTGAGGCGGTGGAACTCAGCGAAGACTACATACAAACCGCAGTCCGCTGTACCCAGATACTCGGTTTACAGGTCGCCGGCGTCGATATGCTCGAAGGGAAGGACGGCCCGCAGGTGATGGAAGTCAATTCCTCACCGGGCCTGGAAGGCATAGAAACCGCTACGGGCCTGGATGTGGCGGGTGCCGTGATTGAATATATCGCCGCCCAGGTCGATTTTCCCGAAATAGACGTCAGGCAGCGGCTCACGGTTAGTAAAGGCTACGGTGTGAGCGAAATCTATGTGCCCGAAGGCTCCAAGTTTGTCGGACAGAAGATTAACGAGACCGGTCTTCAGGAAAGCGACGTCAATGTATTGACACTGTATCGCGGTGCTAAAGTCATCCCTAATCCACGCGCCGAACGACTGTTGGAGGCGGGGGATAAATTATTGTGTTTTGGCAAGATGGAAGCCATGCGCGGCATGATTCCGGCCAGAACGCGACGACGACGACGCCCGGAAGTGCAGGAACTTGAGGTGGCACCAGACGGTCACTGATCATTCGCCCTCGTTACGAAGGCAGGGGAGAGCGCATATTTCCCGAGCAATAGTGTAGCCGGGCTTTCAGGATCTATGGAATAGCGCAGCGCGCCGTAAGGGGCGCCAGTCAGCACAGCCAGTAAACGATCCAGCAAAACACTGATGCAACCAGGAAGTGCAGGCGGCTCGGTATCAGGGTCGTGGTACCGGAATTTGGGAATGGAACCCGCGCAGGGCCACTACTGCATTTATTTGCACAAGCATCCCTATCGAAATATTTAACATAATATTATTATTTTCTGTCCGCAATAGGCCAGGTATCTCTAACAACGATCGCACCCCTGGGGTTGATTACACGTTCGTATTGCGTACTGAGGCCTCGCTGGACCTGGTCACGACGTCAGGGCGCAGCAAGTGTTCAACTTTCCAGTGGCATGACCGCTCAGCAATGGTCGGTGAGAGGCCCTCGGAGGAGGCTGTCGGTACATTGAGTAAGTGATTGTCCCACCATTGAATGATGCCTGAGGCTTTCCGAAGAGAGTCCTAGACCACGAACCGGATGAGTATGGTTGGTAGGGAGGTTTCAGGGCGATTACGAGACGCTGCTGTGAAACAGCCAGCCGCTTGGAAACGTAGATTCCCCTAGTTAGCAATTGAAGGTCGTCGTCATTCAGCAAACAAGCTTTGAAATCAGCTATGAACCGGCGTAGTACGGAGAACTGGTGCAGATAATCAGCGAAGGACTGAGTGACCCATCGACAGTAACTGGACACACGAAATATCAATAGTCATCAACAGTTGCAATATGCGTGTCAGCAGAAGTCCCCGTAGAACGCTGTCAGTACACCAAATTCCATTAAAAACCCTTAAATACGCGAACCTAATGCGATATCCACAACCACGCCCAACTTATTACATATGCGCATGATATATAGCGAGCTAAATATCGCTTCCTACTAGGAAATGGACTCTGTGAAGTCGCGCAATGGTTTTGTCTTTAGGGTTCACTACCTTGCTAGTCATTCTTCTCATTATTTGCACTTCCATCTTGTGGAATCACAACTTCAGATTTTTCATTTGAGTTTTTTGTCGATTTAGACCATACACCTAAATACACCCCAACCATAAATACTAACCATATAAACAAGGGTACAAAGTAAGAGTAAGTCGCGAAATACCAGATAATTCCTGTAGCATTAGCTGGCCAAGAGGTATCTCCTACGCCGTTCTTATGTGTGATGCTAATACTATCTAAGTCGTAAGGCGATATCTTTGAGTTAGTCCAGATTTCTATAGAAGTTTCACTCCCAGCTCTTATATCTTTTAATGGGATAACTCTGTTGAACTCTATGTGTTCTTGCGAGCCATCGGTATTTCTAATAACGGCTAATCCGCGTTCTGGGAAGTCGATCACTATGTCACTGGCTGTTTTATTACCAGTATTAGTAACATTGATTTTGCTGTAGCCGCCATAATTGTCAAAAAAGTATTCGTTTATTTCTTCCCAAGTATCGGTATGCATATCATGAATGGTTGAAACCAAATCTAACTCAGAATTAGAAAGCGTTTCAGGGTGTACTTTTTTTTCCAACTCATCCATGAGTTCCGAATAGGAGAATACTCTAAAATTCTTTGAGATTGCCTTCTGTAAATTAGGGCTAATGTTGTAGGGGTGGGCGCTAATGTAAAGTTCCAGATCTTCGTTTTCCTGACTAAGTATCATCCAAACCCCTGCCAAGGCTGCGATAGTTGTTACTACCACACTAACCTTTCCAAAGATTGTCCAAAACGGTGACTCTTGGGACATACAGCTCTCCTTATGCCTAACAGATAGAACTAGGTAGCGGGAGGAGGAGAGGCCAGCAGGCGAAGGCCGCGGCCTCCCTCCGATTTACTTGAACCACCATTATCCTAATCAACCGCTTTTACCGTGTATCCGTGTGCGGAACGCTGGCCGTAAGGCCAGTTCTTTTAGTGGCGGCCCCTGTAACACCGCCACTTAGTCCCATTGGTGGGGCTCCTGTACAACCAGCTATACCGGTTGTGCTGTGTAGTAACACTGCACTTTAGTACCAAAAATGGTACTCGTTTCCGTCAAACTTATTTAGGAGGTAAACGACAACCGTGGTGCCTCCGGGTTAACGATTATAGGAACACTCGCAAACCCCACAAGAGCATTTAACAGAATTGCATTTCTTGCACAAAATCAGCATTTCTTCGTGTGCAGTCCTATTGCACCTGGGGCATTTTGACTTCCGTAATATCTCCCTAATTGGGGGATATCTTTGTAACAAGTCTGGGACTAATTCCCACTGGATGTTCACATCGGACGAGAGATGCGTTCGGACTACGTCCTTTGCAAATCTTTTTGCTACCCCTTCCTTAATAATATAGAGGCGTACAAATGCGTCCAGATCGCTGGCCTGATGTTTAGGATCAAATATGACATATCCCAATTCTTCTTCGTAACCGAGATAACATATATGGCCGCAGATACTAAATTCAATCAATGAGGAAAGCACCCAGTAGATTCATGTACTTCATCCGGCTGCGCGATTGGTGCCAGGTAAAACATTCTGATCACCAGCAGGCAGACCTGCCACACGTTCAAATTGCTCTTTCAGAATGCCATTATGCCCCGTCTTCTACGTATCCAGTAGCAAAGAATCAGCAGAGCAGTCATGAGCCTGTAGAGAGTCGACAGGGTAGGGTCGGCCTTATTCCTCTCCAGCTTCGAGATTTACCCTAGACCAACACCAGAGCTGTTAGCAAGGCCGCCTTGCGTCATTCCCTTATCGGTCTTTAAGCGTCTAAAATTCTCCCCAAGACTCATTATCCAGCCCTCGCTATGGTTCATTTGGCCAAATATACACCAGTAAACAGTCCTTTATGGCTATACAGGATCAATTAGATTGTGTCTCAAGGTGTATTGACAGGTTTTAGTTTGGGTTCCTGTTACACCCAATCTAACTCCGGAGTTCCGGACAGATCGGTCAATAAATGAACAATTAGGGCAGGGTAGTTACCACCATAAATGAACTGGCTTATCGACAAATTGGTGATGCATCAGGAATACCCTGAAGGGGGCCTGCCGGTAGTGGGTAAGCACGGCATCCTCAGGCTCGATATTGCCACTGGCGAGAAAATCAGCGACTCTGTAAACAGCCCCCAGCATGAGGGATCGTTCAACTCCAGCCTCCAAATCCGGTGTACCGGATACTCTGTTACAGTCTCTGGTAACCTCTCGTAGTTTAACCGCTCGGACAACCTCTGGGGCTTCACAACAATTGAGCTGTGCGTACAGGCATACAACCACATATAGACGGAATACGGGTTGCCACCATTTGCCGGCTGTTCAGGTATCTGGCGCGCTCAATCACCCTATGGAAAAAGAGGCAGGTTAATAAAGGATGGTGCAAACATCCGCCATATCGACTGGGCCCGAAATCATGCCGTGGCTCAGTGTATTGAGCTATGCGATATCTCAGAGCGCACCTGGTATCGGTGGCTAAGTGACGGCGCACCCAGATGGGCAATCCGTCTGGTGATGTCACAAGGCCCGACAGTGGATGGAAGGACTGGGAATTCCGCAAAGGCGTCCTGCATTACAAACAACTCGGCTACCGGTATCACTGGACACCCACCAAGCTCATCCTGCCGTTGTATAACATCCGCCAGTCGGATATCCCATGGCATGGAAGTACTGACAACCTGTCAGCGATCGAACCGGCACGAGAAGCCTGAAAAACCGCAAAACCTCTAGAAATACAGGCTCCAAACCACATATCCACAACCACGCCCAAC
>JAGRIK010000239.1 GCA_020443325.1 Halioglobus sp.
GAAGCAATGCGTTGACGAGCACGATTGACTGGTACAATATGTGGTCTTTTCCCGTGCGGTGAATGGGAAAATCCAGTTGTCAATCAACGGGTTGGATGCTTGGGATTGTTCCCATCACCCGCTCCATCCCTTTCGTTACATTACTGCAACTCACTATCCAGACAGTGAATTGAACGACATTGGCAATTTGTCCGGTTTCACAACTCGGCAAATACGCTAAAATGCCCGCCATTCTAATTCCATGCAACAGAATAAGTCGGCAAACACACTCGAATCGTTCACGGGGAATGCAGAAAAATGGAAGAGATTACGAAATTCACAACAAGAGGTGCAATTGATAGGTCTGGTCGAAGCTGCCCATTAAAGTTCTCGCTATGAGATTAAAATTATTCGCTGTTTTCGTCACAACCCTGCTGACAGTGATGGGCGCTTCGGCAGGCGACCCCGACGACATGACCTGCGCTGAGTCTGCTGTCCCATTTCCCAACCCCGCAATCAAGTTCCACCTTTGTAATTACGCGATTAACGATACCTACGGCCCACCCGGTTTTACGATGAGCTACCCGGTGGGCTTTCTGGTGCCCACCCCGCCCGGACAGTATCCTGTTGTGCTGCACTGGGACGGCTACGGCGATGCCAGCAACTGCCCTACCTGGGACTTCTCCAGCGGTAACAAGATCGTCGTGAAAAACTGCAACGACTATTTCCCGACGGCGGCAGCGCATGCCGTGGGCGGCGTATCGCCGTGGGGATTCGGCGGGCCTTTCTTCGGGAACTCACCCGCAGAGCGCTATACCACCGCAGTCCGGAAAATCGATCAACTGTGGGGTGATCGTGTCGATACGGGCGCGGGACTGACACTGAAAGGCAGTAGCTATGGCGCATCGACATCGCTCCTGCAGCCACTGATGTTCGGGCTTGTCGATCCCGAGATCCAGGCGCGGATCACCAAGATCAATGCAGGCCAGTCACCCATGGGCTTTCTCGACGAAGGCGGGCTCTACCAGCGAACCGGCAATATCCAGGTCGCGTGGGGAGATTTCGACACATCGCTTGCCGACCACGAAGTACAGAGCGACCAGCTCAAATTCATGTACTTCTTCCTGCAGGGAAGCCCGGCCGACAACGTCGTTTTCTTTCACCAGGACTGGCTACAACGCGTCTGCGACAGGAACCGCCTCTCCTGCTACTCGCTGTGGCACAACTGCGGCCACGCGCTGCCGGAGTCGTCATGCGCGGCTGCGTTACCCTATAACGAGATGTTTGCCGGGCCCAACCAGGACGTCAGGCTGGACGATCCGTTCATTGTCGCGTTCACGGAATCCACGGCCAATATCTGGGGGCCGATTGGTGGCTACAACATCGGCTTATCCTGGGACAGCCGGACGATGACAACCACCGAGTACACCGCACAGGTCGACATCCGGTATCTACGGCTGACCAATATACATCCGGACATTGCGGATCAACCGCTGGAGGCGAAACTCAAGGTCACTTTGCGAACGCGGCCCTCCAGCCTGTTGACGCTTGCTTACGGGGATCTTATCGAGTGGTCACTCAACGGGCAGACAGGACAAACTGCGGTCATCGTGCCGGGGGAGGTCATGCTTCCTGTGACGCTGCAGAGCACCTCAGCCTACAACACGTTAACGATTACCAAGACAGGCAGGATACCGGGCTGCTGACACCACAACTGCTGCTGCCGCCAGCGCGTCACCCCAGGCAACGCTGGAACGGCGGCAGCGAATCCAGAATGGCCCGGCCGTAGCGCTTGGTCAGGATACGCCGGTCCATCAGTGTGATGCGCCCGGTATCCTCCTCGGTTCGCAACAACCTGCCGCTGGCCTGCACCAGGCGCAGGGCTGCATCCGGCACACTGATTTCCATAAAGGCATTGCGCCCCTGCGCTTCCACCCATTCGGCAAGGGCGGCTTCCAACGGGCTGTCAGGCACCGCAAACGGGATCTTGGCGATCACTACGTGGCGACAGTAATCGCCGGGTAAATCCACACCCTCGGCAAAGCTGGCGAGCCCGAACACGACACTGCCATTGCCTTCATCGATAGCCTGCTTATGCCTGCGCAGAATCTCCTGCTTGCTGTAATCACCCTGCATCAGGATGCGGCCGCCAAACTCGCCGGTCACGCCCTGATAGACATCCTGCATCTGGCGGCGCGATGAGAACAGGACCAGGCTGCCTTCGCTGTGATCCAGGATGGCAGGCAACTGCCGGATGAGTGCATCGGTATGCGCCTGCGCATCGCCGGGGTCGCAATCCATCGCGGGCACGGTGAACGTGGCGTTCGCATAATTGAACGGGCTTGCCACCACTTTATAGTTGGCCTCAGCCGGTGCTCCCGAGTGCAGCTGGAAACGGTCAAAGGAGTTGAGCGCGGTAATCGTCGCCGAGGTAACAATCACGCCCGCGGCCCTGGACCACAAACACTCCTGCAGGATGTCCGCCGCCAGCACCGGGCTGCAGCGCAACTCAAAGCCGAATTGCCCCGGACTATTGAGCAGGGTTATCCAGCGCGCCTTGGGCGGTATCTCGTTCTTACCGCTGACCGAGTACTCCTGCCACAACGCCAGGGCGGCCTCCGCCCGGCCCAGCATGCCCCCGACGTTGA
>JAGRIK010000240.1 GCA_020443325.1 Halioglobus sp.
AAGGATTACATCGTGATCCAGGATACCCTGATCGCGCACCTGTCGCGCAAGTTCGGCGTGTCGGTCGAGTGGCCCAGCATCGACCGGATGGATCGGGAGCAGCAGGAGAGAGAGTTATGCAGACAATAATCAGGGAGCACAGTGGTTGGGCGATAAACACCAGGAGCAAGGAAAACTACGGCCTGATCGGAACGCACTGGGTGTTCAATGGCCGATTCCCCGTGATCGACCAGCACATGGCTGGATACAGGATTGCAGTGTTTGAGACGCGAGATGCTGCGCGTCTAGCCCTGGCAGGCGTGAAGCGCACATTCCCCAGGGCGCGGGTAGAGCGGGTGACCGTCTCGATTTCCGTAGACACGCCGAGGTAGCTGATGCCCCGCCTGAAATCCTGCAAGGCCCCCGGGTGCTCTGTCCGCAAGCCGCGTGATGAGCTGCTGGGGCCTATGCGGGAGTTCTGCTCGATTCGCTGCGGGTTCTCCCTGGCCGATCACCGGCAGCGGCAGGCTGCGGAGCGCCGGCGCCAGAAGGAATCCCGGGAACTGCGCAAGCGCAAAGAGGCGCTGAAGTCTCGGGGCGACTGGATGCGTGAAGCCCAGGCCGCGTTCAACAGCTACATCAGGGCCAGGGACTACGGCAAGCCGTGCATTTCCAGCGGCCGCATGATGAACGACAGCGACCTGCTGACCGGCTCCCGCATGGATGCCGGGCATTACCGTTCCACCGGGGCTGCGCCGCACCTGCGCTTCAACACCTTCAACTGTCACGGCCAGAGCGTGAAGGACAACCGCGACCTGTCCGGCAATGCCGTGGAATACCGGAAGGGCCTGATTGCCAGGATCGGTCTGGAGCGCGTGGAGCGGCTGGAAAACGACAACCGCATCCGCTCGTTCAGCATCCACTACCTGCGCCGGGCGAAGGCGATATTCAGCCGCCGGGCGCGGCACATCAAGAAGCTGAGAGGGGTCGAGTGAAAGCACACGAAATACTGCAGGCCGGCATCCGACATATGCAGGGTCGCGCATCGACATACGACAAGCCCGAGGGCGAGCGGTCCATGCCGGCGACCGTAGCGGCGTTCAACGCGATCACTGGGCACGAGATGACGGCAGAGCAGGGCTGGATATTCATGGCACTCCTGAAGGCCGTGAGGAGCCAGCAGGGTGAATACAGCGAGGACAGCTATCAGGACGGGGCGGCGTACTTTGCCCTGGCCGGTGAGCAGGCGGCGGCAGATCGCGTAGATCCAGACACCAACCCCAGGGGATGAATAACATGGAATTAAATCACCTGATCGCAAGACCCGCCACAATCCGCAAAGCGATTGACGCGATCGACGGATTCAATCGCCGCATGACCGGGCGCCAGCATATCGCAACTCATGTCACGCTCACGGATATTGTTGAGACTAACGCGCGCTGCCGCAAAGTGCTGGTCCAACTGCTGGAGCGCGCCGATGGCGCGTGATCGACTCTGCATAGCCTGCCGAGAGCCATTCCGTGCCCAGCCGCCAGGTAGCAAGCTGTGCAGCTATCGGTGTGTCATAGATCGATCACGGCAGAGGATACGCGCTGCGCAAATCAGCAACCGGGTGAGGGTAAACCGCAATGCGTAGTGTGCAGGAGTACCTGATCCGCTGGGGCAAGAGCCGTGCGCTCAATGACGGATACCACATCGATTATCCGCATGAGACGCCATTCTCACGCATGAGTCGAGCCGGTGGCTGGGCGGTCAAGCTGCCGCCGCTGGACGATCAGACGCATGGACTGGTAGATACGGTGGTATCACAGCTGCGCCTGCTCGACGAGGAGCGCCACGCGGTCATTGTCCTGTCCTACGTCCACTGCTGCGCTGATGCCACCATTGCGCGCGCCATGAGCCGGGAGCGCGGCGCGCGCATCACCCGGCACACGGTCCGGGACATACGCCATCGGGCCGAGGGCTGGATTGAGTCAAGAATTTGGGCTTGACTCTGTCGCAGCGAATAGGGTTAAATCAGGCACAGTAGACAAGCTATCACCAAATCAACCGCCCGCCGATGCGGTTTTTTGTGCCCGAATTTCGGCCATGTCCTTTTTTTACTCACACGATTGGCTTATTAAGAGCGAAATACCGCTGGCCGAAACCCTATCTCCCCCTCCGGGGTCAATCCCCTTCTCCGGAGCTTTGCCCCGCACGTCGGGGCTTTTTTATTTAAGAGGAGCGGCATGGAGCCACAGACATTGCTAAATATCGTCTTTGGCGCCATGGGCGCGCTGAGTGGGTGGGTGCTCAACAGGTTATGGGGCTCCGTGGACAACTTGCATACGCAGGATGAAGCGCTGTGCAATAAAGTGCAGAAAATAGAGGTTCTGGTTGCCGGGCAGTACGTCAAGCGGACAGAGCAAGATTATATGGCTACACGGTTGTTTCAGCGACTAGACCGGATCGAGGCAAAGCTCGACGCGAAGGCGGACAAGGGCGATTGTCCGCGTCCGATTATTTGAGGGTGGCGATGATTGAGCGGATGCTGAAAAAGATGGAAGCCGCGATGTCCTCCAGGCTGCGCGTCACGACGCTGCTGGATGATCAGAGTATGGTGCTCACTACCACCACAATGTGGGATGGGAAAGAAGTGCACAGCCATGAATTCGACATGATGCCGCTGGTGCTCGCGATTGAGTCTCGCATAGGGAGATGCAGCAAATGCAAAAAGTGAGAGCGGCTGCAATCGTCGGTGCGATATTGGCCATCGCTGGCTGCGGCACGGTCGACTCGATCAAGAACAGCGACAAAACCGATTTTGTGCTGATCTCACACAGCGCGGCAGGTGGCGCCTACAAGCTGATTCGTGGCCAGACCGCAGCATGCAAACTCTCAATGCACGGCATCACCGGCCTGAGCTACGAAATCACTGTGAAAACGGGTGAGTGCACCGTACAGGCCGTTAAATAAATGGGCCTGCCCTATCCGCGTTTTGAGTACGACCCCGACACCAGCACCGGGATACTGACAGACGATATCGTTTTCATGACCCCGATCAAAACGCATGTGGCCGTCACCGTGCATATCGTGCTGGCATTCACTGGCAGGCTGGTGCTGCGCAAGGGCTACATCTGGGACTTCGCCA
>JAGRIK010000241.1 GCA_020443325.1 Halioglobus sp.
AGGGCCATTTCCCAGGAGGCGGAAACAACCTAAGTTTCAGCTCGGTTAGTTCCCCCCCCCTCGATCTTGCACTCGCTAGAGACTTTTCCAGCACGCTGCTAGATCGTGGTGCTGTCCTGTAGTTTCGCCACACAGCGCAGCACCTCGGCCTGGTAGGACTTCCCGCGCTCGTTCACCAGGTCCAACACATTGAGGGACGTCGGTACGTAGCCGAAACCGATCTGCGACTCCGGGTGCCATTGAAAGATTGATCCGCCCAGCCCCAACCAGCCATAGAAGCCCTCCCGGCCGTCGTTGAGGGCTTTCTCAGTCCGGCTGCTGTCTGTTCCGGTTTCTGTGAAGAGGGCGACGCCACCCTGTGTAAAGCGAGTGTTGACGAACCCCATATCCCCGGCCAGCGGCTCTGCATGCACCGCCTTCCAGGCGGCTTCAGTCAGGTATTCCCTGCCTTCCCATTTACCACCCCCCGCCATCATCGCGGCAATTTTCGCCAAACCACGGGCGTTTGAGTTGGTGTTCGCCGAAGGAGTCTCGCCCATCGCAACGGCGGGCTCACTGAAAAAGGCGATTCGCTTCATTCCCTTGTAGGGTGGCGGCGCCTTGCGCACTGTGGTGTTTCGCACGGCGGGAAGCAGACGAAGGATCTTTGCGAGAATCTGGAAGATATTGAGCTCCATCTTCCGCTTCAGGAACTTCGGTATGAGGCTTTGCCGGAGTTGGAACCAGAAACCCAGCGGCGCGACTTTCTTTACCCGTGGAAGTTCTTCGCGTTTGACGCCGATAATCGCATCTGCCTCCAGCGGCTGGCTGATGTCTTCACGCAGAAACTCGCCCATCGTGCGACCCGCCGGATCGACGCGACGGAAAAGTTCATTCACTATCCAACCGCGTGTAACGGCATGGTACTCGCGTCGATTCCCCTCTCCCTTGCGGAAAGTTTGTACATGCCCCTCGATAAGCTCGCCAACCTTGTTCTGCTTGATGTTCTCGGTGAGGAGGTCTTCGGGATCCAGCGGCCGGTTAAACGTCGCGAGCCCTGCCTCGTGCCGCATGAGTTCAGCAACCGTGAGTTCACCCTTGCCGTTTGCACCGAACTCGGGCCAGTGCTCCGTAATCCTGTCGTTGTAGTTAATCAGCCCCTTGCCCACCAGCGATGCAATTGCGATGGCCTCCAGGCTCTTGCCACTGCTGAACACGTTCACCAGTGAGTCGGCGGTGAACCCGGGTTCATCGATAACTGACCCCCACAGGTCGACAACCTTCTGGCCGGCATAGTAAACGCAAAGTTGCGTGCACTTTTCAGCCAGCGTACGCATTTTGTGTTCATAGAGTTCCCTAACGGACTCAAACCCCGGTGCCACTGTGCCTTCGATTCGACAGTGTTGCTGTTCGCTGCGGTTCATATGCTTACTCCAACAAATTGACGGGGCAGTATACCTGACCCGTACAACCGGCAAAGCCCGACATCAGCAACCCGGAGGGAATATTGATGTCAGGCGGTAGATGGTGCCGGAGCGCAGCTCGGCGACGTACAACTCGCCATCGATGTCTTCGCCAAAGGTTGAAATGGCCGCCAGTTCACCCTCGGGCAACGCGATGCCCAGTGTGGGATTATCAGGAGGACCGCTGAGGGAGCGGATACTGCCCTGGCAGAAATCCGTAAAGAAGTACTGCCCCTGCAAATGCGGCGATCGCGCGCCGCGATACACCCGACCCCCGGTGACTGAACAGCCCGAGGTGGCGTGCGAATAGGTATGCACCGGCGGCAGATAAACCCGATTACAGCCGCTGGAATTATAGGGGCTCTCACCCTCAAAGCAGCGCCAGCCAAGATTGATGCCGCCGCTGTTACCCGGAGGCAGGTAGTTTATTTCCTCAAAATCGCGCTGGCCTACATCAGCGATCCACATGCCACCGGTCAGGCTGTCGAATGCAAACCGCCAGGGGTTGCGCACGCCCAGCACGAATATCTCATCGCAACCCGCGCCACCGGCACCATCGTTGTACGCATTCCCCGCGGGGATGCTGTAGTTGCTGTTCTGCGAAATGTCGCAGTCTGGCCCGGTGCCCGTTCCGGCAGGTGTATCGACGTCTATCCGCAGCATTTTGCCCAGTAGTGTCGTGGTGGTCTGGCCGTTGTTCTGGGGATCACCGCCACTGCCACCATCGCCCACCGCTATATGGAGAAAGCCGGAGGGACCAAAGTGCAGGTCACCGCCGTTGTGGTTGGAGTAGGGCTGCTCGAATTCCAGCAGCACCAGTTCGGAGGTTGGGTCGGCGACATTTGGGTCAGTGCCGCTGACCGTGAATCGCGACACTCTGGAGCGGTCGAGGCTGAGCCCCATATCACGGGTGTAGTAGACATAGAAATAGCCGTTATCGGCGTAGTCCGGATGAAACGCGAGGCCGAGCAAACCCTGCTCGCTGGCCGAGTCATCCACCTGCGACGAGATGTTGAGAAAAGGGGTGCTCAACAGCGAACCATCACTTTCAAGAACGCGAATGACACCGGCACGCTCCGCGACAAACAGGCGCGCGTCCCCGGCATTTTCGATCGCGACCGGATTGGTGAGGCCGGTAGCAAAGACACTGGCAGTCAGTGCGCTGAGTGGCGCAGGCGGTGGCGGTGGTGGTTCCTCGAAGCCGTTTACGACGGTGATATTAAAAGACGTCGTTGCAATGCCGTCACCCAGTAGATCCAGATTGCCGTTGCTCGAGTTGCCGGCGGCATGCAGGGTGACATCGGCATCATAGTTCGGCGCTGTATAGAGAAACCCGAATACCAACATGCCATTGCTGAAGCCCTTCGGGCCAGTATGCGTCAACTCGCCATCCATCCGCTGCAGGTCGGTTGCGAAGGGTGACAGGGTTCCCATGTCATTCTCTATGGAAATATTGACGCCGCCAGTCTGTGCAGGGCCACCCAGCATCAACGTGTAAAAACTCTTGGTCGCACCGGCGTTAATGGTAGATGGCCCCACAATACCGACGGCAGTGGGAGCGGCGCCGTCGGGTGCGTGGCATACACTGCAGGTTGCGCCGCCATTGGCAGAGGGATCGCCGGAAAAACCGCTGCGCCCCCCGGCGCTGGCCAGCGCGTCGGCGGCCACCACCAGCAGGGTGAAAGACAACAGCGTTCGCACCGCGTTCGCGGTACAGCGAAACGCGATGGGGTTATTGTTCCCGGGGTTCATCATGGCTCACCTCGTCGACACATGCCCATTGAGTATACCCGATTACCATCGCGAGGATTTTCGCGTGAATGCCGGGCGGGCGTGCCCCCCACCAGCTTACTGTTGATCCCGATCTCCCTGGATCAGCAAATTACGCGGGCTGACACCGCGCTCGCAAAACTGCGTCACTGTCACACGATAGCCATGTTCTTCCAGATACAGGGCACAATCCAGCACGAGCCACAGTTCCAGCGGCCGGGTGAAGAGCTGCCTCAGCAGTTCCAGGCGCACAATATCGCGGTGCCGCACGCCTCCCAGTTGCAGGTAGTGATCGTAGGCAATGCCTTCGGGCAACGTAATCTGCTTCGCACGGGCCGCCCACTGGCAAAACGCGGGGAAGCCCTGCCGCAACAGTTCACGCTTGCACGATGGCACGCTCAGGTACTCGTCACTCCCGCGTAGCTCGCGCTGTAGCGCATCAAACCCGAGTCGCCACAGACGCTCCTGCTCGCGCAGCAGTCGTTCACCGCGGCGGGCAGTCACAGCTTCCTGTACGGCGAGATGCAGAGCGGGTCGATTCAGGCGCAGACGACTTTTGCGCGCAGCGCCTGACAACGGCAGGTACTGGTCGGCTGATGTCTTGTGGTAGCAACACGGTGAAAGCGCCACGGCCGCCGCACCGCAGCTGACGACCTGTTGCAACAACTGCTGGTGCAATTCGCCGCAGGCATGCAAGCCGATGTGTACCTGTGCAGCGTCAGTGCAGGCGGCGGGCAACGGCTGCAACACGTTGTGGTGGTGATAATGAATATCCCGGCCCTGCTGTTTGGCAAGTGCCTCGCCGACCGCCACCAGGGAGGCATCCCACTCCATACAGTGCACCGGCTGTCGCTGGTTGCGCTGTACGATCCGGCTCAGGTGGCCCTTGCCGGCGCACCAGTCCACATGGGGCAGTTCCCTGTGGGGCAGCGCACCCGCAAAAGCCAACACCTGCTGCCACTTGCGCCCGGGAATGTGCAAGCTGTCAAAACTGCTGACCTCAAGGGGCCTCACTGGCTCTGTCGATTCGGGCTCAAATGCGTAGAGGGCTGCACACAGTTCGGGCTCCCTCTGCTGAAACCAGCGCAGCCGCTGCTGTGGACAATTGTGCAGCTGCACGAGTTCCTTGTCATTGAGGGCGATCAACGCGTCTTTCAAATGGCCGTGCGTACGGCTCCACGGCAGGTCACTGCAGGTAAAGGGCTGTGACAACCAGAGATCCTGGTTGTCACCCAGCGTTTTATCCAGAAGTTGGAATGCGCTGCCCAATCCACCGTGCATACAAGTGGCTTTGGTTCGAAATGCAACTAGCGCGGCAAGCTCAGCGCTTTTTCTTTCTTTTGGGGGCCGCTTTCGCGCCCATCATTTTGGCGATCTTGCCGGTCATTTTGACACCGGGCATCACACCCAGATAGTCGCCCTTGCCCAGTCCGACGCCGTTGTGACGCAAAATGTTATAGGCAGCAGAATAGTGGAAATAGAAGTTGGGAAGCGCCCAGCCGTTCAGGTAGTTCACCCCGGTGAAGCTCAGCTTGCCTATCGGTATCTGCATCACAATATCCCGGGCCTCGGCGCCAGCGAACTGGCTGGCTTTCAATCCCGCGAGGAATTTCAGCGTGCGCTTTATCCGTGCTTCGAGCTCCGCAAACGTTGTCTCATCATCTGCAAATACCGGGCTGTCGACACCGGCCAAACGGGCACAACACCCCTTCGCGTGATCGGTTGCAATCTGCACCTGACGCACCAGCGGGAACATATCTGGCGCCAGGCGGGAATTCAGCAACACGGCGGGGTCGATCCCGCGGGCCTTGGCATCAGCGGCCGCCTTTTTTAGAAGACCGGACAAGTTTTTCAGGTGGTGGACGAATATCGGCTTGGAACACTGGTAGATCAGATCACTCATTGTCGTAAAACTCCGCAAAGGTTTGGAAAAAACACACCGCAGTTATCATTAAGCTCAGGCTGCTCAGCCCGGCGGGTAGCAGGTGAACGTCAGTTCCTGGCCGGCCGTTCTGGCGGATTCCCGCAGCTGCGTGCCAGTGTAGGCGACACCATCGGCGTCCGTATAGCTGTTTGCACCTGTCATGCGCAACACTCTTCGCTCACCGTCGACAACTCCCGCGCCCATCAACAGGCACTGGCGACGCGGTGTGCTTACCTGTGCACTCTGTTCGAGCAGCGTAAGCCGATCGAACGTCCATGGACTGTCGCCGCGAAGCGTCACCTGCTGCCCCACTATAGGTGCCATGTTGCTGTCCATTACCATCGTGAACCGGATGACATTGGCGCGATTCTCTGCCACCGGACCCGGAAAATTGAACACCGGATCCCTGAAAAAGGTATCGAGCGTGTCGATAGCGCCATCGTGCAGGTACCCGAATCCGCGCACCTGGTCTCCCATAGAGACTTCATCGAGCGCGAAGACTTCGCATTCGGTCGGCTCCTCACACGGAATGAAACAGGGGTCCGTGGTCAACGCCAGTGGCACAACCTGAAGCTCGCACTCTATTGGATCGACACATACATTCTCGCAGGGGTCTGGCAATGAAACCGGGGGCACATCGCGATTGGGGCTGGAACCACCGAACATACCCACCTTGGTATAGGCATTGCGCAAGTGTGGCACTTTGAAGTCCTCGGCGATGCGCCCGCCCTCAAAGGACATCTTGCCACCGCTGCCGAATTTCTTTGCCGCCGGGTCCAGTTCGTGGCAGTGGTTGCAACTGCCTATGCCCGTAATATTATCGACATCAAAATAGATATCCCGCCCGGCCTGCTGCTGCGGCGTCAGGCTGTTGTCCAGGTTGCGGATCGGGTTGGGCGGCGGGTTCAGCGCCAGCGCGAAATCCGTAAACTGCTGCATCTGCTCTTCCGACAGTTCTTCGTGCCTGCCCACCAGGCCGACAAACGCCGGGTTGAACTCCTTGAAAGCCGCAGCGGCGACACTCTCCTGTGTACCACCGACATTGACAGGATTCTCCCCCGTCCTGTCGCCACGCCAGTGCTGTATGCCGCTATCTGCGATTCCGCGCAGGGTTTGCGTCGTCATGGGCCCCTTCATCGGATGAAACTGCGCGGTCATGACAGGGCTGTTGCCGACATAGGGGTTCGGGTTGTTCTGCATGCTGGCGTCGGGATTGCCCAAATCCCAGGCCAGCGCGTCGTTGTCGGCAAACCAGTGACAGCTGGAGCAGGCATTGACACCATTGGCGGAGGTGAGGGCCGCATCGTAGAGAAACCTGCGGCCACTGACGACAGCCTCCGGCTCCGGGTTGTACAGTTCCAGCGAAGTGACAACCCGCCGTTCCTGCGTATCAATGATTGAGATCGCATTGTTGAAGCGGGTATACACCGCGAGCCACTTGCCATCGGGTGACAGGGCCAGCCCGCTGGGACCACCGCCGGGGAGCAGCAGATGATCTGCCGCATCGGGTGTGAAAGCCGCCTGGCTCAGCTCGGCCGTATCGATGAATGCGATCTTGTTGGAGCCAAAAGCGGCGGCATACAGCGTGCTGCCATCGGCGCTCAGTGCCATCGCCGTGATCTGGCTCAGACTTTTCTGCGCTTCCTCCGCTGGCACGTCGGCGCCCTCGGGGCGACTGAAGTCGACATGCCGATTCACGTCCACATGACTCACGCCGCTGTTTCTCACCACGCTGATACGCGTATCCGCAATATGGCCGCGCACGGTGCTGGCGTTCAGGCCAGGGCCTTCAAAACGCACTTCATTGCGCGACTCAAGATTGCTGACGTACAGCTCCTGCCGCGCGGCGTTAACCACCATATTGAACAAGCCGGTACCCACACCCGACACCTGCCTGCGCAGCTCCGGAAGATCGGTGCTGGCATCGATCTCGAATACGTCGTAATCAGGCAGGTTGAAGTTGACCTGCGAACTCCAGTCCACACCGTCCTCGTCCAGCCAGCGACCGCCGGTTTCCCTGACTATCAACCCGGTCGAGGGCGCGCGGATACCGTCCTTGTTCCTGTTCGGCAGCGGCTTCCTGCCCCCCACCACAGACGCGTCCACCGTGGTGGTATTGTTGCCGGAGGTAAACGCTGCGGCGTACACCCGTGAGCCGTCCGGCAGCGCGGCCAGTGCGCGCAGGGAATCCGTAAACAGGTTGAGTATCGTTAACGGCCCGCCATTCACATCGTCGCTTTGCAGCTTGTCGCTGTCGTACACCCAGACGTCTGCCCTGCCGAGTCCCGGCTGAGTCAGGTGTTCGGGATCAAACGAGGGGTGATTCTGGCCGCGGTAGGCTGCGGTAATAAATGCCAGGTTGTGCTCGCTGCCGGCAAACACGATATCCCTGGGTTCATCACCCACCAGCAGAGTCTGGCGCACATGTGGCCGGGCGCCGACATCCACGATGCTCACCGAATCGGACAAATGGTTGACGACCCAGACTTCGCTGTCGTCCCGGGCGGCGACGGCCACGGGTTCCAGGCCCACACTGACGCTATTGACGAGTTGCAGCTGATCGTCCTCAAGCCCGATGATATCCAGCCGGCCGGCAGGTGTGTTCGCGACGAAAATCTGCGTGCCGTCGCTGGAAAACGCCAGCGGCCTGACCTGGCCACTCTCAAATAACACGTAGTTGTCCGGCTTTATCGTTGCGCTGTCGTCCCCTGGCTCAACGGGAGGTTCGGGCGGCAGGGGAGGTTCGGGCGTCGTGATGCTGTCATCGTTGGCAGAATTGCCATTCCCGCCACCGCTGCACCCGGCTAGCGGCAGTGCGCCCAGCAGCGCAGCGATAAGAAAAAAATGAACTTTCATAATGGGCACACCCGTTACGCGCAGGATTGACGGTCACATAGGACAGATTATGCACGCTTAATGCCAGAATTGTCAGCCCGCTCCCCGCTGCGATTAACCCTGTTCCAGCGCGCGATAGTAGGCGACTGCCTCGCGCATGCCATCCCCGACGGTCCGGATCGGCCTGTAGCCAAAATCCCGCGCGGCGGCGGCACTCGAAACCACTGTGGAAACAGTGAGCTTGCTCAATTCGTGCGGCGTGAACAGGGGCGGGCGAATGCCAATCCTGAAGTGCAGCCATTGCCAGGCTTTCATCAGGAGCATCAGTGGCGGCACAGGGATGCTGTATTTGGGGATGCTGTAGCCCAGGCCCTCAAAGAATGGCCGCGCGAACTGGAACATACGGGCCGGGACACCGTCCGAGATAAAATAGCCTTTCCCGCACACCGGGCTGCCCGGCACCAACGCACCCGCTGCCAACAGGTGTGCACTGACCAGGTTATCGACATGGACGTGGTCGTGTATGCCGCCCATTCCGCCGATGCGCGTGACCATCTGCCCCGCCTTCAGTTTTTCGACGAGGATATCCAGCATCAGGCTGCCTCCGGCACCCCAGATGCCATCCGGCCGCAGGGCACAGGCCAGCAGCCCGCCCGGCGTATTAGCAGCCAGCACCGCCTGCTCTGCGGGAATCTTTGTTTCCTGGTAGACGCTACTGAGACGCGTGGCATACGCGGTGTGCTCATCCATGTGCAGGTCTTCTTCGCCATTGAAGCAGGTATCGACAGAGCTTGTGTAGACCAGGCGTTGCACACCCTGCGCCTGGCACGCCTGGATAATATTCGTTGTCCCGGTGACATTCACCGCGTAGGCCCGATCGCGATAGGCCGCCGTGACAGCGCTACCGCCCATCGTGGCGATCATCGCAGCGGTGTGAAATACCGTATTGATACCCGCACACGCCTGCAGCATCTGCGCGGCATTGCGAATATCGCCGGTGACACATTCCAGCTTTGGGTGCTGCAGATCAAGCGGGGTTTCACGCACCAGCGCGCGGACACGCAGCCCGCGTTGCAACAGCGCCTTTACCAGGTGGCTGCCGACAAATCCTGCCGCTCCCGTCACCAGGCAGTGACCCAGGTAGGCTGTCGGAGTGCCCTGTGATGGTGAATGCATAGGTAATGTCCTGGTGTATACAGCCAGAGTCGTTTTGATCGTCCGGATAGTCTGCAGGGTGTGAAAACTGGTGCGTATGCTAATCGAAGATGACAGCAGGTGACACTAATCTCGCCCGTGAAATCACGGGCAGAGACGCTTTGCCAGTTTTCTGATCTATACTTCAGGCAGAATAAAACCAACAAGTCGTCGTCACGAGGCTTTACACGCAGAGATCGCCCACGATGCCCACTCATCTTCAACGCCGCAGATTCCTGCAGTTGGCAGCACTCTCAGCCGCAGGCGCCTGCCTGCCCTCGTGCAACAGCGAGGAGCCCGGAGCCCGCTACACCGCTGCGGATATCGCCCGGTTGGCACAGCAACGACTCCAGGAGGGGGCGCAGTCGGGCCAGGGGCCTTTTGGACCCCTGCGTTTCAAAGGGTATCGCGGCCTCGCCGAACTGCCGTGGTTTGAGCTCGACGCCAGCGGTGAATTGCGCATTGTGGACCTGGATCTACCCAAAGCCATCGACATGCACTGCCACCTGGGAATGTCGCTGTTGCTGGCGCCCGAGGTGGACTTGCACCAGCGGACGGAGCGTGTCATTCACCTGCTGGACTGCGATGGCAGCGACCCGGGTTGCGACCTGGACCTGGATGTCTACATCAACCGCAATTTCAGCGACGAGGCGCTCGACGAACTCTGGTGGGGATCAGCGGCCCAGGGGCTGTGGGGCAGCAAGCGGGCCGTCACACAGACCATTCCCAACCTGTTGCACGAAATGGACACCTGCAACGTCGAGCGCGCCAGTATTCTGCCGATTGCCTTTGACCTGCCCTTTGGCGACGACCTGACCGAGCGCTGGATTGAGGCCATCGACACCGCGGGTGCCGGGCAGCGCCTGATACTCGGGTGTTCCGTGCACCCACAGGATCCGGCGCGTTTTACACGGCTGCGCAACTACGCCGCTGCGGGGGCCCGCATCGTTAAATTTCATCCAACGATGCAGCGCGCGTACCCGGATTCCGATGTCATGATGGAGCTTTACGGTGAGTGTGAGCAGTTGGGGCTCATTGTTTTCTTCCACTGCGGCCGCGCCGGCATAGAGCCTGAGTCGACGCACCGCTATGCGCTGCCGCGCCACTACGAGGCGGCGCTGAAGACCTATCCCGGGATACAGTTCGTGCTGGGCCATTCCGGCGCCCGCGATGTCGCCGAGGCACTCCCGCTGGCGCTGCGCTATAACAACGTGTGGCTGGATACGCACGGACAGGGCGTCACCACGCTGAATACGATGCTGGAGCGCACCGGCGGTGAGCGCATGTTGTTCGGCACCGACTGGCCGTTCTATCACCTCGCAGCGAGCCTGGCGAAGCTGCTGATCATTACACAGGACCAGCCCGGCAAACGCCTCGCGCTGCTGCGCGGGAACGCGCAGAAACTCTTGAGCCTCGCACAACCCCATTCAATAGCGTCAAGCGGGCCGCCCCTGCAGCGGTTGCGCTAATACCGATCAGAAGTCGAATACCCGCTGTTCCCTGATCATCTGGTCCGCGGGCGCACTGGCCTGCTGCGATTCTGACTCCGCCAGTCCGGACAGCGTGAGCCCGAGCAGGCGGACGCCCGTCGACACCGGAAGCAGTTGCGCCAGCATTTCCCGGCCCATCGCACGAAAGAGGGTTTTGTCCCCGATATAGTCATCGCGTGACTGGCTGCGCGTGATCTGCCGGAAATCGGCGTACTTCACTTTCAGGGTAACCGTGCGGCCCACCACACCGTTTTTCTCGATGCGCGCCCAGGTACTGTCAACGATACGTTCCAGCGCCTCGTAGAGGCCGGTATCTGTGAGCAGGTCTTCACTGTAGGTTTGTTCCCGGCCGACAGATTTGCGAGTACGGTTGGGTTTGACCTGCCTGTGATCCACACCGCGGGCCGCGTGGTACAGGTAGTGCGCAGATTTGCCGAAGTGCTCGACCATGAATTCCATGGTCTGCGCGCGCAGGTCGGCGCCGAGTTGAATCCCGAGCCCCGCCATACGCTCAGCCGTCTTCGGCCCTACCCCGTAAAAGCGCCGCACCGGCAGTGAGGCGACGAAGTCGGCGCCTTCGTGGGGGCGGATCACAAAAATGCCGTCAGGCTTGTTCTGGTCTGAGGCGATCTTCGCCAGGAACTTGTTATAGCTCACACCGGCACTGGCGGTGAGATTCGTCTCCTCGCGGATCGCGCGGCGGATCAGTTGCGCGGTGCCCACGGCGCTGCCCACCTGCTGTTTATCCTGCGTTACATCGAGGTAGGCTTCGTCCAGTGACAGCGGCTCGACCAGGTCACTGTAGCGGGAAAAAATCTGTCGTATCTGCTGCGACACAGCGCGGTACACCTCAAAGCGCGGCGGCACAAACTGCAGCGCCGGGCAGCGCCGCGCAGCCGTCACAGAGGGCATCGCAGAGCGCACACCGAACGCCCTGGCCTCATAGCTTGCGGCGGCCACAACGCCGCGCTGCGCAGAACCGCCCACTGCCACCGGCTTGCCGCGCAGCGCCGGATCGTCGCGCTGCTCCACACTGGCGAAAAAGGCATCCATATCGATGTGGATGATCTTACGGTCGGGCTGGTCGCTGGCTTCCGTCATGACGCGAATACGAATTCCCGGGTAACATCTACCCGCCCTGCCCGTATCCTGGCTCCTGGCGCACAACGCTGACTCGCTGTTCGATGGGGAACAGCGCAGGGCCAAACTGATTATAGATGGCGACATCGGCCGCATCCCGGCCGTAGCCAATCGCCACATAGCCACCGGGCACCCCGTGCTGGGTGGCATCGAAGGAGTACCAGCGGCCACCCACAAAGGCTTCGAACCACGCGTGCAGATCCATCGGCTTCAGCCCGTGTAGGTAGCCGACGACCATGCGTGCCGGAATACTCAGGCTGCGGCACAGCGCTATCCCGAGATGGGACAGGTCGCGACACACACCCCACTGGCGCGCATTGACTTCAATCGCCGACACATGTGTTTCGCCGCTGTACGGTTCAAAACGAATCGTGTCGCGCAACCAGGCCTCGATAGCAGCAACCTGGTTGTAGCCGGGTAACTGGCCGGCCGTGATCTCACTTGCCATCTGCCCAAACCGATCGGATTCACAATACCGGCTGGGCAACAAATAGCAGAATATGGCATCGGGCAGGTTCTGGACTTCGACAAACGGCGCATCCGGCGCTTGATCCACCGTGTCCGATATCATCACCTCAGCCTCGGTGTGCACGCGAAATGTGCCGGGAGGGGCGACGAGGCGCTGGCACAGGTTGCCGTAACCGTCGGTAAACTCGATGACCGGGACACTGGGTGTCAACCGGTATTGCTCGCTGGCAATCCACTGCTGGGCGCCGCTGCGCGGCCGCAGCATCATCACCAGCGGCGTTGGCACCTCGATGTCGAATACGAGGTCACAAGCTGTATTCACCCACATTCCCAAACTCCTGATTTACACCGTTCGAGGACAGTATGCACCATTGCAGGGTACGAAACGGCATCGCACCCTGCCCCCGGGCGAAACCGCCTCAGGGTTTTTGTTTTGCCCTGGCGAAAGCGGCGGCAAATGCGCCCTCGGGCGCTTTTTCCGGCTTGCGCGGCGTGGCTGCCGCCCCACTGCGCCGGGACGATCGATTATCCGGCTGGCCGCGTTGATGCCTGTCCTTGCCCCGGGGCTGGTCGTCCCCGGCGCTGTCCGTCAAGCGCATACTCAATGCGATGCGCTGGCGCGGCACATCGACCTCCATCACCTTTACCTTGACGATATCACCGGCCTTGGCCGCGTCGCGCGGATCCTTGATAAATTTCTCCGACATCGCCGAAATATGCACGAGGCCATCCTGGTGCACGCCGACATCCACAAAGGCCCCAAAACTGGTGACATTGGTGACGGTCCCCTCCAGGATCATATCCACCCGCAGGTCGGTTATTTTTTCAATGCCGTCCTGCAACCTGGCCGTCTTGAACTCCGGTCGCGGATCACGGCCCGGCTTGTCCAGTTCCCTGAGAATATCGGTTATGGTGGGCAGCCCGACTGTCTCTGTCACATAGTCTGCCGCGTTGACGCTGCGCAGGAACGTGCTGTCGCCGATCAGGCTGCGGACCTCCCGCTGGCTGGATGCCGCGATAGCCTCCACCACGCTGTAGGACTCCGGGTGCACGGCTGAGCCATCCAACGGGTTGTCGCCACCCATCACACGCAGGAAACCGGCCGCCTGCTGGTACGTTTTCTCGCCCATCCCGCTCACCTGCAGGAGCGTTTTGCGATCGGCGAACTTACCCTTTGCATCGCGCAGAGCGACGATATTGTCCGCGATGCGCTGGCTCAATCCCGATACGCGGGTGAGCAGGGGGGCGGAAGCGGTATTCAGGTCGACGCCAACCGCGTTGACACAGTCCTCCACCACTGCATTGAGCTGGCGGCCCAGTTGAACCTGGCTGACATCGTGCTGGTACTGCCCGACACCGATGGACTTTGGATCGATCTTCACCAGTTCCGCCAGCGGATCCTGCAGGCGCCTGGCGATAGAAACCGCGCCGCGGATGGTGACATCGAGATCGGGGAATTCCCGTGCGGCGAATTCGGATGCAGAGTAGATTGAGGCGCCGGCTTCATTCACCATTACCCGGCGAACATCCAGTTCGGGGTGTGCCCCGAGCAATTCAGCCACGAAGCGATCAGTCTCCCGGCTGCCTGTGCCATTGCCGATGCTGATCAACCTGATGTCGTGCTTTTCAATCATCGACAGCAGCAGGGCGGCGGCCTCGCGGGTTTTATTCTGCGGCGGCGTCGGGAAAATAGTCCCGTGATCCAGCACTTTTCCGGTAGCATCCACCACCGCCATTTTTACGCCGGTGCGCAGGCCGGGGTCCAGGCCGATGGTGGCTTTGGGACCGGCCGGTGCCGCCAGCAATAAATCCTTGAGGTTGCTGCCGAACACCCTGATGGCCTCGAGTTCGGCCCGCTCGCGCAACTGGGTAAGCAGGTCCGACTGCAAGTGTGTGAGCAGCTTGACGCGCCAGGTCCAGCGCACCACTTCAGCCAGCCACGTATCTGCCGCACGACCCTTTTGTTCTACTCGCCAGTGCGAGGCAATCATCGCCTCGCAGGGGTGCGCATCCAGTGCTGTCTCTTCCACCGACATACGCAGGTCGAGCGTCAGCACGCCCTCGCTGCGACCGCGAAACATCGCCAGCGCGCGATGCGACGGCGTGGTTTTAAAAGCTTCAGTGTGCTCAAAGTAGTCACTGAACTTCGCGCCTTCATCCGCTTTGCCGGGGACCAGCCGCGCGGCCAACAGGCTCTCGTCCTGTAAAAACTCACGCAAGCGGGCCAGCAGGTCGGCGTCTTCTGCAAAACGCTCCATCAATATTTGCTTTGCGCCATCCAGCGCCGCTTTCGCATCGGTAATCCCGGCGTCCACGTTGAGGTAGTCCTGGGCCACGACCTGGGGATCGAGCCCGGGATCCTGAAACAACAGGTCCGCGAGCGGCTCGAGGCCGGCCTCGCGCGCAATCATGGCCTTGGTGCGTCGTTTGGGCTTGAAGGGCAGGTAGAGATCTTCCAGGCGACTCTTGGTATCCGCGCTGCGGATGTCTCCCTCCAGCGCGGGCGTCAGTTTGCCCTGCTCAGAGATGCTGGCCAGAATGGTCGTGCGACGCTCTTCCATCTCGCGCAGATAGCGCAGGCGCTCTTCCAGTTGTCGCATCTGGGTATCGTCCAGCCCGCCAGTCACCTCCTTGCGGTACCGCGAGATAAACGGCACCGTGGCACCCTCATCGAGCAGTGCCACCGCTGCGACGACCTGTTTTTCGTGAACGGCGAGTTCTTCCGCCAACAGCCGGGAAATGGATTGAGTCATGAAGGGTGAAGTTCCTGCGGAGTATCCGGGGAGGACGCATGTGCATCCCCGTGGTAACTATCCTGGGTGTTTGGGAATCGGATCGGGTACCGGCGGCCCGCAGGCAGCACTGGCACCCGACCGGGTAAGGGCTGCGCCCTTAAGCGGCAGCGGCCTCGGTCTCTTCCTCGGTCTCAGCGGGCTCGAGCTCCGCGAGTTTGGCTTCCAGTTCCTTGACCCTGGCCTGCAGTTCAGCATTCTCAGCCTTGGTTTTGTTCAGCGTTTTCTGCATCAGGGCATTCGCTGCGGTCTTTTCTGCCAGTTTCTTTTTGTTCGCGTCCAGGTTCTTTTTCATTGCAGCGGCATCGTACTGCTTCAGCGCTTTCACTTCTGCACGCTCTTCCGCCAGGTTTTTCTGTAACTCCTTGATACGCTTCTTCTGGGAGTCAACTTCGGCAGTCATGTTGTCGCAGCGATTATGCAGCTCGCGATTGAGCTGTTCGACGCGCTTGTTGGCCGAGGCTTCCGCCGATTGCGAGGTCAGTTGTGCCAGTTGCTTGGCGATGACTTCCTGCTGTTCTTCATGCTTTTTGAGATGCGCTTCGATTTCCGCAGATTTGGCATCCAGTTGTGCCTGGTACTGGGCACGGAGGTTGTCTTCCAGTTCGATAATTTTTTCCAGTTTTTGTGCTGTAAGCATTCAGTCTGTCCTGCGAGGTTTCAATTCAGGGAGTGGAATCGATAGGGTTGATTGATTTTTTTCACACCAGCGGATCGCAGGTGGTGAAAAAGTGCGCGCACTATACACTAAAAAGCGGAGTTTTTGGAGGGTTCATGAATAATTCACACTGCCCGGTATTGCCGGGGCGGGTATGGCCGCAGTAAATCCACACTTTTTGTGGGCACGAACTGAGAACGGCCGCTCCGATGCCATCACCGCTCTCTGGCACCTCCCGTGCGCCCGGGCTATGATGGCTCCACGCCCGACAGGTCCGGATTCCGCCTGACGGGTGCAGAATCCCGCCCAGCGTGCCGCGCACGGCGCGCCAGAAACCAAGTTCAAGAGACCCATGGCCAATAAAAAATACTCCCAAACAAGTCGCGCAGCGCTCGAACTGGACGCTGCGATGGAAAAAGCCCGGAGCTTCACTCAATGGCAGGCGCTCGCCGAGGCCCATGATCACCAGACCGGCCGCGACGCCTGGCGCCTGAAAGCCGACTCTCCCCTGTATGACGATGTCAGCATCAACACCCGGTTGCAGCGGCTGCGCAAGTTGCGCAAGCGGGGTGACAACCAGGGCCTGCTGTTCGCCCTCAGCGAGGGCATCCACGGAAATATGGCCGGGATGGGCAACCCGAAACTGTACGCCAAGGCCCGCTCCGGGACCAAGGTGCTCATCACCGAGTACATCGACGAAATCTGCGATGCGCTGGAATACCTCTCACCTCGCCGTTTCAAGGGTATCTCGTGGGCAGATCGCGTCGAATTCTTCCAGATCGCGAGTCACTGCTATGGCCGCTCGGCCCTGATGCTCAGCGGTGGCGGCACACTGGGATACTTCCATTTCGGGGTGCTAAAGGCCCTCATTGAGCAGAAGCTGTGCCCGGTAGTGATCTCCGGTGCCAGTGCCGGCGCATTCGTCGCCGCCATTGTGGGCACACGCAGTGACAAGGAGTTCCTGGCGCTGTTCGAGGATAACTATCTGGCGCGGGCGCTCACGGAGAACCGCGATAACATCAAAATCGGCTTTGGCATGGGCAAACAGATCGACATGCGGGCGATCAAGCGGGAAATGGCGAAGCTGATACCCAACATGACGTTCAAGGAGGCCTACGAGAAGACGGGGCGCAGCATCAACATCTCGATCTCACCGGCAGAGCCGCGTCAGAACTCACGCCTGTTGAACCATATTGCCTCTCCCAATGTCACACTCCGCTCGGCCGTACTGGCGTCTACCGCGCTGCCCGGCGTCTTCCAGCCGGTGCAGCTGGAGGCGCGCAATGTCGATGGCGATATCAAGCCCTACCTGCCCTCACGGCGCTGGATCGACGGCTCGTTTTCACAGGACCTGCCGGCCAAACGACTGGCGCGTATCTACGGGGTCAACCATTTCATTGTCTCCCAGGTAATGCCGGGGCTGGGCCGAGAGCCCAACACCAAGCCCGGGTTGCGGACGATAGTCTCGGATGCCTCAGTCGCGGCCACCAAGCAGATGCTGCGGGGATACCTCGATTTCTTCCAGCGCTATGGCAAGGTGGGACCGAAAATGGGTACCGCCCTGAATGCGCTCAACGCATTGATGGAGCAACAGTACACCGGAGACATCAATATCTTTCCGGGTTACGGCCTGACAGGGCTGGGTAAATTGCTGAAAATGCTGTCCGAAGACGAAATGGCCGAGTTAATCCAGGCGGGTGAGCGAGCCACATGGCCCAAAATCCCCATTGTCGACACAACGACCCGCATCGGCCGCACACTGGATACGATCCTGCACTCATTTGAGGTCGACCAGGCGCACTGGCTGCGCACGGCACCGCAGACAGATACGGCGCTGGACGCTGACGTGGACCGCGCCCCGACGGGGAAAAGTCCGGCAAAGGCCAGGCGCAGCAAGCGGGTATCGACCATTATTGACAAAAAGGCGCAGGGGAAAGCGGTCGCCTGAACGGCGACCGCACACCTGCAGGTTGCTTAGCGCCTGTTCAACGACAGGCGCAGCAAGCGACCCGACCTGATCAATCGCCAGACGACGGAATGAACTCCAGCACCTGCTGGAAGGTCGGTCGGTTGGTAGACCGGAAGGTGTTGGGAATCAGGCCGGGGGTGAAGCTGGTTCGCGCTCCCTGGCGCAGCCACGTGGTCGGGTCGTCATTGCCGTAATCATCCGCGAGTTCCAGCGCAATCCGATCGACCACCGCCCACAACGATTCCCGGCAAACATCCAGGTCGCCCGCACCGCAGTAACTGAGATTGAATGCGCCCTCCACAGGTTTGCCAAGCAGGGTGCGAAGATCCTTGTCGACCAGGCTCGCGCCGATACTACCGCCGAGGCTGACCCTGCGATCCAGCGCGCTGAGGGAGGCACCGAAAACGGGCTCCATCACCGCTTCAGCCAACGGCTTGAACAGCGCATCCATGATGGCAGCGCCGGGCTCTTCATAGGTTCCATCGTCATCGGCATCAAGCCGGGGGGCGTCCTTCGCAACCCAGGCATCCAGAATATCAACGACCTGGCCCGCCAGTGGGGTGGGAGCCTCTGAGCCGCGCAACACTTCACTCAATACAGGCCATACCGGCGAGAGTGTGTCTTCGGTAGCCGATCGGTTCATAATGCCCACGACACCCGCCAGCTCGACCTTGTCGGGAAACTGGTCAAACAGTTCCACCCGGTGCACTGAACCGTAGGGTTCGTCATCACCGTGCATGAAGCCCGGTGCCGACTGGTTGTTCCAGTTGAGCAGTCGCCCGGAGGGGCCCTCCGCCGCATGCGGGTGCTCGGCCTGGGTCAGGAAGCCGTCCCACTCATACTCGCCTGTACCCCAGGTCGGCAACCGGCGGTCCAGTCCCGGCGCGCGCACCGGGAGATAGCCCGAGGCAAAGTACGCGATATTGTCGCGCGACATATAGCCCCAGTTGAACGTGAAGCCGAAGTTGTTCGCAGATTCCCAGAACTTCTCCGGTGTACTCGCCTCCCCCTCTGTCATGAGTTTGAGGGCCGCGAGGTTCAAGCCATCTCGCCCGAAGGTCGAGCGCTTGCGGGTAAGCGCGACCGGCATACCATTGGAGGTTGCGGTTCCGATCATCGGTCCGTGGACCGATACCGGATAAATCAGCGGGGTACCGTTGAGCGTTCCGGCATTGAATATCTCGAAGGGGATACACTCGCCATTGTACATGTAGTGGTCTGAGTCGCGGGTGGGCTCGGAGTCATCCACGGTACACAACTCCTCAACAAAGACATCGCGCACATCCTGGCTGGCCGAGGTAAGGCTCCAGGCGTAATCCTGTGTTCGACCGAGCAGGAGGTACATCGACAGCCCCGGCACGGCGGCGCCCTGCGCCTCGATGCCCGGGCCGCTGAGGTGAATCTGCATCACGATCTCGGGGTAGTAATAGCCCAGCTGCGGACCCATAACGGCCAGGTTTGTGTCGTTGGCGGATTGCGCTGCGTCCACAATCAGGAAGTTCGATGCCCTGCGCTTGATCGGCGCTTCTGCGGCGGAAACCAGCACAGAATCACCAGCGCCGAATGCCTGCGCGATACTGGCAGAGAAATACTCTACCAGCTGCAGGGGGTTGGGATCCTCCGCCAGCGGCACACTCGTATTGAACACCATCGGCATCACCGGAGCGCGAGGATCCAGAGAAATGATCGAGCCCGCATCGATAACCGCCGAGCCTGTAACCGGGCCACCTGTCATGGGGCCGTACTCAAAGCGGGCACTGATCGTCGTGGGCGCTTCCGGGTCGTTAAACAACATGGCGTCCTCCCATGCCATCTGCCCAGGACCGTCGCCAAGGCCGTCTATCAACGTGGAAAGAAAGTCAGCGTTTTGCGCCTCTGCTCCGCCGCCGGCACCAAATATCGAGCCGATGAACGCGGCAGTGGCGATCACATCGTTCACAGTGACCGGAACGTCGTTAGGCCCCTGTGTGTCCAGATAGGCGTTGTAACCAGCGACATACGCCTCTACATCGGCGATGATTTCGCGGCCCAGGTCGCCGTATTCTTCAATCATAAGCGCCACCTGGTCGGTCACCAGTTGCTCGGTAGCCGCGCTGGGGATGAAGGTCTGCGCGCTGGTTACCAGGCCAAACGCATTGATACCGGGGACATCGGCGACTGCGACACGGGCCGGCCCGCGGCCCAGCGACACGAGTAAATTCCTGTCGCGAGCGGTCACCCAGCCTGCGCCAAAGGACAAATCATCCCGGGTCTCACCGGTAATGTGTGCGACCCCGTATTCATCGTAGAGGATTGTAGTGCCCGGGCGCCCCGTGGCTTCCTCGGTGGTCTCACCCACCGGCTGGAAATCTTCGGGAAGAAAGAGGCTTTCGATATCGGCGTCTGTGACATTGCCGCGCAGCGGTGTCAGCCCGTCGTACAGCGGCAACTGATCCAGCGAGTTGACGGTGGTGGGAAGTCCGCCGAAATTGCCAGGCGGCAGGACATAGAAGGCGCGATCTTCAAGCGCTGGCGGCTCTACGGGCGGCTCTACGGGCGGTTCCACCGGTGGTTCGATCGGCGGCTCCACGACTACCCCTCCGGAATTATTGGAGTTGTCTCCACTTGAACAACCGGCCGCGAACAGGGCGATGGCAAGTCCCGGGACCAGTAACGACCTGGCGCCTATATTTCGGTGCAATGCGGTAAATAATGACATGACGGACTCCTCTGCGAGGGTGGTGGGGGAATGCAATTATTATGTAATCTGGCGCCACTCTACTTCAATTGGCGCTAAAAAGTACATTCCATGACCCGTTGACGACCACAAAGAGCGCCGCCGATCAGAAAGTTATACGACCGGGGCGATGCCCCAAAGTTCCTCAGGCCGGGTCGGGGTCCAGAATATCCTGGGTGCGCAATTCAAAGTCACTGGCATCGTGCCTTTCCAGCAACTGCCGGGACTTGTCACCGAAGGGCCGGTTTACCATCGTACCGCGCTGCACGGCAGGGCGCTTGCCCACCTCCTCAACCCAGCGAATCAGGTGGGTGTACTCATGCACCTGCAGGAACTCCGCGGCGTTGTAGACGAGATTGCGCACTACACCGCCGTACCAGGGGTAGATGGCCATATCCGCGATGGTGTACTCGTCACCGCAGATGTACTGCCGCTCCGCCAGGTTCTTGTCCAACAAATCCAGTTGCCGCTTGGCTTCCATCGCGTAGCGGTCGATCGCGTACTGTATCTTCACCGGTGCGTAGGCATAAAAGTGGCCGAAACCGCCGCCCAGCAATGGTGTCGCGCCCATCTGCCAGAATAACCAGGACAGGCACTCCGCGCGTTCAGAGGGGTCTGTGGGCACAAACTCGCCAAACTTTTCGGCGAGGTAAAGCAGGATCGCACCGGATTCAAACACACGGGTGGGCTGCGCAGTGCTGTGGTCCATCAGTGCGGGAATCTTGGAATTCGGGTTTGCGCTGACGAAGCCGCTACCGAACTGCGAGCCATCGCCGATATTGACCAGCCAGGCATCGTACTCCGCACCCGTGTGCCCCCTGGCCAGCAGTTCCTCCAGCAAAATAGTGACCTTGACGCCGTTGGGCGTGCCCAGGGAATACAGCTGCAGGGGGTGCTTGCCTACCTGCAGCGGCTTCTCATGCTGGGCACCGGCGGTGGGCCGGTTGATATTGGCAAAGGCCTGCCCACTGTCCGGATCCCACTTCCAGATTTTTGGCGGTTCATAAGGCGTTGTATCGGCCATAAGTGGTGGCTCCCGTGAAATGGTTGTCTGGTGTTATGGGTTATCGCGGCTAACTATACAGGGTATCCAGCCCAAATCCTTCATCGCGTAATTTCTGCCATTCGATCACCCGAAAAAGAGCCCGCATAAAGTTTACCCTGGTACTCGATAGCCACCGTGGCCGGACCAAAAGGCCCGCCCTTGTCCGCGTGAAAGATAACCTCTGTCTCACCCGTCGCCGTGTTCACCGCGATCAGCTCATAGGGCGAGCCGCAACTACCCTGCAGCAGGCCGAAGCAGGGTGCCATGGTAAGCGGGGAAAGATGGGAGGCAAGCAGCAGGCGGCCGTCCCCCAGCCAGGCGGAATTGTCGATGTTGGGAACATTTATAGTCGAGAGCAACTGCTCCGACGCAACATCGTACTGGCGCAGTTCCTGCTCGATGTAGTTGTTCACCCAGATACTCATGCCGTCCGGGGCCACCTCGATGCCGTTGGGCATTTTCGCCGCGGTGTTAGCCATGACCCGGGGCGCAGATCCCGGGCTCCAGCGCCAGACATGCCCGTTGTTCAGTCCCATCATCGACTTGAACTGTGCCAGCATCTCGCTCTCCCTGTTATACATGTGCGTTACCGCGAAACCGCCGTCCGGCAGTGCGGCAACATCATTCAGCACGGCGTACTCGGGAAACGTGACACAGCCACGCCAGGATAGCGTGGGAGGCGCAGTGCTATTCGCGGAAGGTTGCACCTCGTAAAACAACACCTGCTCCCGGCTGCTGTGATTGACCACCAGCAACTGCAGCGTGGCGCCGCGTTGCGACAGGTGGATACCGTGCGGCGAGAGACTATCCGGGGCGGGGCAACCGGCCTCACCCCAGTTCTGCGCGCCGCCTCCTTTCGTGATATCCCCGCTATCGATGAGGCTGGCAAACTCACCGCCCGCACCGGGCTGTAACCATTTGAGTTCGCCGGGCAACTTGCCGCCGTCACCGTACTCTGCAACCAGTATGCCGCCGCCATCGGGCATTGGCGCCAGGTCCTCCGGCATCTGCACACCGCAAATCGGGGTAACACCGCCATCCGGGGCGCAGCTCAACTCCACCTCCCCGCAGGCCGAAACGGCCAAAGCGATCAGGAGAACACTCAAACGTCCTATAGAAAAAGTCATGCGGGGGACTCCATCGTTTTTATCGTAGCGCAAAAGTATAGCCCCTGTTGCGCGCGACAGGGTGTTATCGGGACAGCAGCAGTGACAACAGGACCATTGCACCCCCGGCCACCGGCAACAACCGGCTGACCAATCGCGCACCGGTGAGCACCTGGCTCAGCAAATAGGCTATTGCAGTCGCCAGCAACAGCCAGCGGGCGATATCGTGGTATGCGCTAAAGAGAAGCACGACACCGAGGCACTGAGCACCACTCAACAGGTAATCCAGTGCACTGCCACTGAGAAAGGCGCGCACGGCCATCAGCGAAAACAGCGCCGCGACCAGCAGTGAAAAGAAAGGCAACTCGCTCATCACAGTCCCGGGCACAGCGCCGGCATACCGGCCTGCGGAAAAACAACGTAGTGCCCGCAGCGACTAACCATGTTTGGTACGAAACTCCTCAACAATATCGCCCAGCGTAGCAAAGTCGTCGAAGACCCAGTCGTGGTGCAATTCGCTGACCGGGGACTTGCGGTAGCCTTTGCTAAAGAGTACGAACGGGACAGCCGCGCGCCGCGCGGTTTCAGCATCGATTTCGCTGTCACCGACATAGAGTGTCGCACCGCCACCCAGGGACTTGATCGTATGCAACAGCATAGCGGGCTCCGGCTTGAGGCTGGCGATCATACCGCCTGCCATCAGCACGTCAAAAATTGGCTCCATCCGCATATGGCGCATTACCGCACGGGCCGGCATTTCAGGTTTATTGGTGCACAGGCCCAGCTTGAAACCCGACGCCTTCAGTGCCAGCAGCGTATCGTAGGCGCCGGGATAGTACACAGCCTTGTCCACGGCGAACTCGTACTGCGCGAGAAACTCCTCCAGCAGGGCCGCATGGCTCCCGGGTGTCTCGGTGATATCGCGCGCCAGCATCATGCGGCTGACGAAAACCGCAGCACCCTCGCCGATGAAGCTGCGCGTTTCCCGCAGTGTCAGCGCCTTCTTTCCATGCCTGCTGAGAATTGCCGCGGCCACTGACTGGATATCGGGTGCGCTGTCGATCAGCGTGCCATCGAGGTCGAATACGATATTGATGGAATTGCTGGCCGGACTGCCCGCGATCACCGGGACAGCTTCAGGGTCCGGGTTCATCGCGCGATTTTTTTCCAGGCCTTATAGGACCAGGGACTGCGAAAAGAAAAATTCATATCGACTTCGAGCTCAGCCATTGTGCTTCTTACCTCTTCAATTGCCGCCACAACCTATCTGCAGCGGTTTCACAGACGGGTCACGGAGGCAGAGTCCGTGTAAATACTGTCTATCAGCAGGCGACTGGTCAGGCGTTGCGAATGGTGACGCCGCCATCGACCAGCAGCGTGGCACCGGTAATAAAACTGGCGGCGGGCAGCACCAGGCTCAGGGTGGCATGCGCGACCTCTTCCGGCTCAGCGTAGCGCCGCAGCGCGGTGCGACGGTTGGCGAACGTCTGCTTGGCCTCTTCCGGGATTGCCTCGGTAATACCGGTGCGCACCGGGCCGGGGCATACACAGTTAACCGTGATGCCCTCCTTGCCCAGGTCGACCGCCATCGCCCGGGTCAGGCCCAGGGAGGCGTGCTTGGCCACGACATAGGCGCTGTTATAGCGGGTTGCACCGTGCGCCTCTGTCGAAGCCACATTCACGATTCGCGGATGGGGCGACTTGCGCAGGAACGGCAATGCCGCGCGAATGGCCCAGGCCTGCGCGGTCGCCATCACGGCCAGCGAGGTATCCCAGGAGTTGGGGTACTCATCGGAGTCCACCTCGGCCAACAATGCGAAGCCGGCGTTGTTGACCAGTATGTCGATCCCCCCAAAATGCGCGGCGACCTGCTCAATCGCAGCCTTCACCGCAAGGCGATCGGACAGGTCGACCGTCAGTGCCAGTACTTCGGCGCCGACGCTTTCGACCTCCTCCGCGACCGACTCCAGCGCCCCGCTGTTGATATCAATGATCGCCAGCCGCGCACCCTCATCGGCAAACAAATGCGCGGTGGCGCGCCCCATGCCACTGGCTGCGCCGGTGACAATCGCGACACTGCCCTTGATAGAGCGGCTCAGTTTACTCAGGCGCGCCATCAGGCAACGCGCTCCGGTTGCGGCTGCGGCCCGCGCACCAGTTTGCCCGGCATGGCGCCTGTATCGCGGCCGTCCTCGCGGATCACCTCGCCGTTACAAATCGTCACCTTGTAACCATCGACACGCTGCACCAGTCGGCGCGCATCGGCGGGCAGGTCGTACACCATTTCCGGCGGGTGGATCGTGAGATTGTCGTAGTCGATCACATTGATATCGGCTTTCATACCGGGGGCAATCAATCCGCGATCATTCAGGCCGTAAAAGCTTGCGGTGCGCTGCGTCTGGTTGTGTACGAGTTGTTCGATCGGGATACGCTCGCCGCGACTGCGATCGCGCGCCCAGTGGGTCAGCAGGTAGCTGGGCATACTGGCATCGCAGATCAGGCCGCAGTGTGCACCGCCATCGGACAGCCCGAACACCGCGTGCGGGTGCAACATCATTTCCCGCAGCGCCTCAAAATCGCCATTGGAATAGCCCAGCAGGGGCATGTAGATAATGCCCCTGCCGTCATTCTCCAGCATCGTGTCGTAGGCAAACTCCGCCTCGCTGCAACCCGCGGCTTTGGCCTGCGCACGGATACTTTTCTCCGGGCCCGGCTCATAGTCGATGGGGTCGCCCAGCGGGAACATGTTGTCCCACGCACTCAGCGTTGCGGTAAAGACCTCGGGCAGGCCGGTGAGATCTGGCGGGTTATCGATGATCTCCCTGCGCAGAGCCGGGTCGCGCAGCGCCGCCACCCGCTCCGCCGGGGGCAGGGCTGCAACTTTCTGGTAGCCCGCGTGGAGGATGAACGGATGACCGGAGCTTTCCAGGCTGAACAGCACGCCGGCCGGTCGCTGCGCGACCTGGGGCGTCAGCGTGCCGCCTGCGGCCCGATCCTCATCCACTGCCGCAAGCAGACGTTGCCACTGCCCGGGATCCTGGTTGTTCTGCAGGCAGGCAAACGTCACCGGGCGACCGGTTTCGCGGCCAACCTGGCGCATCCACGCCAGTTCCTCCTCCTCGGGTGCCAGGTCGCTGGCGACTTCAAACACGCCGAAGCCGACCTCGCCGAGCACGCGGCCGATACCGATAACCTCCTCCCGGTCGGCCGTTGTGCCCGGCGCCAGTTCACCATCCTTCGCGCGGTGCAAAATCGTGCGGGTCGTCGAAAACCCCAGCGCGCCTGCCTGTAGGCCCTCCCTGACAATCTCGGCCATGGCCGCGACCTCTTCTGGAGTGGCCTTCTCATTCTGCGCACCACGCTCACCCATCACGTAGGTACGGACAGAGCCGTGGGGCACCTGTGCGCCAAAGTCGATCGCATGCGGCAGTTTTTCGATCGCATCAAGATACTGCGGAAACGTTTCCCACTCCCACTTGATACCCTCTGCAAGTGCGGACCCCGGGATATCTTCCACGCCCTCCATCAGCTGTATCAGGTAGTCTTCCTTGCCCGGCACAACCGGCGCGAAGCCGACGCCACAATTGCCCATCACCACCGTTGTCACACCATTCCAGCTGGAGGGGGTCAGCATCGGATCCCAGGAAACCTGCCCGTCGTAATGCGTGTGAATATCCACCCAGCCCGGCGTGATCAAAAGGCCTGTGGCATCGATCTCCCGGGTGCCGGAACCTTCAATACCCTGGCCTACAGCGGCGATACGCCCCGCGGAGATAGCGACGTCACTCACGCGCCCGACGCCACCGCTGCCATCTACCAGCATTCCATTTCGAATCACGATGTCATACATAGTTTTGTCTCCTGTTATTCTTGCTGCCGAATACTGCCTGGGCAATGGCACCGCACGACGGGCTTGTGAGCGTGTATTTGACCGTTAATCATAGCACTGTGCCGCGATAGCGCGACCATGACTATAAGTAGCCGTTTGGATGTGTGGAGAAAAAGAGCGTTGCGGAGGAGAAACTAGCCTTCTGTGCCAGGAGCCGTTTCCTGTAAATCCCTGATGGCCTGTTCGAGGACCTGCGTATCGACCGCCGTCTGGTTGGATTCCAGGATAAACTCAAGTTCACGGCGGGCCTGGTAGGGTTGGCCGATAAGGGCCAGCGTGCCGGCCAGGTGATAGCGGATCAGGGGATCGCCAGGCGACCGCTCGATGGCTTTTTCCAGCAGGGACAAGCCCTGGTGAGGGCTCTCACCCTGCGCCAGTATCCAACCGTAGGTATCGAGAACATTGGCATTATCGGGCAGCAATTCCAGCGCGCGCTTGGCGTGTTCCTGGGCCCGGGAATCGGCTTTCTGGCTGTAGAGCCACGCCAGGTTGTTGTGGAGGATGGCGTTGTCCGGCTGGTACTTCAGCGCCTGGATGTACTCGCTCTCTGCCAGCGCGAGATCACCCGCCTGCATCATCGAGGTTGCGAGCATTATCCTGATGGGCACATCGTCAGCGTGTGTGCTCAGCCAGTTGCGCAAAATAATATCGGCCTTGGCGGTATTCCCCATGGCCCTGTGCGCCGCCTGCAATTTAATCATCGGGCCGCGCGAGGCATTGTTGGCAACTGCGGTTTCGTAGGCTGCAAGCGCCGCCTGCGGCTGCTGCTGGGACATGAATATCTCGCCCGCCAGCATATAGCCTTCCGCACTGTCAGGATGCGACTCCTGAATCTGCAGTGCAATAGCCAGCGCTGCGTCATAATTCTCCTGTGCCAGCCACAGTTGAGCCTGCAGAACATTAATATCGACACGATCGGGCGCCAGTAGAAGCGCCTTCTCCAGCGCTGCCTGTGCACCTCTCGGCTCCTTCTCCCTCAGCCGCAATTTCGCCAGTTCAAAATGCGCGTCCGCCGACTCGGGTACCTGCATCACAAGACTTCTCAGCGTATCCCGCGCGGCATCCACCTGGCCGGCGCGCAGCTGGGAGCGACCCAGGACCAGGCTGGCGTCCGGGTTGTAGGGCGCCAGTGCAACCGCCTCCTGTGCCGCAACCAGGGCGTCGGCGTCACGCCCCATACGACCGTACATGTTTGCGAGTTCCATCAGGAAAGCCGGGGAGTTGGAATTCTCACCCCGTGCCTGCTCCAGCAGTGCCAGCGCATCCCCCGGACGATTGAAGTCCAGCGCGATCTGCGCCAGCGCGACTACAGTCGGCAAATGCCCAGGTTGCGCAAGCAACACTGAGTTGAACCGCTCTCGCGCCGTTTCAATATCGCCTGCCTCCATTGAAATCCGCGCGAGATTGTATTTCCCGAGGATATTGTCCGGATTCAATTCGAGACTTTTCTGGTAATACGCGAGCGCGGCCTCGCGGTCTCCGCGCGTTTCATTGAGCGCGGCCATCAGCACAGGGGGCCGCGGATCCTGCGGGTATTTTTCTGCCAGGCTCGTTGCTGTGGCCTGCATCTTCTCGTAGTCACCCAGTTGATAGTAGAGTCGAGCGAGAAGGAATTCGGCGCGCGCATACTGGGGATCTGCTGCGACGGCCGCCTCCAGTTGCAGCAGCGCATCCCGGGTATCTGCGGTAGCCAGTAAACTGGTCGCCCAACGGGTGCGGGTGGCCGCTGCATTCGGCGCCATCGCGACGGCTTTACTAAAATAGGTATTGGCCTTTTCCTGCTCGCCCGCCTGCAAATAGGTATTGCCCAGCAGTGTGACCAGCTCAATATCATCGGGCGATTTATCAACGGCCCGCTGCAACACCTCAATACCGCGCAGCAGCTCGCCCCTGCGCACAAGCACATACGCCAGCAGTTTCGCCCCGGCAGGATCCGCAGGCAGCAATACCTGATGCGCATTGAGATTTTCCAGGGCGCTCTCAAGATCACCTTGCATCAGCATGACCCAGCCCATCAGTAACAGGCAGGAGGTGTCATTGGGCGACCTGCTCAGGGCAAGCGCCAGCGCTGCCTCGGCTGCGTCGATGTTGTTATTTCCCGACAGTTCGTTCTGTGCGGCGAGCAACAGCAGGCCCGGATCCTTTGGGTATTTTTCAAGCAGGGCGCCGAGATCTGCGCTGGCCTGCTCAAACTTCTGCTGCGCCAGCAGGGATTGCACCACGGCCAACTGCGCCGGCAAGTCCCCCTCGACCGCGAGCAGGGCCTGCTCGAACGCCTGCTGGGCACCAGAGGCGTTGTACAGCGACATGGCTATCTCGCCCTTTAACATCCAGCCGAGATAATTCCCGGGATCCTTCTCCAGCCCCTCGTCGACCAACCGCTGCGCCTCTTCCACATTTTTGAGGCCAAACGCCGTGATCGCGAGCCCTATCTGGGCATCGGGGTTATCCGGAGTAATCCGTTGCGCTTCCAGGAACGCCTCGCGCGCGTCCTCAAACCGACCGAGGCCGAGGCGTGCCCGCCCGCGCAGTATCAACACCGTGGAATCCTCCGCTGTCGGTGCCATGAAAGCGAGACGCGCAAGCGCTTTGTCGTACTGGCGATCCATGAGCAGGGCGCTGATCCAGCGATCGTTGAAATCCCGCCCACTGACGCCCAGTTCCTGCGCCCGCTTTAACTGCCCGAGTGCATCGGCCCCATTGCGCTGCTGCAAATACAACTCCGACAGCAGCCAGCGCGCATCGATGCTGTTGGGATCCTGCAGCAGTGTCGCTTCCAACTCGACGATGGCTGACTCCAGGTCCCCCTGCGCTTTATAGGCGAGCGCCCGTTCGACGCGCTCCGTGACACTGGGTTCCGGCTTGAGCACATATACGCTGAACACCAGCGCCGACAAACCCAGGACAAGTCCCGTTGCGACAAGTATCCGTCGCAATCCGGCACTCAACGTTTTTTTGCGCCTTCTGCGCCTTACCCGCCGCGTCCGCGAGGAGCGAGTACGTGTGTCAATTAAAGTTTTTATCGTGTTTTACCCGTTCTCTAGGTTAACAAAAAGACTATACCATGCTGCCCGGCATGCGGTTCCCGTCATTGTGCAAAAGCCAGCGGTCACCGACACTACTTCCCGTGATCGAAACCGAACCGCGCGGCCGTCAGCTGGCTGAATGAGGTGAACTCCGTGGGACCGAGAATCCAGAAAATGGTATCGATATCGACCGGTGAGAAACCGTGGATACCCGCGGGCAGCGCTTCGCCCGAGACGGCAGATGCGCTGTTACCGGTACCACTGGTTATCTTGGCCAGCGACCCCGTGGAACCCTGGCCGGCATCGTCCACAGCATCGCTGTCGTAGTAGGAATAGTCTTCCCCGGGGGACCATGTCAGCAGATTCCCCTGCAGATTGATCGCACTGCCCAGGTTATCGAGGGACAGCTGGATGGCGTCTTTGGCTTCCATGCCAAAATCATGCGCGACAAAATCAAAGTCTGCGCCCGTCGTCATCGCGCCAGTGTTGGTCGCCACACCCTCTGCTTCGACGACGTAACTGGCACGGGCATTCAGCCCTGTCAAAAATAAAGCCAGGCCAAAGGCCAACAGGAACACTCTGCGAAATGTCATTTCTGTAAACCCCCTTACAGGGTTGCAGCGCACGTCCAGCTACTGCGAGGAAAAACAGGAGAATTCAACACTGCTATAAAACATCATTTTGCCGGCCGTTGCCAAGAAAATAGCATCCAGACTGTAGACACACGTCTCATTATTGAACTTGACACAATTCTAGAGGATATCGTCAGCATCGCACGGCCCGTTGCACAGGTTTTCAGCAACGCCCGTGGCGTAGAACCTGCTCAGGCTGTCACCGATGTTGCGCAGCTCGGTTGCGCGACCGTGCGGGTCCCGCTGCGTGTCGTCCCAGTGCGGGATATTGGTGAGCGGGGGATCGGGGTTGCCAAAATCCACCTCTATCATCGCCGAACCCGTGTGCGCTCCGCTGACCTCTTCAAGGCCCCATACGTTGCGGATGACAGGCGCGAGATTGACCACGCCGCCGATGGTGCGCGCCATGATATGTGCGCCCAGGTTGGTCACCTGGTGGTCGGCCTTGGACACCTGTATCAGCACTTCGTGCGCGGGGGTACCCGGCAACAAATTCGTGCGGATGTATTTCGAATAACCCGTCGGTTCGGCGCGATCCCACAAGCCCTGTACCAGCGCCAGATTGAACTGCATATCAAACGCATTCCAGTTGTACAGCGAATACAACGGCTTGGCGTAGGGATCGAAGTTGACGCTGCGATTGAGCAACAGGTTGTAGGACTGGCCCGGCACCGCAAGCAGGCCGCGCTGGATGTCGGTCGTGATAGCCATCAGGCTCGCACCCAGTATGCCGCCCTGGCTGCCGCCAAAGTAGTAGCGTTTGGAACCATCTATCGCCGCGCCGCCGCAGTGTGTATTGAGCGCCTGGTTCAGGGGGGTCGACGGCCCGCCGTCGGCGGCGACAGAGAGCGTGCGCATCGCCATCAGGAAATTCAGGAAGCCCTGGTGCATGCGTTCCGGGACCGCGCGGAATGTCGCCAGGTCTCCGGTCAGCGCGCCGACTACTGTCACCACATCATCGGAAGCAAAGCCCTTGAAGTCGAGCCCGAATGCGGCAAAATTTTGCGCTGCAGCAATGGGTTGCAGACCCAGCACCTGTTCCTTGGCCCCCAGTTGCCCATGGCCGAACGCAACCAGTGACGCCGCCTCCGTCTGCGCACTCATGGGGATCAGCAGTGCCGCGGAGTACCCGAATGTGCCGTTCTGCTGTGGCAGGCCGTCCTCGCCCAGGTTCAGCAGGCCACCGGTTTCCCCCTTGGTCATATAGAGGGGTACGTCGAAAGTCACTTCCAGCCGACAGGCCATCCCATCGATCAGCCCCTCGTTCTTGACCTCGATGGTGTACGGCACGCCCTCGGGATTTTTTGCCAATGCATCATCGCGGATGTGTAACATCGCCCGCGTGTTGTTTTCGCGGCTGGCGGTGGTGAAATCCCAGGCGATCTGCAGGTCAGCCCGCGCGATACCCTGCGCTTCCAACGCAGCGAAGATCTCCTCAAAGTGGGCGCGGCGCGACTCGATAATCGGGTCATCCGATGGCAGGTCATCGCGCAGCGCCAGGAAGCCCGGTGAGGGTTCTATCGTCTTGCCATCAGCGTCGACCACGTTGCGAATCGCCACGATGTACCGTGTTGCATCCTCCGGTCGAATCGCCGGGCGCAGCATCAGTGCCTGTTCGGCGCGCAGTTCGTCGATATCCCGATCGATCTCGAAGTCCGGGAGCCGCTCGCCGTCGTCAACGCGCAGTTTTGCCTGCACCACATACTCGTCGAGATCCACCCAGTGCGCCAGTCGCTCCCCGGTCTCCGTGTTGATAAGGACGGTGGCCGACTGCGGCAGCAGGGAGCCCGCAATCGTATCCGGCGTGGCCAATCCGGTAACCGTCGCGCCTGGCAGGTGCGTCATCGCCGCAATGCCCGGTGAAAACCCGTCCATCTCATTGAATGCGCCGGGAGTGGATTGTTTACCGCTCACGGAAGTCGGCATGATGACCTGTGGCAGCGCCAGCCGCAGACCGGTGACGGTGTCAGGGTCTTCCTCTGTCCAGTAGTTGTTGGGATAGGGAAAACCGCAGTAGGCAGGCGTCAAAGGATCGCAATCCAGGGGCGGCGGGGGAATCACCTCTTTAGGAGGCTCCTCCTCTTTGGGTGGTACCACCTCCGGCTCAATTTGCGCCAGGCTGTTTGAGTTATTGCCGTTCGAGCAGCCTGTCACGACTAACAGCAGGCAGCAGAGGATTATTGAGGCGATATTATTATTCATCACTCAATACTAGGCCGAACCACCAAAACGGTCAATTACGCCTTTCGGCAGTCACGCCATCCCCCAGCCACGGCACAGCTACCCGCCACAGGGGATATCAGTCCCCGCGACAGAATGCCGCCAGGTCGCGTGCAGTGTCCCGACTGATATCCGGGCAGCACATCGGGAAAATCTCAGTGCCGTGAATCGTCCCCATCACCTGGCGACAGCGCGCGGCGACACCGTTCTTCAACAGCAGGCGATAAAAATTAATGCCCTCGTCACGCAACGGGTCACACTCATTCACACTGATAACTGTGGGTGGCAGGCCCGCCACATCGTCATCCGTGGCGAATCCGGGCCAGGCCAGCGGGTTGCGCTTCTCCAGCTCTTCTATGCCATAGGCCATGGCACCATTGTTATTGTGCAAATCCAGCAACAGCCCGTTGTTCTCGATGGAGGACGGATTCTCTGGCAGCGGCCAGATGCCTGCGATGTAGGGACACAGCGCATAGAGGCCCTGTATCAGATGGAGTTTACCCTCGCGCTTCAAGCGCATTCCCGTCGCCAGGGTCAGGTTGCCACCGCCGCTTTCCCCGGCGATGATGATACGGGAGGCGTCGATGCCCAGTGACTGAGCCTCACCCGCCAACCACTTCAGTCCGGCAACACAATCATTGAGCCCCGCCGGGTAGGGCGCCACCTCAGGTGCCGATGACGGTGTCAGGGCATTGCGGAAGTCGACCATCGCGACGGCCACGCCGCGGGCGGCGATAATCTTGCCCCAGGCGCGATAGTTGCCATCGTAACAGGACATCGCCTGCATGCCGCCGCCGTGAATATAGTAGACACAGGGCAGCGGCTCGGTTGACCGGGGCCGGATAAATTGCACATTTATGGTGTTGCCATCCGGTTCGGAAGTGAACGTCAGGGTACTCGTCTCCAGCCCCTCGGAGGGCGCGATCTCCTCGGTATCGCACAGCTCCATAAAACCTTTCAGGGCCTCGGCCATCTGCAGCGCCTCTGGCGTATTGGCGCGTGCCAGCATTTCCTCGCGGCTGGCGACATCCACTGCTGCGGGTAGCGTCATGGCGCCCATCAACGCCTTGATGCGCGGGTCGATACGAGGGTCATCGTTCATACTGCGTGTAGACATGAATACATCCTGTGATTAGTGTTAAAGAATCAGCTGCGCGGCGCAAAATAGACCGGCAAACCGTCGCGGGGCTTTGATATCGGGGATTGCTGAACAGGCATGGTATACCCCTCAGGCAGGGACCAGCGGTAACGGCGCAGCATCTCAAACATCACCAGCTTGATCTGCATGATAGCGAAATGCAGGCCGATACACATGTGCGCTCCGCCACTGAAAGGCACCCAACAATAAGGATCGCGCTTGTGCTCGGCGCGCTCATCACTGAAACGCAACGGATCAAACCGGCCCGGCTCGGACCAGTAGGTCTCCATATAATGCGTGTGTATCGGATACGTGATCACGATTGCGCCGGCGGGAATCCTGAGCCCCTCAAACTCGAAGGGCGCCACACTGTACTTGGGCAATGTCGACAACGGCGGATACATACGCAGCGCTTCCTTCATCACCCATTCCGTCAGCTGCATCCGGTCGAGATCCTCGTAGCGCAAATGTTCGACGCCAAGGCCTTCAACCTCCTCAAGCAAACGCTGCTGCCACTCGGGATGCTTCGCCAGCGCATAGGTCATACTGGTCAGTGTGCTGGTGGTTGTGTCGTGCGCGGCCATCATCAGGAAATTCATATGGTCGATCACTTCCTGGTCCGTGTATCGATTGCCGTCCTCATCAGTGGCATTGCACAGCAGCGCAAACATGTCTGAGCCGTTGCCCTCACGTTTCGCTGGCAGCTGTCCGCGAAAATACTCGCACATATACTCCCGTGCGCGAATCCCCCGCCACAGGATCGTGCCGGGAATGGCCAGGGGAATCTTCGGCATGGAAGCAGCGACCGTGGCCTCGAACGCATCGTTAAGGCGGGTCGCTTCATCTCCCAGGTCCATACCCAGGAAAATGGTCGCGGCCAGGTCCAGTGTCATTTGCTTGAAGGTCGGGAATGCGAGCAACGGTTGCCCGGGCACCACAGGCCAGTCGGCAACCGCACGCTGCACCTGAGGCTCCATTTCAAGGAGGTAGCGCTGCATCGCGCCACTCTTGAACCCCACCTGCATAAGGCGACGGTGATAACGGTGATCATCGCCATCGCGCAGCATCAGGCCGTTGGGAAAAATACGGCCGATGATCTGGTCCCAGGCCTTCTTGTTGGAGAAAACCTGGCCCTCGTTTATCAATGCCAGGCGGTGCGCATCTGCGCCGAAGAGGTGTACAAATGTCCTGCCAGCCATCTTCTGCATCACCGCATTGCCGTAGCGCGCCTGCAGTTCCTGTGCGTGCTCCAGCGGGTACGCATAGCTCTTGCGCACTAACCGCAACGTCTCGAAAAACCCCAATTTGAGCGGCCGCAACTCCTCCGTCTCACTGTCGAGCACCGCCGTATCGCTCATCGCTGTCCTTTCTCCATTTATTCACGCGGCCAGACGCAGCAGTCGACCCGCGCACGGGACGACCTGCCAGCAGGCCATTTACTATGTCGGGTCAGGCAGAGTACAACTCGTGGTCATCACGCCTGGTGCGGTCCAGCCATCGCCACCCACATCAACAAACAACGGATTCGTGAACGCGAACGCGGGAGTGCCGCCCTCGCCGAGATTGCCGTCTGTCAGGTCCGCCACCGTGGTATTGGTGCCGCGATCGAGGCTGGCCGGCAGCACGGGAAACAGCGGCTGCGAGACACCATCGCTACCCCTCGCCATGGCCACCACCCAGGTATCTTCGGTGATACCCTCCAGCGTCATTGTCACAGTGATGTCGGTGCGCGATCCGCCCTGGACCGCCGAATTAACCACGACCTCCACCGCCTCCCAACCCTTATCGCCGGCACTGACCTGCGCGTTCGGGCAGACGCCATAGCGGGCGGCCGCGCTCGGCACACTGGTCAACTCGGGCTGGTTGTTGATATAGAACTCCACGGTATCGACAGGGGCCCAGGCCGGCGTACTCACTGTCGCCGTCAATACCACATCGCTGCCCGCATCGGCGGACATGTGGTTTTGCTCCTCCAGTCTCAGGCCCGCATGTTGCGCCAGCGCGGCGAACACACCATCCGCCTGCAGCAGCAAAAACGGTGCGTTGGTGCCTATCGCTTTACCGGCCAGTACGTTCGCGGCAAGCATTTCAGCGCCGGTGGTCAGGTCCGGCGGGTTTTCGGTCGCGTTCGCTACCAGTGTGCGCGCCGATACCTGTGTGAACCGGCGGTCGTGGGTATCCGAATTGGCAACGCCTATTCGCACAATGTCCTGGTTGATGAGATTAAACCAGTCGCCCGCATTGGGGCCGAGGAACTCATTCACAATCCCTGCGCGGCCATTGGTACCGATCCACACCTCCAGCGCATCAAAGCCGTCATCAAAGGCATTGGGAATTGACGGATCCAGCCGCTTGAACGCCAGGTTGGCACTGGATTGCGGCGGTGTCATACCGGTATCAATCGCCAGCCCGCCAGCGCCAAAATGGGAGCCGATGTGGTTGATCTGCACCAGGTTATCCATCGGATCACTGTGCAATCCGTCAATGATTTGCGCGGGTGACAGGTTGTAGTTCCCATAGGATGGAAAATCCATCCCGATCGGGGCAGCGCCGGCCCAGTCGAAGCTGCCGCCGCTGATACTGTCCGGGTCGACCCACACAGGCCAACTGTTGAAATGCCCGTAGTCAAAGGTGGTGGTTTCACTGCTGGCCGCCACGCCGATCAGGTCTTCCACACCCATCGCCTTTATCGTCGGCCGAAAATCAGAGCGCACACCGTGGTCGGACGGGGTAAAAAAGTCCATGCCTTCTGCCAGCATCACCGCAACACGCTCTTCGCGAGTAACCTCTGCATCCGGGCTGTCGATTGAGTGCACATGGAAATCGCTGTGCACGAAACCGCTGGTGTCCAGCAGCTTGACGATCTCCGCCTGCACGGTCGCCACCTGTCCGGGGACGATTGTCACGTTTTCCTTGTAAACCGAGTACCTGGGGCCGCGGGAGATCACCAACTGGTAGTCACCGGGTTCGACAGTGATTCTTTCGCTGGCGCCATTGCGATCAATAAAGGCGGCCTGTGCAATCCCGAACGGCAGTGAATCCGCCTTGTAGTCACTGAATATGCCCGCCTCATTGCCACTCACAATGTTCGTTAAAGGCGGGCTGGGATCAAAGCCAACCAGTTGTAATTTTGCCGGACCAGGGCCCGTCTCGTCGATGACCGTCACCTCAATATACCCGGACTGCGGCATCTCAAAATCGCGAGTCACGGGATCAGCCGCCACCACAAGGGTTGCCGGGTCGCTCTCGGGGAAGCGATAACCTTCCATATTCGCCCTGATCTCGTAATCGCCTGGTGGCAATTTGAGGCTGTATCTGCCCGAGGCATCGGTCACACTGTGGTTGACCATAAAGACGGACCTGGGATTGGTTTCCGATGCCAGGCGCTGGTAAACAGCCACCTGCGCACTCTCCAGCGGCTGTCCTGCGCTACTCACCGTGCCGCTGACTTCCACTGCCTCCACGCCAAAAATCTCGTCGCGAATAGCCGCAATACTGGCAACGGTGCCATCGCCCACCGCAAAATACCGATCGAGCACCAGTTCTCCCTGCGCCGGCAGCGTGTAATTCGGCGGGACAATGCCCAGAATCAGGCTTAGGGCGGCATCACCGTAAACGATAATATTGATACCGACCGTCGAGAAGCTGGAGGAGCCCTGTTCGCTGTGGATCAGTCCGTACGAGACACCCGCACCGCCGTCAACGCCCGCGTAGGCTACAAAATTGCACTGGTCGCACATGCCGCCCTCCGCCGAACAGGCGACATAGGTCTCAGCGGGACAGGACCCCGTAAACAACGGCTCGCCAAACCCCGCATTTGGCTGGAAAAACTCGACCTGCCCGGAGCCGTTCAGGTATTCCGTCAGGTAAATGGGAAGCTCGTCACTGCCCTGGTTCCTGAAGGTGGTGTGCAACTGGACATAGCGAACCCCGGACTCAATCGTGTAACAGGTTTCGATTTCAACCGGCAAATCACGGTCATCCGCACTGGCGGGCAGGCTCGCGCCGAAATCCCGTATCGCTGAGCTGGCATTGGCCAATTCCAGCAGGTCATCCGGGCCTGTGGCGCAGATGACGGCAGCCTCGCCGTCGCTGCCGTCATTCTCAATACGCACATCGGTATAGTTGGGCGTGTTCTCAATATTCAGGCCGATCACAAACTCTTCCAGATGATCGGGCAGCATCGCACCCGTTTCATCCTTGCGACTGACATCAATGATATTGCCGCCAAACGTGCCAATGCTGAGCCACTGCCTGCCTGCTTTCTGGATAATGACCCTCAGGTGTTCGTTTTCCAGCACAAAATCACCCACCTTGCCGCGAGCAAGCGGGCCTGACAGGAGGTCGCCCGAGGTTGCAAGGCGCGCTGAAACTGTCGATGGCGGTGGTGTCGGCACCTCGATCCCGCCGCCATTATTATTGTTGTTACTGCTGTCGCTACAGGCTGGCAGCAGCGCCGCCAACGCCAGTAAACAGGATGCCCGCAAGAGGCTCGAAACAGGTATTGAAGGCATGGCAGTGCTCCGAAATTATTATAAATTCAGTGTCTAAGGTAGCAGAAACCGCGCCGGTGACGCGAGTGAAGCATTTTCGCCGCGCGTCGCAGGCATAAAACCGGGAATACTCAGGTAGCAGGAGGCACCGCCGGACGGGTCAGGCCCGGGAGTGCCAGGGTGAACAACAGCAGCGCCGCAAGCAGCGATGCCCATGGGTCGATGCGAGTTGTCAGCAGCGCACCCAGCATGGCACCCAGTGCGAATACGGAGATTGACGCAAGGCGCCTGCGCCAGCGTTCATTCTCTCCCCCGGCAAGCGTCGAATCTGCCACCAGTGCGGTGAGCGTCAGGGTCATCACATTGGTGGCCAGGTCCGGCACTCCGTGCCTGCGAATCAGCGCATTCTGCATGCCCATCGCAAATGCGAGCGTGGAGATCAGCGCGAATCGGGCGACTGTGGATGTTTCCAATGGCAGGGCCAGGCTGAAACCGACTGCGAGCGCAAGAAGGGCCCATTCAATCAAAAAACCAAACCGGGTATGCCCATAGCGACCGCGTACGATTCTGCCAGCACATATCGCCCCCAGCAGAAAGGCGGCGACCGCCATCGCATTGGCCGCGTAGGCGGTGGGCGGATGACCGGTTCCCACGTAGAACATAATGAGCAGCAGGTTACCGGTCATCATTTCCGCAAAGACTTCACCCAGCGACAGGAAACAGACCGCATCAACCAAACCGCACACACCCGAAATCAGGTAGAGGCCACGAATGTGTGTCAGGAACCCCGCCCTGCGCGCACGCGACGATGTACCGGAAAGCCCGGAACCAGGCGATGGCACGGGTTCGCTCAAGCGGACTCTCTGAGGCAACTGGTAGACATTGATTGCAGTATTCAATGGCCAGCGGCCCGCGTCAATGCGGGGCTATACGGGCGGGGTCTTCCCGCTGTTAAGGCGCACCGCACAGCCCGGAACTGAACGCCTCCATCGTCCATGGCGTGGAGGCACTTAGCACGGTATTCACAATCACAGGGGGAGCCAGGCTATCGACGTTTGACGGCATCCAGGGATCGCCAATGACAGTCTCAATGGTAGGGTCAGACACCGGCAGGCGTGACGGGTAAGCCACCGACTGGACCTCCGTGCCATCGATGTATAGCGCCAGCATGATGTGATCCGGACCGGAATTGGAGGAGATATAACGATTGAAATCGCCGATAACAACAACAGTGTGGCAACTGTTATCCGTTTCGATATCACCGGAGAGAATGATCTCACCCAATTGGACCGTAACGCTTTCACCACTACGACTGATCCCCCAGATACCCTCCTGGGCGGCAATCTGCCCCTCGAGTGCATCGGGAATACCGATTCCGAACGTGTATCCACCAAATCCCGGCGTGCGCAGGAAATCCATGCCGGTAAGAACGCCGGTCCCGTTGGCACCGGGAACATACTCCGTCCTGACCGTATGTACATCCTTATACCAGGTGAGGTAAGCGCCGTTCATAAGTGCCAGTCGCTCTGGTGGAGTTGGCACAAGGTATTGGCCGGCGGTGGGATCCAGCTCCATATCGAAGATCACGGGTTCCACTTGGATACCCCAGAGGGGATAAGACTGAAAGAGTCGCCAGCGACTATCGGCGGAGAGCACTCCATGGGATTCCCGGCCCATCTCCCAGAATCTCTCCCTTTGCGGCAGAGGTAACTGCTGCTTGAGTTCGTGGTAAAAGCTCTTGCCATCCAGGTTGGGAGGAGGTGTCTCTCCTATTGCCGACAACAGCGTGGGGTATAGGTCCTCGATGCCCACAGCGTCGGAAACGACCCGCCCATTGATGGACGCATCGGGCCACCGGATAACCAGCGGTGTACGCAATCCGCCCTCACTGACCTGGGTCTTGACACCCACGAAGGGTGAATTGTTATCGAGCACACTATTGGTGCCGCCATTGTCGCTAACCAGTACAACGATAGTCTCTTCCAGTTCCCCAAGCGCCTCGAGGTGCGCAAGGATAAGACCAATGTTCGTATCGAGTTGGTTAACCAGCGCCTGGAACCGGCCTGCACTTGTGTCCGGATACAGCGCGGCAAACTCACTGGCCGGCTGCACCGGCCCGTGGGGCGCGTAGAACCAGAGATTCAGGAACCACGGCTCTCGCATGTCGCTCAGGTCAGTAAGGACGTCGATAGCCTTCTCTGTCAGGATATTTTCCAGGTGACCGCTAAAGTTCCGGCCAGCCTCCGAATCACCTTCCAGCCATGGATCCTGGTAGCGCGGTTGTGTCAGTTTCAGTTCACCATCAACGTGCAACCCCGCCAGACGCCACTGGTTGAGAAAGCCGAACCAGTGATCAAAACCCTGGTGGTCAGGCCAGGCCGTGCGCTCGAGATCGCCGACATGCCATTTGCCAATATGCCACGTGGTGTACCCCTCCTGCCGCAGCCGTTCGGGCAGAGTGACAATCTCCGGCGAAATCCCGAGCGCATTGGGCAAATAGCCGACTCGCTCTGGGTACAGGCCTGTCAGGAAAGCTGCCCTGCCCGGTGAGCAAACAGCGGCGGCGTAGTGGCGGGTAAAGCGCGTACCCTCGCGAGCGAGCTGGTCCATATGCGGAGTGTCGATCCCGCTATTGCCGTTATTGATGGCGAGATCGTTGAAGCCCAGGTCGTCAGCCATCAACACCAGAATATTCGGTTTTCCGGATGGGTTCGGGTCCAGTCGATCCACTATGCCATCGCCGTCTGTGTCGACATCAACTTCCGGGGGCGCGCGGTACTTTGCTTTTTGCTCCGACAGTATCGTCTGCGCTAACGCCTTCACATCAGTGGTATAGCCCGACTCATAGCTATAACTGGCCAGGTCAACGGCGTAAATGGCGCCCAGCCAGACCAACTGGCCGAGCGTCGCCAGCATGTCACCGGGATTGCCCTGCGCGTCCTGAAAGACGGAAACTGTGCCGGGACCTACGAGGTTTGATGCCTGGGGCAGATTCCCAGCGCCGTACAAGCTGTAAAGCTCCACCGCGGCGCGGCCATACGGAACGGCGTAAATGTCGACACCGGGATACGTGGCACGGAGAGAATCGACAAGCGTGTTTACTGCAAGCTCGGTACTCTGATATTTCGCCGCGTACTGCGCTATATCAAGCGCAGTGGGATCTGCAGGCCAGGGCGTGGCTATAAAAAACCGCGTGTCAGGATTTTTACCCAGTGCGTAATTAATCCAACTTTTATAACCGCCCGTACCGGGGTGAGCAGGATCGTAGCTCATGCCAAACAGCTCGATCTTCCCGGTATTCAATACCGCCTGTACTGCCTGCCGCTGCGACTGATTATTCCAGAACGCCTGTGGCGCACCCAGCGCACCAACCCGCGTAAAAGTGGTGCTGTGATGGTCGGCAAAGCCAGCAGCCTCAGCGTGTGCCTCGATGCCCGCAGCAACCGTGCCCATAAATGTCTGCCCGATAAACAGAGACGTAAATCCTGTATTCTCCGTTTTCCGAAAGACGGCCTGTAGCGCCGGCATGGTCAAATTGACGCCCAGCTCTACCGTTGCGGCCGGTACATTAAAGGCGCATTCATTATTCAGGGCGGTCCCGCAGTAGTTACCCCATCGACGGAACTGCCAGCCGGGCCGCGCCACGCCGGAGTACGTCTCTACATAGTCCCCCACAACGAGGTTCTGGGTGCAGTTGGCGGCGCCTGCCTGGAAGTCTTCGCGCAGGCAGTTGCGGCTGCCGCTCATGGAGATGACGTCCCCCTCTCCCACAACCTGGATCGGGTGGTAGCAGCCGCAAAGAAGCGACAGGATGCCACCGGCAAGAACCGCCCGGGTCGACAACATCCATGCACTCCTTGCAGTTCAACGAACTTCGCGATTTTTGTACACGGTAATCTGGGACAGGGTGAATCTCGAAAGACTAAATCGCGATAAACGAATAGCTATTTAGTACCGATTAATATCAGAAAGTGTTCTCCCGGCTTCCGGCCCAACCCGCCGGACGCTATCCCGGCCTACAGCTACCTGGCGAGTTATCGGAATGTCACGATGAAGGTGTTGAGCCATCAACGAGCTTGTCTGCCCTCTCCCCCCCGCCCACCAGGCGAATCTCCAGCGGCGCGGCAACGTCCAGATGTACGTCGCGCTGGGGAAAGGCGATTACGAGGTTGTGCTCGCGAAACACATCGTCGATCGCAAAGCGAATGCGGCTTTGCACATCTCGCACACTCATCGGAGAGCGCGCCTCAACCCAGAAATAGACATCGAAATTGAGCGAGTTGTCCGCGAAGGCATCGAAAATGACATTGGGCGGCGGCTGGTTGAGCGCCAGTGGTTCAGCCTTGACCACCCCTTCGATGAGTTCCTTGACCAACCGGGTAGGTGAGCCATAGCAAACTCCCACGCTCACCTTGGTGCGCATAAGGTCGTCGGACAATGTCCAGTTAACGACATTGCTCTCCAGGAAAAAGCTGTTTGGAACGACAATATGGCGGCCATCGGTGGACCGTATATGGGTACTGCGCGGTCCGATTTTCTGGATCACTCCGTGGCTGCCGTCGACCTCCACTACATCCTGGGCGCGCACCGGGCGTTCCAGCATCAGTATCAGTCCGCTGATAAAGTTGTTCATCACATTCTGGCTGCCAAAGCCGACGCCAATAGCAAGCGCACCTCCGAGGAAGGTGAACGCTGTGAGCGGAAAGTGCACCGCGCGCAGCGCCAGCAGCGTGAAGCCGATCAGGAGAATATAGAAGGAAAGGGTGTGCATGGCCTGAACGGCACCCGCATCGAGCTTCAGCCGGGTCGCTGAAAAATGTCCAACCAGCCTCGCTCCTGTGCGCGATGCCCACAATCCGGCGGCGAACAGAAAAAGCCCCATCGTGAGTGAGCCGACGGTGAAGGGCGCCTTGTCGATGGTGGTGATTTCAAAGTTCCAGAAGCCCTTGGCTTTCTGCAAAACCCGAGCCAAATGCTCCATAACACTGAGGTTACCCGTGACAGCATCGATTTCCTCGGCAAAGCGTTCGGTTACGCGCCGATCAGCTGCCAACATAGGTTCTGCCGTCAGTAATTCTGTATACACCTTGTTCAGCGCCGCTTCCGCTTCCTGTAGTGCGGCTCGCGCCTGCGACTCCGCAGGTAGTTGATTGATCCGCGATGCCAGTCCCGCCAGGCGAACCTGCAAATCCGCGACCTGCGCCTGGCGCACAGCCTCCGTCTGGCTCAGGTCGCTGAGCTGGCTGTCCGCCAGTTCCTGCCAGGACGCGAGATCATCGGAAGAGTAATCCGCCCGCAGCAGGGATTCCCAGTGCGCCCAGATTTCACGCAGCGAAACCAGCCGTTCCAACTCAAAAGTGGCGATTGAAATCTGCTTGCCAAGCGCATCGCGATAAGCGGTTAATGCCTCCACTACGGCCAGGGCCTCACCCGAGGACTCCGGGTCTGCCGCGTATCGCGTTTTAGCCGCAGCGAGCCGCAACTCGGCTGTCGCCAGCTGCCGCTCTGCGCGATTCCGGTCTCTTTGCACTGCGCTTTCACGCTCCATCACTGCGGCCAGGGCGCCCCCGGCTTCCACTTCCCCACTGGCGAGGCTGTCGCGTATCGCCTCTATCCGGGCCTTAAGATTGTCAGACAGCTCCGCTTCAGCCTCGGCAGTCTCCAATTCCAGGGTGACCAGGTTCACTTGCTCGGCCTGTATCCGCACAGCGAGTGCGGCCGAGCGCGCCGCCCGTTCATTGCGCGCCCTGTCTTCCGCAGAAGACTTCTTGAGCTTGGCCCTGGCTTCCTTGCTGCGTGACTCCAGGCTTTCCAACTGTTTCCTGGCGGCATCGAGATTGCGACGTTTGTCGACCAGTGCGGCCTGAGCTGCCGCCTGCTGCTCATACAGCACGTTCAGCATGTAAACCGATGGCTCATCGTCGGGCAGCTTCGCGTCCGAAGATTCGGGTGGCACAGCCAGTGCCTTTGCGAGGCTCATCTGTGACTCCAGAAGCCGCTCTATCTGCTCCAGTTTTTCCTGCGACCGAACCAGGTGCTTGCCCGCCAACGAAGTCGCTGACACCCCGGACTGCGCAATTTCAATTGCGAGCGCCTCCTGCTCGCTCGCGAGTGCTGCAGCACGCTGCTCAATGCCAGCCAGGTCGGTGGGCTCAACCACCTCCTCGGATACCGTCTCATCACTCGATAGAGAACCCGTCAGAATGTTTTGTGCTTGCGCCGCGGGCGCGGCCAGACTTGCGACCAAAAAGGCACCGATCAGCAACAGGGACAACTGTGTAAGAGGCTTCATAGTTCACCAGATCCAGCTTGTTTATCATCTGTTACAGACAATCGAATGCCGGAAGATTCCGATTGTCCAACAGGGCGACGGTTACAACATTAGCACGATCCACGCTCCTGATGCGCTAGATACCCCGTTTCTGGTTGCAGGCAAAAGTGCCGGGTTGCGCCACAACACGTCTATGGTAGATTCACGAGAACAAGCCCAGCGCACTCTTGACACGGTAAGGTTGGGATCCGCGTCGGATCAACGAGGCTCCCTCCACTGAAGAAGCGTGGTCGCGCCAACCCAGGAGATTGATATGAACCAGGTTGTTGTAGTCACCGGGGCCGCTGACGGTCTCGGAAAAGCCTTCGCCACCCGTTTCGCGCAGGCCGGCTACGAGGTGGTGATAGCAGATATCAACGACGACGCGGGCGAGGCGCTCGCAAGGGAATTGCGGGCCGGCACTGCCAGAGCCCACTACCAGCACTGCGATGTCACACAGAAGGAACAGGTCGAAGCGCTGATCAGCGACACCCTGGAGCAACTCGGCGCCGTCGATGTGTTGATCAACAATGCCGTCCCCCCAGCGGCGTTGACCCCGATCGAGGAAAAGTCCGATGAAGAGTTCCAGCGCCAGCTCAACGGCGGATTCTTCGCAGCGCGGTGGGCCATGAACGCGGCCTTTCACACAATGAAAGAGCGCGGCTTCGGACGCGTCATCAACCTGTGCTCCCTCAACGGTGTGAACGCCCACCCACAGACCGCCGACTACAACGTTGCCAAGGAAGCATTGCGCGCGCTCACCCGCACTGCCGCCCGCGAGTGGGCACCGCACGGCATTACTGTGAACGCGATTTGTCCCGGCGCCATCACCTCAGCATTCCTTGCGATGCAGGAATTCGCACCCGAGATGGCCGAACGCGTCTCGAAACAGGTACCGATGGGCTATATGGGTGACCCCTACGAGGACATTTCCGGCGTAGCGTTGTTTCTTGCCAGCAAGGACGCCCGTTACATGACGGGGAATACCCTCTTCGTGGATGGTGGTGGCCATATCAACGGCATTAACTGGGCTTCGCTGTTTGACTAGCCGCGTGTTGAGAACGTCTCCAGCGGGTGCAAGACCGGGGGGAAGGCTAACCGCGATGAAAACTGGGGTTTTTCAGTCTCCTGGGGAGTGGCTTTGTAGGGCGGTTGCGGATAGAAATGTGTTTCTCAGTCGCTCCACGTGATTCGCTTGGTGAGAAACACATTTCTATCCGCAACCTCAGTGCAAACCATTCGACTAGATCAGAAAAACGTTCCATTCACGCACCTCACAATCTAACGCCCGTCACACCTCGTGCCGTAGCATTGGGATGCAGGG
>JAGRIK010000242.1 GCA_020443325.1 Halioglobus sp.
AGCGCAGCGAAGTAGTTGAAATCTCTAGTAATGCGTGGACCTAATTTGGGGATACTTACACCCATGTCCGAGGCGGTTGTTGTTGAGCAAATAGCCACTGCGTGCGAATCGAGATTGCGTTGATAGCCAACTGTAGCGATACTGCGCTTTCGATCTGATTCGCAGTGTTGCAAGAGTTATCGCTGTAAAAAAAGGCACCGACCCCGAGTTATCCCATGGCATTTCGATCCAGTCTTTCAACCCTCGCCGCAGGCCTTGCGTTCCTGGTGAGTTCGGCCATTCTTACTGGCGTACCTGCGTACGCGGTGGACCTGGCGGACGAGGCGCGCCGGCTTGTCGGCGCGGGGCAGGGCGTGCAGGTGGAGACGGCGGATGGTCTGGTCCTCGTCTCAGAGGCGGGTGCGCGTGCAGTCCATCCCGCTTCGGTCTCGAAGATACCGACTACCCTGGCGCTTCTGCGTGAGCTCGGCCCGGATTATCGCTTCGAGACGCGCTTCCTGGCGGGTGGAACGATCCGGTCGGGCACCGTCGATGGGCCGCTGGTCGTGCATGCTAACGGTGATCCGTATTTCGTGGACGAGAATGCGCTCATTGTCATAGGTGCGTTACGGGAGTTCGGGCTTCGCGAGGTGCAGGGCGATTTGCTTGTTGAGGGCAGGCTGATTTTTAACTGGAAGACCGATACGGTCGCTCCGCGACTTCGCCGCGCCCTTGAAGGGGATGTTTCAACGGCTGCCTGGCAGGCCGTCCGTGTGTCCGGGGACGCTGCGCACGATGCAAACGTCGGAATACCCCGCCTGCAATTCGGGCAGCCACGCGCGCGGGCCACAGACACTGAAACGCTTCTCGTTACACACCGCTCTCAGCCGCTGCGCTACATGCTGAAGGCGATGAATGGCTACTCGAATAATATCTTCGCGCCGCTCGCCCAGTCGGCCGGCGGCATAGAGGAAGTCCAGCAGCTAGTGAGGGAGGCGCTGCCGCCGGACGAGCGCGAGGAACTCGTATTGGGCGATGGCGCCGGGGCTCACGCGGCGAATCGAATGAGCCCGCGCGCAACGGTCGGAATCCTCCGTGCCCTGCAGTCGGAGCTCGTAAGCCATGGTCTCGATCTCACGAGTGTGATGCCCGTCGCCGGCATCGATGAGGGCACGCTGAAGAAGCGTCTGGCAGGGCCGAACGGCGAGGGTGTTGTCGTCGCAAAAACGGGAACCTACGGTGATTACGGCGCGTGTGCCCTTGCCGGCGCGCTGCTTACGCAGAAGGGGATTGTCTACTTCGCGATACTGAACCACGGGGTCCCGATCGAAGAGGCACGCCGACGCCAGGATGCCTACGTCCGCGTCTTGATAGCCGAGTTGGGCGCGCTCCCCTGGGTCTATCAACGCGACGACGCTCCCGCTTTTACACGCGCCGAAGTCACCATCGCCGATACCGTTGCTGCAGCGCCGGCTGCTCCTTGATTGAGCAATTGCGCATATTTGGGGTCAGAGTAAAAACTACCGGAGAGTAGTTTTTACTCTGACCCCAAATATGCTCTTCGTGCCTCAGGGGGGCATAACCTCCAGCGTCAGGTAATAAGTGTAATAGCGCTCGGCAATTTCGCCTGTTTCCAGCGTCTCCTGCAAGCTGGCTTCGATCAGATAGCGCCCGGGTCCAGGCCACGTGACAGTTACGGTACCGCTTGTGTCTGTCTCGTACGTCTGCTCCTGTTGTATGTCACGGTAGCGACTGCCATCCCCCTGCACAACCACCGCAAGCCCCGCCGCAGGTTTTCCATTCAGTGTAAAGCTGAACTGCGCTGTCTCGTCGCTGTACAGTTCGTTTGGATGGTAGTCCTTTATCAGCAATTTCAGCCCTGTGTTATCCCGCGGTGGTGCAGGAACTGTCCCGGCGCCCAGCGTGACATAGGCTTCTATCAGGCTGTGTGATTCCACAAATTTAACAGCCGAGGCGTCCTCGGGAAGATCGGCTTTAAGCTTGTCGAGTGAGCCGCGTGCGTGCTGTGTCTCCGTCTGGTCCGGCAGTTGATAAGAGACAAAGTACATCGGCGGTCCGCCTGCCGCAATTCGGTAGGTGCCGTCTGCATCGACATTGACATCGAAACTGGAGCGCCGCGCACCCTCTGCCGGGTTGGCGAGGGCGAGCTGTTCCCCGGCAGGGTTGGCCAAAGTAACAATCGCCAGTGGCATGCCTGTGTCTACGTAGAAAATGTTATTCGATGCGGTGAAGTCAACAGTGACGGTTTCCGCATCACTGAGGGTGAAGTCAGTGGGCATGAACCAACGTTTGTGTGCCTGCCCGGGCGCGCTGAGCAACAGGCAGGTGAGGAACAGTAGTGTAGCGGGTGTGAGTTTCATGGTGTCGACTCCGGGGTGATTGTTAGCGAGACTTCGCCGAGTTCGGAACTGCCGAGCTCAGTGATAGTGATTTGCCGGGATGTCCAGTCGAAGGGAATCTTGATGTGCTCACGCCCACCAACTTCGCGGACGGCTTCAATGTTCAGTGTGTACTTCCCATCGGGTAATACCTGGGTTGAGGTAACGGTATAGCTACCGGGTTTTCGCGTTGCACCGGATACACCGTCGACCGGCAGTGCGAGCTTATTTCCACCGCGGCGCCACCAGCTGCGCAAATCGCGGTGCCACTTTTCCTGTTCCAGCCACAGGGCAAGATGGGCAACCTGCTTGCGTTGATCGTCCTCTATCCACAGCGCGATATAAGGCCGGTGATACTCCACGGTATCAATAGTGGGTATCTCAAAATCCACTCTCACCTCTGAGGCGCTAGCGGCGCAGGGCAGCAGTAGTGAGAACATGGCAATGCCAAAAACAATCGATGTTAATTTCAAGGGACAAATATCCAGTAGAGTAGAAGAGGCAGAACGGTGCCCAGGGTAACCAGCGGCCAGGTACTGCGGCGCTTGCTAGCGTGTACGTATAGCAACAGCAGGCCAGTGATGGAAAATGCAATACAGATAATCGCGGTGATATCGATCAGGTAAAACCACACCAGGCCAGAGTGTCGTCCTTTGTGCAGATCGTTGATAACGGCCACCAAGCCATCGTTCACCTGCTCCAGGCTCAGGGTGCCGCTGTCCAGTGCGAGCACCACCGTGGACAAGCCACCCGGGCGCTGGTAATCCAGCACCCACTCGAACTCGTCGCTATCGATATTGCTCGGTAATCCCAGCCCCCAGCGCTCATCCAGTTCTTTCGCCAGATAGTCAAGCTGCGCTATTTCATCGGCCTGCTCAAACGCCTGTAGCCACTGTGCCGACATTACTACCTGTTCAGACTGTTCCGCTGGTGTTGCCGAAAACCACTGTGGGTGATTCAGCGTGATACCGGTGACGGAAAAGAACAGCAAGCTGGCCAGCCCTAACGCAGAACTGATCCAGTGTACTGTCCGGCTGACTTTTGCCAGTGTGGGGTGCATGTCAGTAGTCCTGCGAGGCCGTGGTATGCACCAGGTGTGCTGAGAGCATAATGCGTCCTAGAATTCGTACGCTATGGTCGCCTTGTAATTGCGGCCAGGTTCGTAGTCGGTCAGTTGCAACTCGCCGAAACGCGGATGCGAGGATAGACCGGTGCGCGAGGACTGTGACGCATAGTACTCGTCGAGCAGGTTATCCACGCCGACTGTCAGCGAAAGGCCCGCGAACCGTGCGGGTGACCATCGAGCGGAGACGTTGACCACGGTAAAACCATCCTTGCTGTTGTCCAGTGTCGCGCCGTCGAGGTCCAGTCCAGTCCCGAGACTTTCAACCCACAGCACATCGGTGTGCAACGCGAGGTTGTACGCTTCCAGCATGTAGTCCACATTCAGGCTGTAGGTATCACCCTGCTCGCGGTCGAGTCGGGCGCCATCGAGATCGGCGTAATCGTTATCGGCGGAGAGATCGCTGTCAGAGAGCGAATAGGTCAGCAGCGCTGTCAATGCGCCCCAGTCATAGCCGATGTAGCTCTCCACGCCATCAATGCGCATATCACCTACATTGTCCTGCCAGTAGCCGCGGCCCTGTGCGGGTGGAACGCTTGCATACTCGTAGATGTAATCGTGTATATCGGTGTAGAACAGTGTAAAGCCTGCAGAAAAACGGTCTGCACCAAACAGTTGATCGTTGAACGCTACGGACAGCTCAGTGTTGTATCCCGATTCGTTATCGATATCCGGATTGGCGGTGTCGTAAAGCCCGGCACCGGTGAAAACCTCGCTGATCTCCGGCCCCTGGAACAACTGTGTACCGCTCAGCTTGACTACCAGTGTATCGATCACCGTCCATTCGGCGGCGAGCGCACCACTGATCGCATCGTAGTCGCCGTCTACCACATTGGAATCGATGTCATAGTAGTCGTAACGCACACCGGGAATCAGTGCGAGCGAGTGATTAAGGTCGATTCGGTCCTGCAGAAAGATTGCCGAGTTCGACGCGTTTTCGCGCGACAGGACCGAGCCGTCCGGTTTGTACTCGGTGTCGTAGCCAATAGTGTCCACACCGTAGGTGAGTTGATGCGTCACCCCCTCGCCCAGCGTGCTGATGGCCAGCACGTTGAATCCGGTGTTCTCAGCCTTGCCCTCTACATACGCCGGATCCTCCGGCCACAGCGCGTGTATAGCCGATTCATCGCGAGAAAGCGTACTTTTGTTGCCAAACAGCGCGGCTGTCAACGAGGAGTTCTCCCCCCACTGTAGCTCGTAGTTGAGAGTCAGCGTATCGCGGTCGAAGCGGGTGTCGAAGGTCAGTGGCAACCCCAGACTCTCGCCGATCGCTATATCAGTGGCCAGCCCCATGTCCGGGCGGTAGCTGTAGTCGCCCTCATCCTTGTAGTGTTCGTAGGATAGTTGCAGGCGCTGATTGGATGTGAGGTCCCAGCCGAGCTTGACGAGCGTGTCGTCGAGGTTGCCCTTCAACCCTTTGACCTGGCCATCGGTCCCGGGGATTTCCTGACCGCTGGAATCCTCTATCTTGCCGCCGCCAACTTTGTAGTTGTCCCTGTCCAGATGGTGGTAATAGGCGATCGCATCGACGCTGTCGGTGATTTTGCCAAAGGCTGTCGCGGCATACCCGGAACCGGTGTTGTCACCATAATTGGCTTGTAGCCGCATGCCGTAGCGCTGGCCGTCCTGGAGCAGGTGCCGCGCATCTTTTGTTTCAAAGCGAACCGAGCCGCCCAGCCCGCCGTGGATCACCGAGTTGGTGCCCACATCGATGTCCACCGCTTGCAGTATGTCTGCGTGAATTTGCAGGTTTCCCATGTGGTGGTACATATACGTATTTTGGTTGGCGCCATCGATACTTACCCGTAAATCCCTATCTCCCAGGCTGCGGATCGTGATGCGCTGATTGAGAGAATGGGCTCCTCCCACGTCGACGCCGGGAATGGTGCGCAACAGGTCGCTGAGGTGATCGGCCTGCTTGATACTGAACGCTTCTTCACCGAGTTCGACGGAGGAGGCGCTTACCTGTGTTGCCCAGATAACTACCTCTTCCAACTTCGGTTTTTCCTGGGCAAGCGTTCCGTTGGTGATACTCAGTGCGGTGGCCAGTGCAGTTAGTTGAGTGGCAGCGGATAAGCGGTCTTTCGTCATTCTGGGAGGCTCCATGGAATTATGAACATAAATTTTGAAAGACGAAATGATAATCATTCGTATTTAAATAATCAAGTGAATGAGAATCATTATTATTTGATGCGTGAATGCGTGTGAGATGTGAGCGGGCAGTGCTGGTCGCTCAGGCTGTCGGGTTTGTTGAGGTGTCGTCTGTCTGCCCGTTCTGCCGGTGAGGTCGCGGGTCAGGCATAACAATCGGCAAGGTCGAATGCATCGCCAACCAAGGCATAGGCCAACTGATTTTCTATGCGGCCGACTACAGCTTGGATTTAGTTATTGCGTACACTGAAGCTGGTTCGGATGGATTGCACCTTAATGAGTTCCGAGTACCTGGTCGTCAGTCAAAAAGCGCATCACCTGGCTTTTTGATAATCATTGACCGCCAGCACTTGTGGGCCCGAAACATTCATCAACTGATCCAGTTTCTCCACGACACTGGCGGGAACAAAATGTCAGGCGGCATTGCAGCAGGGTGATGAAACAAATACATATTCAAGCGTGCATCTAAATGCAATTACCAGATGCTGCCCGGGGCGAGGACGCTTGAGTCGACAGAAAACCGCCCTCTGTGGTCATTCGTTAGAGCTTCAGCTTGATCATCAGGCTGTACAAAGCCTTGAATACCTTCCCATAGGGGGGATACAGCAGCGGCAGCGCCGAGAAACGGAACTGGGAAAAAATCGGTCGCATCTTGCTGAACTCGATGAAACCCTCATGCCCGTGGTAGTGCCCCATGCCCGAGGCGCCGACGCCGCCAAAGGGGATGTCGTGCTGCGCCACGTGGAAAGAGCAATCGTTGATGCTGACCCCGCCGGAAATGGTGTTTTTGACCACCTTGTCCGTCAGGCGCTTGTCGTTGCTGAACAGGTACAGGCCCAGCGGCCGATCGCGGTTGTTGATGTAGCCCAGTACCTCGTCGATCTGGGTGTAGGTGCGCACCGGGAACAGGGGGCCGAAAATTTCCTCCTGCATGATAGTGGCATTGTCCGGGGCATCCAGCACGAGGTGTGGTGGTAACAGGCGTGTAGCAGCGTTGGGTTCGAACGCGGGAGCAAGGTTGACCAGCGTAGCGCCCTTGTTCCGCGCGTCATCCATGGTGTCGATCAGGCGAGCGTAGGAGCTGTCATCGATCACGGTAGTAAATTGCCCGTTATCCAACTGTGGGTAGCGTTTCGCCATGATCTTCTTGGCAGCGGTGACGAAAGCCTCTTTCTTCGCGGCGGGAATGTACAGGTAATCCGGTGCCACACAGGTCTGGCCGGCATTCATGAACTTGGTGAAGAGAATGCGGCTGGCCGCCAACTCCACGTCGAAGTCGTCGGCGATGATAGTGGGGGATTTGCCGCCCAGCTCCAGTGTGACTGGGGTGAGGTTCTCCGCCGCGGCTTTCATCACTGTGCGCCCGGTTTCCGCCGAACCGGTGAAAATCACGTGATCAAAGGGCAGGGTGGTGAATTCCGAGCCGCGCACGCCGGGCAGCAGCGCCAGCGTGTTCTCGTGGAACTTCTCCTGAATCAGTTTATGCATTAACTCACAGAGGTTGGCGGAGTTTGCCGCCATCTTGACCATGCAGCGATTACCCGCCGCCAGTGCGCTGGCCAATGGCCCCATCACCAGGAACAGCGGATAGTTCCAGGGCGCGACCACACCGACCACGCCCTTGGGCTGGGCCAGCACCTTGTTGCTGGCACCGGCGAACCAGATGGATACGCCGCGCCGCTGTGGCTTCATCCACTTTTTCAGGCGCTTGCGGCAGTAGCGAAAGCCGTCGATAGAGAGGAAAAGCTCGAGCATTTTGCTCTCTTCAATGGCCCGGTTGCCAAAGTCCTTGCTGATGGCCTGGGCGATTGCCTCCTGGTTGTCCACCAGTATCCGTTCCAGTTTGAGCAGGTTATCGCGGCGCTGCTCGTAGGAAGGGTAGGGGTTCTCCAGGTAGGCCTGGCGCTGCAGTTGCAGAATACGCTGTGCCTCATTCCTGGGCTCGGTGGGAAACGCGGTGATTTGTGCTGTTTGTGCCATGACCAGATCTCCATTTGCCTGATAGCCGGGTACACCCAAAAGGTAGCACATTCGCGAATGAATATTGATATTTGGGGTCAGAGTAAATATTTGGGGTCAGAGTAAAAACTACCCTCCGGTA
>JAGRIK010000243.1 GCA_020443325.1 Halioglobus sp.
AACAAGAATCACTACGCCGCCAATCTCTCATTCGGCATCGCCCTCACCCTGGGGCTATGCCTGGCCTTTCTGTCCGGGCAGCCCTACCGCCGCTGGAGCCTGCGCTTCCCGGTGCTGGTGGAGCGACTCACAGGCGTACTGCTGAACCCGGGCTACCTGCGGTTCGGCCTGTTGCTGGTCTTGCTCACCGCATTCTTTTTTGCCCAGTCCAGGGGCGCGTTCCTCGCACTGGCCGCCGCCGCGGGAGCGCTGCTGCTACTCGGGGCATACTGGCGCGATTACCGGACTCGATCCCGCCACTCGTCGACGCTACCCTCGGCGGAGATACGGGTGCTACCCTGGCTGCTGGTCACCGCAGCGCTCGCTGCCGTTTGGCTGAGCAGCAGCGGCCTGTTCGCGCGCCTGCTGCCCTCAGAACTCAGCGATGCAGGTCGGATGGTCACCTGGATACAAACCCTGGAGATGTGGCGGGACCACTGGTTATTCGGGGTGGGCAACGGCAGCTTCCAATACGTGTTCACCGCCTACAAGGTGGCGGCCCTGGACGGCAACCTGTACGACTTCGCCCACAGCGACCACCTGCAATTGCTGGCGGAACAGGGCGTCATCGGTGCGGTGCTGTTTTATGCCTTCTTCCTGGCCTGCTTCTGGCGCATGCTGTCAGTCTATTGCCGGAGCGGCGGCAACAGGAGCAGGCAGGGGCTACTGCTGGGCATCATCATCGCCGTGGCGGCATTTTTCCTGCACGGCCTGGTGGATTTCAATTTTCATATTCCGTCCAATGCGCTGTGGTTTTATACGCTGCTGGCGCTGGGCTTGGTAACCGCCCGGCGTATCGTGCAGGATGCCTAGTAAGTTAATGTATCAATGTTCACTGCCTGAAGAATTGTAAGTATGAAGAAAATATTGGTGACAGGCTCCTCGGGGCTGATCGGCTCGGAAGTCTGTGTGTTTTTTGCCGCACGCGGCTATCGGGTTCACGGTGTCGACAATAACCAGAGAGCGGCCTTTTTCGGGCCGCAGGGTGATACGCGCTGGAACCAGAAACGGTTGCAGGATGCGCTGAAGGATTTCCAGCATCATGAACTGGATATTCGCGATCGCGACGGTGTGGGCAACCTGGTCAACGCGATCAGGCCCGATGTGATTGTTCACACGGCCGCGCAGCCATCACACGATCGGGCGGCAGCCATTCCGTTCGACGATTTCGACACCAATGCTGTCGGCACGCTGAACTGCCTCGAAGCGGTGCGCCGGCATTGCCCGGAGTCGCCATTCATCCACCTGTCGACCAACAAGGTCTACGGCGATGCGCCTAACAGCATCGCACTGAAGGAGCTCGAAACCCGGTGGGACTATGACGATCCGGCGTATGAAAACGGCATACCAGAGACATTCACTATCGATCAATCCAAGCATTCGCTGTTTGGGGTCTCCAAACTGGCATCTGACGTGATGGTGCAGGAGTACGGCCGCTACTTTGGCATGCCCACCTGTTGCCTGCGCGGTGGTTGTTTAACGGGCCCCAATCACAGTGGCGTGGAGCTGCACGGCTTTTTGAGTTATCTCATCAAATGCAACCTGGAAGGGCGTCAATACACAGTATTTGGCTACAAGGCCAAGCAGGTGCGCGACAACATTCATTCGCTCGATGTCGCGCAGTTCATGTGGGAATTTTCACAGTCACCTCGCTGTGGTGAGGTTTACAACCTCGGTGGCGGCAAACAGAACAGTTGCTCCATGCTGGAGGCGTTTGGGCGTGTTGAGGCGCTGTCCGGCAAGGCCATGAATTACGTTTATTCCGATCGCAACCGCGAGGGCGATCACATCTGCTATTACAGTGATCTGCGGAAAATGCAGGCGCATTATCCGAACTGGGAAATCACCAGGAACCTGGATGACATTTTTTCGGAGATTGTGGAAGCCTGGAAGGAGAGGGACCGGCCCTGATGGATTGCGTTATCCTCAATCGCAATTATCCCCCGGGCGCTGGAATTACCGGGAATTCCGCCAACGAGCTGGCGGCTTACCTGATATCCGCCGGGATTGATGTGCAGGTGGTGACAGTCGGCGGCGAATACCAGGGTGGCGGCGCAGTGCCTGTCGCAGTATCTGGCAAGGTACATACGCTGGGCCACCTGTATAACGGTAAAAATAAATTCATCCGACTCTTTTCCAGCCTGTATGAAGGGTGGAAAATGTCACGCAAGGCCGTTGCCCTCGGCGTGGGGCCAATAATCTGCATGACCGACCCGCCGCTGGTGAACTTCTGGGTGGCGCTGGCGGCAAAGCGGCGCGCGATACCCTGGATCTACTGGTCGATGGATTTGTATCCCGAGGCGTTCGCCTCCGGCAAGCTGGTTACCAGGAGCAACCCGGTCTACGGCTACCTGAAACGCCGCCTGCTACAGTCGCCACCGAAGGGCCTCGTTGCTCTGGGGCCCAACCAGGCGAGGTTCATCAACGGCGAGTACGACCGGGAGATCGCGACGGTAGTCCTGCCGTGTGGCATCTCGCGTTCCGATGAGGCGGTTTCAGCCCCGGAATGGGCGACGGGCGATGACAGGATTATCCTCGGCTACGCCGGTAACCTGGGAGAGGCGCACAGCAGTGAGTTTGTCAGGGCGGTCATCAACACTATTGATCCCGCCCGGCATCGCTTCATCCTGTCGGTCTACGGCTCAAAAGCCCCGGGCATTATCGAATTCGCGAGGGGCCGCGAAGGCGTGGTCATTGTTGACAGTGTCGCCCGCGAGCATCTCACGTTCATGGATGTCCATCTGGCCACACTGCTTCCCGAATGGGACTACGTCTGTGCGCCTTCCAAGGCTGTCAGCGCCGTCTGCGAGGGCGCGGCCGTTTTCCTGTGCTGCTCTGAGGAAAGCGACAACTGGGCCCTGCTCCGGGATGCCGCCTGGCGCATTGCGGTGGATGATGATATCGACCGTTCTGTCGAGCGCTTCCTCGCTCACCTTGACCGGGAGGCGATCGCTGCCAAGCGGGCACAAGCCAGGGCGCTTGCCACCCACCTCTTGTCCCGGAAAGAGCAGGCTCTGGCGACGATCGCACAGATGGTCGCCGTGAACCAGATCGGCAAATAATCTGCCTGCAGCGCCTGCGGCGCCCCCGGATTACCGGGGCAGGCTCAACTCCCAGGGCCCGTAGGTGTTCTGTGTGCCCCGCGCCTCCTGCTCGATCAACCGGTACTCATAAGTCTCCCCGCGCCGGGGCTGCGGGTCCGCCAGCCAGTACTCGCCTCCCATAGGCGCGACAATCAGCCCGGGCAGCATGTCGCCATTCAGGCGCTGCCATTCCTCGCTGTCACTGCGACGCCTTTCCACGTAGAAACCGATAGTGCCGCGCTCCTCCAGGGTATCCCAGCGTACCGTCGCGACCTGCCCGTCCCCGTCCGGGTCCAGGTATTCCACCAGCGCGCCTGCGATCACTTGCGGGTCGGCGCCCTCCAGCGCTTGCGCCCGCTGTGGATCGTAAAACCGCAGCAGTGCCAGCGCAGCCTGGGGCTCGGGTTCTTCCATGCCCATGTCCGCCAGGAACGCTGACACAGGGATAACAGACAGCGAGACCTTGCCAATGGTCGCGACGGTGGGGTTGTATACGGTGGAATAATCCTCCATCTCGCCGTTGCTCGCCGTGCCGGTGGGTGATTCACACTCCACCGCGGTGGAACATACCCGGAAACGGGACACGTAGGTCTGGGTCGTCGTGGCGCTGACCGTCCACTGGAAGGGCACCGCAGTGGTGCCGCCCGTGGCCACGTTGGCGCACCTGCGCTCTGCTACCTCAAACGTACCGTTGGGTGGGCTGCCGATATCCATCCAGCCACACAGCCGGGCAGTGGAACCGGTGGTATTGGTCACCGCCACGCTGGCATTGATGGTGCCGCCCCCCCCGGCCGGGGCCGTGAGGGTAACCCCATCCTCATCCGATCCCGCTGCGGGATTGCTGGTAACACGGAGGTTGTCCGCATCGGCGCTGGCACTGGCGGTGCCCAGCCATTCGAAATCCACGATACTGCCAATGCGCAGGTTCACCGACGCTCCCCCCGTCGCATCGACCCTGTGCACGGTGCTGCTGGTGGAATAACTGGCCGGCGCATCGCCGAAGTCGCAGGCGACTGCAGTGGGCACACTGGTCAGCGCAGCCACCTGGCCGCGATGGCCGCCGAGCGCACCATGGTTGGTCACCGCCGCAGATCCGGCAGAGTTTCTTCGCCAACCAGGCAATCCACCGGCCACAGTGGTACTCGCGCCAGTGGCGTCGATATAGATAGCACCGCCACCACCGCCACCGCCCGGGCCATGGTTGTCCGGGTACTCTGAGTCGCCGCCGTTGCCGCCGCTGGCTTGCAGGCTCAGTCCCGTCACAGAAGCGGATGCCGTGCGGACGAGAATAGTCCCGCCGGCGCCACCGCCACCCGCGCCGTCCTGTACAGAGAAATCACCTGCGGTGCCGTTGGCCCGGATAGCGCCCCCGGTCCCCGGTGTCAGCGTGGTGGCGCTGATAAACACCACTCCCCCGCCGTTACCACCCACGCCGGTACCACCCGCGTTATTCTTGTGCCCGGCACCGCCACCACCGCCGGCCAACAGACGACCGGAGTAGCCGGCGAAACGTCCGCCGCCCTTGCCGCCCACCGAGCCGGTGGGATAAGGGAAACCCCCGCGCCCCCCGGAGCCGATATTGCTGCCGCCACCGCCACCGGCGTTGTGGTCGTTGCCGCCACCACCGCCGTTGCCGGGAGCGCCACGGGCCTGGCTGCCGCCGGGATACCCATCGGTATTCACCATCGACCCCACATTTGGCCCGCCTGCAATACCCTCGCCCTTCGCACCCCAGTACACGCCGGTGGCGACATAATCCGTTCTGGCATCGCCGGATGATGTAGCCGTTGTACCCGCGTAGTCGCCGCCGCGGAATCCCTGGCCGCTGACATCGATGCTAAACCCGTTGAGGTTTAGGGTGCCCTGTACATTCAGGGCGACAATACCCCCGGCGAGACCATTCCAGCTGGTGGCAGTGATATTGGCTGTGAGCGTGGCGCTGCCGTACTGCGGCACCCGCACCACCTGGAAACGGCGGTTGGTACCGCGGTTATAGCTGTGGGTCAGCCCCGATGCCAGGGTCACTGTCCCGCCCCCGGTCGCCACCGTGTTGGTCGCGGTGACAAATTCGTACAGCCCGGTCTGGCGTATCGCGGTGGAACCGGAGCCGTCGGCCGTGCCTGTGGCGCTGCCATCCCCGTAGTTGGCGTTGTTGGCGCTGTCTATCGTGGCATCCTGCATCTGTATCACCAGCAGGAGGTCGCCCGCGGCGATCGCGGCGCCCGCGCCGATGGAAGCACCGAGGGTAATACTGGTGGCACCGGCGGTGACCGAGGCCGAGCCCGGGTAATAACGGTTAACGGTGCCGCTGATATTGCCGCCGCCGCTGGCTGCGGCAGCACCACAGACCGCAGGGGCACTGTTGCTGTCGCCCGGCGGCAGTGGGTTGATACCCGAGGGCGGCAGCACGATGGTCAGCGCGCGCCACTGCTCACTCGCCGCTTGTGTGAAACTGGCTGTGCCGGTACCGCCCGTAGCAAGCTGGGTGCTGTCAGCGACACCCAGGCTGGAGGAGCCGCCACTGCCGCTACTTTCTTCGCTAACCCGGCCGGTGGTACCGGAGGGATAGGGTGTGCCCGACAGGTCATCATCATCGGCCCCGTAGACGCGCACGACCCGGGTATCGGCGCTAAGGGCCGTCGCTGCTGGCGATGTAGGGTTGGTGCTCTGCCCGGTCCCCGCAGCGAATGCGTCGATGGGATTACTGGTACTGACCCCGGTGTAGCGCAGGATGGCGCCAGCGGCCTGCTCAGAACCCGTCCAGGTAAACGTGTGGTTTGCCGGCTCCACAGATGTGGCGATACGGTAGAACACGGCGAGCGTGGACTCACTGCCAGAGGACTGGCCCTGGTCCAGCAGAGTCCAGTCGGCTGGCGTATTGAACGTGGTACTGCCGTCCGTGGAGATAGTCGCGAGTAAAAAGTCACCCGATGCGGTGTTGGTCGGGGTGGCAATTGTCAGGGTTGTTACATTTGAACTTGCGCTTGTAGTGCTCGATGAGCCGAACTGGGGTGCAGCAAGGGCTATCCCCGGCAGCAACAGGAGCAGGCAAAGGGCCAACGTTCGCGGAGCGGAAAAAAGCGACGGCCGACTACATTTATTCATATTCAAGTTACTCAAAAATTAATTCATTGCCCGGGCGGCCCGGGCGGCTTGGCTTGAGGCTTATTCCATGCACTGCCAGTGAATACGCATCGTGCGCCGCTATCGAGCTCGCTGAGTATATTTGTATGTAACCCCTTTGGCCATGCATCGGAGAGCACCCGCCCCCCGGTTGCCGGGTTTTCAACCCAACTGTGAACGCGATCACTGAAAGCCGCTGCGCAATCGGCATTTTACCGGAAAACCTCAGGATCCGAGCTGTTAGTCCTACCGCGACTCCACTAAAATACCGACCAACCAGCCCCGCGGGGACAATACGAGAAGATCAATGCGTACTAAACAACACGTTACGGGCACGTTACTTCGGGTTCCGTGCTTCGCCCTGATCGCATGCCTCTGCATAGTGACACCTGCGCACGCCAGCAAGGAAAAACCCGCAGATGAAGAGTGGAGCGACTGGTCGTCCCTTGGCGCGGGCTATGTTGCGCGTCGGCGCCAGCCTGAAAAGCTGGATAAGCCGCAGTGGGAGCGCCGCCTCGCGACGACGCAGGGACGCAGCGCCAGTAAAAAATCCGAACCCGCGAAATGGAAGAAGTGGCGAAAATGGCGCAACGTCGGCAACAGGGCCAACGTCGACCAACTCTGGCTCTACACAACGCAGGAGGGGCTGCACAGCGTCTCGATAGCGGAGCTGGCAGCGACGAGCGGTGCGAACGAGAAACAGTTGCGCAAGAGGGCCGTGAAAGGGTGGTTGTCATTGACCAATGCCGGCAACCCCGTTGCCTGGTATTACGATGGCAACTCCGACGATATCCTGTTCGCAGCACAGGTGTATGACACATTCTATACCGACACCAACGCCTATCATTTCCGCATGGATACCAGCGCTGCCGCCCCGATGGCTGAATCCCGGCGCAAGCGCGGCAGGCCGGGCACTACCGGCACAGACACACCGTTCAGGGATACGCTGCATTTTGAGGAGGAGCCCGACTTCACCTTTTCCACCGGCCCGGTGGCTGCAGAACCCGATGCCGATTTCTGGTTCTGGGATTACCTGTACGGCGGTTACAAGGACCTGATATCGGTGCCACTGAGCATCCCGCATCCGGCAGCGGACGGTACCGCGCGGATCAGCATTGTGCTGCGGGGATGGACCAATCTGGTAGACGGTGCTGAACACGAGGTTTTCGCCAGGCTGAACGGCACGGAGATTGGCTCGTCGGTAGTATGGGACGGCTTTGACAGCGCGGAACTGGTCGCGGAGTTTGACCAGGGCTTGCTGGATCCCGCGGGCAATAACACCCTGACGCTGCACAATGCCTACGCTGCCGGAACGCATCCCGGCCAGTTTCTCGACTCGGTTGATGTCAGCTACGCGCGCAGGCCGGTCACTGACACCGATACGCTCTGGCTGCACGAGGCAACCGCTACAACCCAGCGGGTGGACGGCTTCAGCAGTGAGGATATCCTGGTGATAGAAGCGCCCGGCGGCCAAGCGGTGCTGCGCCGTGACGTATTGATCGAGCCCGACGGACTGGGCGGCTGGTCCGCATCGTTTGCAACCCGCCCCGGCGCCGATTACCTGGTCTCCACCGTCGACGGCGGCTACCTCGCCAGCATCGCCACGGACCACGCTTCTTCCCTCGCCAGGAAATCCAATTCCGCCGATTACCTGATTATTGCGCCACGTGAGTTTGCCGGCACCGCCGAAGCCCTCGCGAGTTATCGCGGCGCCCGTTTCGGTCGGGTCAGCATCGCCTGGATGGACGATATCTATGACGAATTCAGCGATGGCCGGGAAGACCCCAACGCAGTCACCGCATTTATGGCCACGGTCCAGGAGAAGTGGCGAACGGCACCGTCTGTTGTCACCCTGCTCGGCAAAGGGTCGCTGGATATGAAGGATCGCATGGGCTATGCCGACAACTTCGTACCCGTCCTGATGACCAGCACTCCCTGGGCCGTCGCCGTATCGGATGACCGCCTGCTGGATAACAACAACCAGCAGGGTTTTGCGGTTGGCCGACTGCCCATTACCAGCGACCAGGAGGGGCTCGCCTATGTGCAGAAGCTGATGCGGTATGAGTCAGCCAGTGCTGGCGCGGAGCGCTACCAGGCGGTGCTGGTGGCGGACAATCCGGACAGCGGCGGCAACTTTCCCGCCAATTCAGCCCTAATGGCAGAGCACCTGTTAAGTACCGCCGGATTCGAGAACATTACCAGCCTGAATCACCCGCGGGACCAGGTGCGCAGCAACCTTACCCGCTCCGCCACCTGGCAGACAGGCTATGTCAGTTATGACGGGCACGGTTCCTCTGCCCAGGTGGGTAACGGCACGGAAAATTTTATTAAGGCATCTGATGCGGCTTTGTTGCAGAATACGAGCTATCCGGTATTTGCGGCCCTTACCTGTGCGGCGGGCGATGATTCCATGCCGGGAACCCGTTCGCTGGCGGGTGCGTTGGTACTCAATCCCACAGGCGGTGCGATTGCGTCACTGGCGCCCACCGGCCTGTCACTGGACCAGGATGCGCAACAGCTGGCTTACGCCTTTGTTGACAGTGTTTTTGCCGGGCGGAATACCATCGGCGATGCCACGCGGGATGCCAAGGTACAGACCTCAAGTACTGTCAGCGAGTTTATGCCGCGCATCTATTCTGTGGTGGGCGAGCCCGCAGTTTTCGCCCGCTAGCGCGGGATACGCTACTAATAACCAGGCGGTAAACACGATGGCTGGCACCGATAGCCCGAAACCTGAAAACAACGATCAAGCTGGTCCGCAGGGACCAGCACAAGCACCGCGTCGCACCTACAGCGCCCCCCGTGTACTGGGTGCCGAATCGCTGGAGGCCGCGGCGGCGACCTGTTCGCCACCCGCCCCGCCTTTTGGCAAGAGCGTCCCTTTTCCCTGCAGTTCGCTGGGGTCCTGAGCAGCGACCGATGCCATCTGCCCGTGACTGCAGTTGGGGTAGTCACGCTTTGCTGCTGGCCCTGCCGACAGGTGCTATCCGCTTCACTGGTTTGAGTGCGCCGCAAGCCCGTTCCCTGGGCAGTACCTACGCCCGCTTTATCACTGCCGATAACACCGCTGCGGAAGCTGCTGTGGTTTGCGCGGCGCGGCGGTGGACGACAGGGCCGGCAATTGACCCGGAGCGCCTCGCGGTAGCGGGCCTGTACACGCCACTGAAGTTGCGCGGGGAGCACGCCATTGAGGTCACAGGCGTGAACTTCCAGGCGAGACTCCCGCTGCAGGGCGACAGTGGGCAGGCCAGCCTGGACGTCGCCCGTGAGGATGACCTTGTCCTGGCGAATGTGATCGAGAATTTCCTGCGGATACTGTCTGCCCACCAGGCGCTGGCACAGGGCGGACTGGTGCTGCACAGTGCGGGGCTGGTGTTCGAGGGGCAGGCCTGGATATTCGCCGGGCGCTCCGGCGTCGGTAAAACCACACTGACCCGCAAGGCGCACAGCGCGGGTGCCGTCGTTCTCAGTGACGATGTCAATCTGTTACTGCCGGTGAGGGACGGCTACCGCGCTTATGCGGTACCATTCACAGGCGAGTTCGGGCGGAGCCTCGACCACACCGAGGGTGAGGACTCCTACCCGGTAGCAGGGGTCGTCCTGCTGGAGCAGGGAGAACAACTGGCGGCCCACAGGGTGACGCGGGCTACGGCCACTGCCCGACTGCTGGTGGGCTGCCCCTTCGTCAATACCGATGAAGCGGAAACCGACCGGCTCCTAGATAACCTGGAGGGCCTCGCGACACGCCTGCCCGTTATCAGGCTGCAAAACCGGCGAGAGGACACCGTAGAGAACATTATGAAAACGCTGAAGCGTGAGCTTTCCCATGACTGAGCAGGCCGCCACCACCCTGGTCGCCCTGACCCCGAGGCTGCGCTACCGCGCCGTGGGCGATGAGGGCGTACTGGTGCACCTCGACAGGGGGCGGGTAACCGTGGTGAATGAGCTGGGCCTACACATCGTAAAATTATTGCAGCAGCCCATGTCGCGTGAGTCGCTGGTGGACGCCATCGTGGCAGAGTTCGAGGTCGGTGTGACAGAAGCAGAGGCCGACCTGGCACGCTTCCTGGATGAGCTTGCTGCTGAGCAACTGCTGGCGGCGGCAGACTGACATGTACCAGCAGGTCATACTCCCGAAAATACGACAGCAGCGAATACTGCACGATGTGTCACTGGAGCTGACCTACGGCTGCAACCTCGATTGCTTTTACTGCTATAACGACCGCGACAAGCCCGGCCAACTCCTGTCGCTGGCGCAGTACGAGGTGTTGCTGCAGGACCTCGCCGGGATGCAAACCCTGTACCTGATGCTGACCGGCGGCGAACCCATGTTGCACCCGCATTTTTTTGAGATCGGCAGCCTGGCGCGGGAGCTGGGCTTTGTCACCCGGGTGCGCACCAATGGCCACAACCTGGGCCCGCGCAACGCACAGCGCCTCGCTCGTGAAGTCGATCCCTATGTGGTGGAACTGAGCCTGCATGGCGCCAGCGCCGCAACCCACGACAGGCAAACCCGCGTGCCCGGCAGTTTCGAGCGGTTGCTGCGGAATATTGGTCACGCGACTGCTGCCGGCCTGCGCTGCATCCTGGTGTGTACACCCACCGCCTGGAACGAGCATGAAATCGATGAGATGTTCGACCTGTGCGATGCGCTCGCGGTGCAACTGCGCTTCCAGGGGCCGGTAGCGCCGCGGGACAACGGCGACCTGGAACCCCTGGTGATCCAGCCTGCAACGCAGGTGTGGGAGAAGATTGAAAAGGGGCTGGCCGCCCGGCGGCCAGCTACCGCGCCGACAGAGGCGATATCCAGCGGCGACGGGGCGGACATTGGCAGTGAACCACCGGCCACCTGCAGCGTCGGTGTGGCCGGCGTGGACATTGATCCCTACGGCAATGTGCAGGCGTGTATGCACCTGCAGCGCAGCGCGGGCAATCTGCACGAGCAATCCATCGCCCGGATATGGAATAACTCCCCGCTTTTCCTGGAGGCGCGCGCGCGGGCCATCGACGCGGCAGAACGCCTGCAGGGGCAGCCACTGAACCAGCTTGGCGCCCCGCTGCACTGTATTGCCGTGGAAGAGAACTGCAACAAGGGGTGCGGCGGCAATGCCAACCGTGCGACGGGCAACAAAAGCCCTGAGCTGATCCGTGCCGTTAATCTCAAGTGACTGTGCACAAGGTAGCAGCAGACATGTTGCGCGACGGTGAGTCACTCCCGGTTACCGTCACCGGCAGTTGCATGGCCCCACTGCTGCGCGAGGGCCAGCGTCTCCTCGTGCAAAAACAGGGACGCTACCGCATCGGCGACATCCTCCTGTTCCCGGGGCCAGGCGAAGAGCTACTGGTGCACCGCTATCTCGGACCCGCGCCAGGCGGGCGCCTGATGACCAAAGCGGACGCTGGTGAAAAGCTGGATGTACTGGTTCAGCGGCGCCAGGTGCTGGGCAGGGTGCTCACAGCCGACGGGGTTGCCGTGGCGGTGACCATTGCCAGCCGCATACGAACATCACTGCAGTATATTGGCTGGCTGGGAAAGCTGGCGCTGGCGCGGATTCAGCGACAAAACGCGTTGCGGTTGCCAGTGGACTGATAGGTTCTGGCAAACACCTCCTGTGCCACCAGTTCGCTGTATTCTGCCTTGGTAATTTGCCGCCCCGATTGCGTATTGCTGTAGGTGTCCTCGGAGACCCGTTGCCACTGGTCGGCTGTTGATAGCGGCTGTGTACCCGAACCCGACGCGCAGCCACCCAAAGTAAAAAGAAGAACCAACCCGATCAGGCGCGGGTAGCTGGAGTTTGTGCCTCGCAATATCATGTCGCGTCTCCCACATTCATTAACGGGAGCAAGACCTGCGTGCCGGGATGCGGTCGCACCCGCCAGGACACACCAGTGAAACCGACCCATCCACTGACTGGGGCAACCCGGCTATCTCCAATAGAATCGAGACCCGCGGCTTTCCGTCCCCGCCTCACAACGGGTTTGGCCTTGCTGAAGCTTTTTTATACTGCTCGCCATTCGGCCAAGTCAATGGCTAACTGGCTATTTGGGCACTTCCTGTGGGGCTGTTCGCAAAAATGGCGTATCCAGCCGTATTGCCCGGACCGCCTTAACGCGTCCGCAGCCTGACCTTCGCCGTCTGGCGGCTGATCGCCACCAGCTGGCCGGCACTGTCCCAGTACTCACCGTCTTCCTCGATCACACCTTTTGTCATGAAGCGCGAAGCGAGGCGCACCTGCAGGGGTCCCGGCGCCGGATGGGCACGCACCTGTACGGTGAGTTCCAGGGTGGGCACCCAGCCGACCGGGCCAAATACGGTAAACACCGGCGGGGGAAAGGCGTCGGCGAACATCAGCAGGCCAATCACATCGGGGTCGGCGCCATCGCTGTGACGCACCCAGCCACAAAACTCGCCGCTGCCATCGGGCTTGCCCCTGTTGAAAACCTCGACGCCCGACACCAGGCGCATTTCAGCACGGTTCCGGAACTCCAACCCCTTGTCCGGCGGCGGAACACACTGGTCCCAGGCCGGGTACTGTGGCCGGTCTGCGGCTGACCAGCTCTCGCCGCCCAGTTTGTCCAGCGTGGTGTAGGCGGCGGTGACCTTCACCCTGAGCTCGCCCTGCTGGTACATTTTTACCTCGGCGAAGCTGGTGCTGCGCCCGCCGCCCAGAAACTCCACCTGGCAATCGATGGGGCCCAGCTCCGTGGGTGCCAGATAGAATGCGCTGACCGTCAGCGGGTCCTTGTGCGGAAGCGCGGCACGCAACGCACGCCCCGCTATCGCAAGGACATAGCCGCCATTGGGTACGGCCCCGATGCGCCAGCCCTCGCACAACTCGCCGCGAAAATGGTTTTCGCTGATCTGTTCAATAGCGGTTTCCCGCGCAAACTGTCCCATAACTCTCCTTAAACCGCTTTGCGCGTGACCAACGCGTCAGTGGCCGGGTATTTTCTCCGCCTGCCGCAGTAATGTATAGTCCTGCTGAACCTTGTAATACACCGCACAACGTTATAGTCCGACGCATCGCCACAGGGGGTGCACGATGAAGATACAATCCATTTCTGACCGCTTACCGCTCATGCTTGCAATCGCCCTTGTGTCGGCGGTTCCGGTCGCGCTGGGCCAGGACGATGCTCCGGACTACGCGACGACATTGCCGTCTGCCCATGTCACGTCCTCGCAGGAGATACTGGCTTACAATCGCACGATCAAGGAGCTCGAATCCCGCGAGGGTGCCTACGGTGCCAGCCTTCCCGAATCCATGCTGGGCCTCGCCCGGACCCTGCAAGCCCAGGGGCGGCACGATGAGGCCATCGAGGTTTACAAGCGCAGCGTGCACCTGACACGAATCAATGAGGGGCTTTACTGCCAGCAACAGATCCCCCTGTTACAGGGTGAAATTGACAGCCACAAGGCGCTGCAAAACTATGCGCAGGCAGACGAGCGCCAGAACTACCTGTACCGTGTGCAAACCCATTCTATCGGCAGCAGCACCGAACTGGTCGCGGCATATATGGACCAGGCCGAGTGGCAGTACGAGGCCTACCAGCTGCGGCTGGGACAGAACGACTACGAGCGGTTGATCGATATGACTGAACTGTACCGCGTGGCGTTCAATGACGTTGTCACGCGAGAAGGCGAATATTCACCCAACCTGCTACCGCCCCTGTACGGCATGTTACAGGCCCAGTACCTGATCTCCGGATACAATATTCTGCCCTCGACCCCGGTATTTGACGAGGAGGGCTACGTCGACGAAGGGTTGTTGCGATTCAAGGCCTATCACCACAAGAGCTATAAGCAGGGGAATGCCATCATTGATGCCATCTCCGCCATCGAAAAGAAAAACAATCCAAGCGACAGTGCCGCAACGGCCCAGACAATGGTGATGCTGGGCGACTGGCGCCTGTGGAATGGCAGGACAGACGAGGCGTTGGCGGCCTATCGCGAGGCGACCACGGAACTTGCGCGCGCGGATGATGCCCAAGAGAAGGCGCAACAGCTGTTTGGCGAGCCCGTTGCGCTGCCGGCTATCGCCGATATGCACCCGCTGCCGCCCGTGGTAGAGCCCAATAAGGCCGCTGTCACCCTGGCATTCGGGGTGAGCGAGGGCGGGAGAGTGCACGATGTTGAGCGCCTTGATGACAATGAAGACAGCGACAAGCAGGCCTATCGCCTGATGCGGGAGCTGCGCAACACGACCTTCCGCCCCCGATTTGAGGCGGGACAACCAGTAGAGACACAAAACATTGTTAAAGCATTCCAGATTCAGTAGCGCCATCCCACGGCGACTTTCCGGCATCGGCGTCACAACCTGCCTGTGCATTCTGCTGTCCGGATGCCCCACAGCCAGCAATCCCACAAAACCGGAATCATCGCCATCCACCAGCGCCCCCCCGCCCACCAGCAGCTCCAGTAGTTCTGCGGGGAGCAGCAGTTCAAGCGCCAGTGCCAGCAGTTCGGCCAGCAGTCCCAGCCAGTCCTCCGCCAGTGCCCCCTCCACCAGCGGCGAATCCGGCAGTCAATCCGCAGGCAGCCAGGGTAGCGCCTCAGGCGAACAAAGCAGCGCAGCGGGCGGCAGTAGCGACGAGGTAGGGCCACCGGAAGAAAATACCGCGCAGGGCAGTACGGAGCCGACCTTCAGCGAACAATCCGTCGGCAGCTCCGGCGCACCCGACCTGCGCGATGAACCCAGCCTGGAAGACACCCCCGCCGGCACGGGCGAGAGCGACGGCGCAGCCGGACAACCCGCAGGTGGTAGCGGCGGTTCACCGGGTGGCGAACAGGCGGCAGGACAAACGGCTGGCCAGGCATCCGGCGGCCAGACCGGGGGCGAGGGCGAAGGTGGTAGCTACGGTAGCGGCACTTACGGCAGCCCGCCGGGATTGCCCGGCGGCAGTGGCAGCGGCGGCGGCCCGCTCACCCCCGCAGAGCAGGTGGCCATTCTCGACGCGCAACTGGAAAAAGGCGCCGGGGAGTTTGACGCCCTGATACTCAAGACGGAGGCGGAACAGCGCGAGGCAGCGCGGGCCGCCGCCAAACAGTCATCCTCACGCGGTGGTGGCACCGGAGGCGGCATTTCAGCCGGGATGAGCACCGGCGATGCCGAGGAAGGCAACAGCCCGTATGGTGAAGGCATGGCGGATGCGGGCGGCTACAGCACCGGGGGCGGAATGGGCGGTGCCGGAGGCGGGGCGCCGCCACCGGATGCGGCGAAATACCCGGCCCCGGCCGACATTCCCAGCGGCAGCGATGACGATGTCGTGGCCCGGCAGTTGCGCGAGGCGGCCTCGCGCGAGGCCGACCCGGCCGTGCGCGAGAAGCTGTGGGACGAATACCGTAAATACAAAGGCATAGAGTAGTGAACAGCGTGCGTCTGCTGTCCGTGCTGGGGCTGTGCCTGTTGCTGAACGCCTGTGTCAACCAGACGATCAAGAGCACCTCCGCGCCCCCGGTCCAGTCACCCACTACGACCGTCTCGGAGGAGCAGTTGCTGGATGTCGCCGTGGTGGTGTTTGATCCCGGCCTCGATGACTACGACGAGGACGAGGCGGTCTACCCCGAAGTGCGCAAAGCCGAAGCGCGGTTCATGCCGATGCAGTTGTCACAGGCGATGCAGGACAGCGGGGCCTGGGGTGCGGTGCGTGTCGTACCCGCTGACATTGAGATCACCGACCTCATTGTGCGCGGCAAGATCCTGCATTCGGACGGGGAAACACTGCAACTGGCGATCACGGCCACCGATGCAAGCGGAGAAGTCTGGCTGGACAAAACCTATACCGGCGAAGCCAGCCGTTATGCGTATCAATCCCCCACCCGCAATACCAACGATCCTTTCCAGGCCGTCTACAACACCATCGCCAATGACCTGCTGATAGAGTTGGAAGAGCTTTCCCCGAAAGAGCGCGCTGATGTGCGGGTGATCACCGAGCTGCGTTTCGCGCGCAGCTTCTCTCCGGATGCTTTCGACGGATACCTGAAACAGTCACGCAACGGCAAGTTCGAAGTCCAGCGCCTGCCCGCCGAGAACGATCCCATGCTGGTGCGCGTCAGGCAGATTCGCGAGCGCGACCACGTGTATGTCGACACACTGCAGACGTATTACGAAACGTTCGATGCGCAGATGGCTGCCCCTTACCAGGACTGGCGCAGCGCCAGCTACGAGGAAGTGCAGGCAATGGAGCGACTACAGGCGGAAAGCACGCGCAACCTGATCGTGGGTGGCCTGGCGGTATTGGGTGGACTTGCTGCAGCCACCACGGGCGATAGCCAGACCAGCCGCGTGGCCGGCCAGGTCGCCGTCCTCGGTGGCGGCCTGCTGGTCAAGAGCGGCCTCGACAAACGCAACGAGGCCCAGATCCATGTACAGGCGCTGGAAGAACTGGGCGCATCCCTGGAAGCGGAAGTCGCACCACAGGTGATCGACCTGGAAGACCGCACTGTCACGCTCAGCGGCAATGTGGAGGAACAGTACGCGCAGTGGCGCGCGCTGCTCGCCGATATTTACCGCGCCGAGATCGGCGATCTGGAATTACCCGAGGATTCCGCCCGCACTGCTGATACACTCTGATCCGTTTTCCCGATACCCAAGGCCCCAGCAACGGCATGTCCTCTCACAATGACCCAGTAAAACCTATCCCGTTTGACGCTGCGCAACCGGCACCCGCCCCGACCACCACACGCTCGTCGAGCCACCCGGTACAGCGCGGCACACCGGTATGGGTGCTGCCAGTGCTGCTGGTACTGGTGGTTCTTGCGGTGCTGGTGTTTTTCCTGCTGCCCGCCGCGCTGGAACCGCAACAACCAGCGCCTGCCGACGCGAACGCTGAATCCCCAGTTGCCGAAACGTCCGGCCAGGGCGCTGCTACAGCCGGGAACGCCAGCGCACCGACATCAACCCCTGCTGCAGAGAGTGCCGCCCCCTGGTCCGATGCCCAACTGGCGCACCAGCGCAAGGCAGCGCAGGAAGTGGCTGCAGAACTACTGGAGCTGCAACTGGCCCTGCAGGAGCGCAATGTCGAGCAGTGGGCCGCGGCGGCGTTTACCGATGCCAAAAACCTCGCAGCAGCCGGGGACACCCTCTACAAGAATCGGCAGTACGAGGAAGCCACCGCTCAATACCAGCAGGGGCTGGCCGCATTACAGGCACTGCAGGCATCAATCCCACAGCTACTCGGCCAACTGTTGGAGCAGGCAAAGCAGGCCATCGACAAGGGCGACGCCAGCACAGCCCTGGAGGCACTGGCCACCGCAACGCTGATCGAACCCGACAACAGCGATATTGCCACACTGCAACACCGCGCCGAGGTGTTGCCACAGTTATTGCCCCTGCTGGATGACGCACAGGCGGCGGAAGCCGCGGGCGACCTGGCGCAGGCGCAGGCGCTGCTGCGCAAGGCCACCGAACTGGACCCACTGCATACGCGCGCCCGCAGCGAGTTGGAGCGCGTCACCGGCAAAGCGCGCGACCAGGATTTCAACCAGTCGATGAGCGAGGGCTATGCCGCGCTCAACCAGGGCCGCTTCGACAGTGCGCGCAAGGCCTTCAATGCTGCGGCAAAACTGCAGCCGGGTTCGAAGGAGGCGGCCAGCGCCCTGCAGGAAGTCACGACGGCAGAAACCGCCCAGCGACTCGCCAGCCTGGACCAACAGGGCCAGCGCAACGAGCAGCAGGAGGACTGGGCGAGCGCGGTAACCGCGTATGAGCAGGCACAAAAAATTGACCGCAGTGTGCTGTTTGCCAGCGAGGGATTGAAACGCAGCAGGATGCGTGCGCAACTCGACGAACAAATGCGATCCGCCATTGCCGACACGGCGCGCCTGTCGGACACCGCGGTGGCAGCCGCTACGGCGCAACTGCTGGAACAGGCCAAACAGGTCACCCCACGGGGGCCGGTACTCGAGCAACAGATAGGCAAGCTCGAAACCGTGCTGCGACAGGCCAACGCCACCGTCAATGTCACGCTGCGCTCGGACGAGAAGACCGACGTGATCGTCTACAAAGTGGCGCGGTTGGGCAGCTTCTCGGAACGGGAGCTGACGCTGCGACCGGGCAACTACACCGCGCTTGGCACCCGCGCGGGCTATCGCGACGTGCGGCAGAGCTTTACCGTCACGCACGATTCAACACCTCCGCCCGTGACAATCGTCTGTACTGAACCTATCTGACAGGATGAAACGACAATCAACCCATGTCCAATAAACCGGTAACCATCGCGCCCAGCGGCTTCACCCCGCTTGAAGAGGCCACCAGCACAGCGCCCGGCCCCCGGAAGAAAACGGGGCGATGGCTGCTCCTCGCCTGTCTCGCGCTGTTCGTGTTGATGATGCTTTTTTTATTCAGCGCCCGTTCCCTCCACATTACGGTAGACGCCGAAACGCCCGCAACGCTCTCGGTATCCGGCCTCGCCCTGCCGTTCCTTGACCAGCGTTATCTGCTGCTGCCGGGCACATACGAGGTGAGTGCATCGGCCGAGGGCTATCAACCCCTGACCACCACGGTCGACGTGGATGATCGCGACAGCCAGACGCTGGAACTCGCGCTGCAGGCGCTGCCGGGGCTGGTGTCCATCGACAGTACCCCCCAGGGCGCCAGCGTCTCGGTGAACGGCGAATCCGTTGGCAAGACCCCGCTGGTGGATATCCCGCTGCCCGAAGGTGAACATCAACTGCAGCTGGAAGAAGCGCGCCACCTGCCCGTGACGCAGACACTGCAAGTCACCGGCAGGAGCGTGCAGCAAAACGTCGCGGTGCAACTGGCGCCGGCATGGGCCATGGTCAGCATCGACAGCGTGCCGACCGGGGCGACCCTGCTGCTGGATGGCGAAAAGGCGGGAACAACACCGGCCACGGTTGAAGTGCTGCAGGGTGAACACCAGCTGATGCTGCAATTGCCCACATTTGCCGACTGGCAGAAAACGCTGCGCATTGAAGCCAGTAAAGACCAGGACCTGGGCCAGGTAAGCCTGCAGCCCGCCGCCGGCGCGCTGGAGCTGGCCAGCGTGCCCAGTGGCGCCAATGTCACCCTGGATGGGGAGTTCCAGGGACAGACGCCGCTGACGCTGGAGGTAGCTCCCGGAAAGGCGCACCGCCTGGAGGTCTTCAAGCCGGGTTACGAGCGTTACAACGACTCGGTGGAAATGTCTGCCGCCAGCAGTGACAAGCGCTCCGTGACGCTGAAGGCACAGTTGGGCGAGGTGCGACTGCGCATCAGCCCGGCCAACGCCGTCGTGCGCATCAACGGCAAACCGACAGCCGCAGGCGTAACGTCGCTGTCACTGCCTGCGGTAGAGCATTCCGTCGAAGTCAGCCTGGACGGATACGCGACGGTCCGGCAAAGCGTCACACCCCGGCCCGGCCTCGCGCAGTTGGTAGACATCACACTGCAGACCCAACAGGCCGTTACCCTGGAGCGCATCAAGCCCGAGATCACCACACCGCTCGGCCAGACCCTGTTGTTATTCAAGCCGGCCGATTCAGCCCTGCGCGATTTCACCATGGGCTCCTCCCGCCGCGATCCCGGCCGACGCGCCAATGAGGTGCTGCACCCCGTTGCGCTGCGCCGCATGTTCTACCTGCAAACCACGGAGGTCACCAACGCGCAGTTTCGCCAGTTCCAGTCCAGCCATAACTCGGGCCAGATTGACGGCAACAGCCTCAACCAGGAACACCAGCCAGCGGTACAGGTAAGCTGGCAGCAGGCCGCCGCTTTCTGCAACTGGCTCAGCGCGCGCGAGGGCCTGCCGCTGTTCTACCGCGAGAGCAATGGCATCATCACCGGCTACAACAGCGCCGCCACCGGCTACCGCCTGCCCTCTGAGGCAGAGTGGGCCTGGGCTGCGCGCGCCAGTGGCGATAAACTGCTGCTGTTCCCCTGGGGCGACACGTTCCCGCCCACGCTGGTGGCCGAAAACTACGCCGACGACACCTCGGCCCATGTCACCGGCCGCGTCCTGAACGGTTACAAGGACGGGCACGTGACCAGCGCGCCCGTGGCGTCGTTCAAGCCCAACCAGCACGGCCTGTACGACATGGGCGGTAACGTCTCCGAATGGGTGCACGATGCCTATACCATTCCCTCGGCGAACGGCGCCACGCAGGAGGACCCCCTGGGTGGGCAGACAGGCGATAACTACGTCATTCGCGGCGCCGCATGGACCCATGCCAAGCTGTCTGAACTGCGTCTCACCTATCGCGATTATGGGCAAGCCGGGCGGGATGACGTAGGATTCCGCCTTGCACGCTACGCGGAGTAGGGAATGATCAACACGCGACACTTGGCCCTCCTGGGCCTATCCATATTGCTGGTGGCAACACCGCTACAGGCCCAGACAGACGCCGCCGACGCAGCCACCGCATCGGCGAGTGATGGGACTGCGGATAAACCCGCAGCGGCACAGGAGCCATCAACGGCCAGGGAGCCCGCTGCAAAGAGTGGCAGCGCGGGCGCCAGCGGCAACTCGCCCTTCGACTACCGTTCCTCGGAGGAAATTTCAGAAGATGTACCCGTCTCTTTCCCGGTGGATATATAGGACACCCCAATGAAGCAAAGAATGTCATCCGAATTCATCTACCAGCTGTTTGCGCTGCTGATCGCGATCATCGTGGTACACGCGCTGTACGTTGGCGTTATCCGGCCCAGCGCAAAAGCCCACCTCGAACGCGAGGCGGCACAGCAGGCCGCCGGCGAGGACTTTGTCACCACGCGCAGCCTGGCCGTGGTGATCGGCGATTACGAACAGGAATCCTGCTTTATCCTGTTGATCTGGGCGCTGGCCATCATGGGCTACAAGGGGCGCCGCGGCATGCACGAGCGCGAGATGCTGGAGCGGCGTCTGCTGGATATCCCCGAGGGCACAACCGTGCTGCCGGAGGACGCCCGCGAGTACAGCCGCGCACTGGAGGCCCTGCCCGAGGCCGAACAGGATTACCTGCTGCCACGCACCCTGCTCTCGGCGCTGCAACGCTTCGCCACCACCGGCTCCATCCAGGCGGTCTCTGAGACCATCAAGGAGAATTGCGAGATCGAATCGGATCGCCTGGACTCTGAAATGTCCATGGTCCGCTATATTGCCTGGGCTATCCCCTCGATCGGGTTTATCGGCACCGTGCGCGGTATCGGCGACGCGCTGGGGCAGGCCTACAAGGCTGTGGAGGGTGACATTTCCGGCGTCACCGCCAGCCTCGGGGTCGCATTCAACAGCACCTTCGTCGCGTTGGTGCTGAGCATTATTATTATGTTCTGCCTGCACCAGCTGCAGTTGTCGCAGGAGCGCCTGGTACTGGACAGCCAGCGCTATGCCGACCGCCGCCTGCTGCGCTTCCTGGTGGCCGGCTAATGAGTATCGGCCTGCTCGACCTCAATGACAGCAATGTGCAGCTGTGGCACCAGGGTGCAGTGGTGCAAAGCCCCGGCTACGCACTGTTGCAGGACAAAAGCTATTTGTTCGGAGCGCCCGCCCGCGCCGCCGCCCGCCTGCAACCCCGCGACATCAATACGCGCTTCTGGTGGCAGCTCAGCACAGAAATACTCCAGCCGGCGCTCGGCCCGGCCCGGCACACGGGCGACCTGGTGCACGCCCATCTCAAGCAATTGCACGCGCAGGCAAACAACCCCGATGAACTGCTGCTGGCCGTCTCGGGCAGCATGCAGCATGAACAGCTCGCGCTACTGCTGGGCATCGTGGAGCAATGCCCGTTCGATGCCGTGGGCCTCGTCAATCGCAGTGTGGCGCTGGGCAGCCTCTACAGCCGCGGTGGACGCCTGTTCCACCTCGAAATCCAGCTGCACCAGGCGTTGATTTCACAGCTGGCTGAGCGCGATGGACAGGTTGAACTGCAACGCACGGTGCCCCTGCCCGGTTGCGGCCTGCTGCAGTTACAGGAACGACTGGTAGAAGTGATCTCGGCCGAGTTTGTGCGCCAGACCCGCTTCGATCCGCGGCGCAAGGCGGCCACCGAACAACAGTTGTACGACGAACTGCCCGCGGCGCTGCGCGCGCTGCACACCAGCGCAGAGACCAACCTGGATATCAACGGTTACCAGGCCCGCGTCGGCACGGAGCAATTGCGGGTCGCCGGCAAGCGGCTGTTCGACAGTGCCGGTGACACCATCGGGATACTGCGACCGGACGACCGCGTGATCGCGGATCCGCTGACAGCGCTGCTGCCCGGCCTCACCAGCGCCTTCCAGCAGCTGGATGTGCTCAAGCCCGATGACATGCAACGCGCCCTGCAATTACACGAATCCCGGCTGGTCCAGCGCGGACAGGCACTCAGCTTTTTCACCGCCCTGCCCTGCGCAGAGACGCGCATCGAGCCCGTCGCCACCCCGCCACCGCCCAAACCGGTGTGCAACGCCACACATCTCCTGAGCCGACACGTGGCCCAGCCCCTGCTCGCAGCGGGCACCCCACTGGAGGATGGCTGCGAACTTTACCGCTCAGGCGAGGGCTGGCAGTTGCGCGGCGCCACGTCGGGGGCCACCGTAAACGGCACCCCCTATCAACCCGGACAGGTACTTGTCACGGGCGACACCATTGTGGTCGGCAAAGCTGGCGCTGCGGCCGTGCTCATTGAGGTCAGGGCCTAACCGCCATGGCCAGGAAAAAGCGCGAATTCACCACGTTCAACCTGAGCTTCCTGGACATCATGTCCTGTGGGTTTGGCGCGGTGATTCTCGTGTTCCTGATCATGAATCACGCCATCGAGGAAGAGTCCGAGATACTGAACGAAAACGTGTTGTCGGAGGTCAGCCTGCTTGAGGAGGATGTCAGGGAGGGCGAGAAGGACATGGTGCGCCTGCGCAATACCCTGTCGGAGGTGGACCAGAAGATGGTTGAGGCGCAGGGGCTTGCGACGCGCATCGCCGAGGATACGGAAAAATTTGAGGCGCAGATAAAGAGTCGCAAGAACGAGGGCTATACCGAGAGCGCGGATATCGAGAGCCTCAAGGCCGAGTTGCTGGCACTGGAGAGCGAGGTCAAGGAGCTGCGGCAGTCCGCGACAGAGAATACCGGCGCCAACGCGCGGGACTTTATCGGCGACGGCAATCGCCAGTACCTGACCGGGCTGAACCTGGGCGGGAAGAACATCGCCATTTTACTCGATGTCTCAGCCAGCATGCTGGCCGAAAAACTGGTGCAGATTATTCGACTGCGCAATATGGGAGAGTCGGTTCAGCGCAAGGCCGAGAAATGGCGAAGGAGCCTGAACACGGTCGACTGGCTGACCGCGCAACTCCCGGTATCCAGCAAATACCAGGTCATCACCTTCAACACCGTCGCAAAGCCGGCGCTGCCCGGGACCGAGGGCAAATGGCTCGAAGTGGCCAACCAGGCACAGCTGGGAGAGGTCAGCCGCGCGTTGCACAGCATTACACCCAGTGGCGGCACCAGTCTGGAAAACGCCTTCCTCGCCCTGCACAAGCTGTCGCCCGCGCCGGACAATATTTTCCTGATTACCGACGGCCTGCCCACGCAGGGGACCACACCACCGCGCAGTAGCAAGGTGACAGGTCCCGAGCGGCAGAAATTGTACGCGCAGGCGATAAGGCAGTTGCCCGGCCGTGTGCCAGTGAACATCATCCTGGCCCCCATGGAGGGAGACCCGATGGCCGTGTCCGAGCTGTGGCAGCTGGCACTTTACACCAGGGGCTCGCTGATGAGCCCCTCGCGGGACTGGCCCTGATGGCGCGGCGCAGAGGGAGAGGCGTACCCGAATTTTCGCTGTCGTTCCTCGACGTGATCTGCTGCGGTTTCGGTGCGATCATCCTGCTGCTGATGATTACCAAAACGGTGCAGCCACAAATTATAGAAGCGTCTACCATTAACCTCGAAGGAAAGTTGGCGGCGTTGCAGGAGCAGCTGTTCGAGATGCGCGGCGAGACCAAAATACTCAATCGTGATTTGAACGCGAAACACGAACAACTGTCGGAACATGAGCAGCGCATCGCGATTCTGCGCGGCCTGATGGCCAGCGCCAAGTCGCGCTTCGACAGCCTGCAGGTCGAAACCAGCAGCAATTCGGCCATTGCCGGACAGCTGGCGTCAGCGAAGCAGCAGTTGTCAGAAGAGATGAAACGCCTGCTGGGTACGCAGCACCAGTCCAAGAACCAGCTGATTGGTGGTATTCCCGTCGATAGCGAGTACATTATCTTTGTCATCGACACCTCAGGCTCCATGTTCTCCTACGCCTGGAACCGCGTACTGGAGGAGATCGAGGCAACACTGGCAATCTACCCAAAGGTGAAGGGTATCCAGGTGATGAACGATATGGGCAACTACCTGTTCAGCAGCTACCGCGGCAAGTGGATTCCCGACACCCCGGGGCGGCGCAAGATCATCGTGGAGAATCTTCGCGGCTGGAGCATCTTCAGTAACTCCAGCCCTGTCGAGGGTATCGAGGCGGCGATCCGCACATTCGCCGCACCCGGTAAGAAAATCAGTATCTATGTGTTCGGCGACGAATTCACCGGCCCCTCTATCACCGAGGTCATCGACACGGTGGATCGCATCAACCGGGCGGATGCCAACGGCAACCGGCTTGTGCGCATTCACGCGGTGGGGTTTCCCACCCAGTTCAGCCGCGCCCCGCATTTGCAGGGCACGGGCATCCGCTTTGCCACGTTGATGCGCGAACTCACTCATCGCAATGGTGGCACCTTTGTCGCGCTCAATGACTTCCGCTGATCGTGTCGCACGGTTGCTGCTGTCGGCAGTCCTGCTGCTGGGCCTGTTGGCCGGTTGCGGACCGGCGCATGTTGTCGTCGAGGGCAAGTTCCCCGCGCCATTGATTGAGCCGCTTCCGATTACCCTGGGCGTCTGGTACGGCGACGACTTCGCCAAACACGAATTTTTCGATGAGTCCAAATCCCGCCAGGAATCCAGCTGGATCGTCAGCACCGGCGTGGCCCAGGTACAGATGTGGAATACCCTGCTGGCCGGCATGTTCACAAAGGTCGTGCACCTGACACGGCAACCCTCAGAGGGAGAGTCGGTTGCAAATGTCGATGCAATCCTGGTCCCCCATGTGGAGGAACTGCAGTACGCTATACCCAGGCAGACAAATATCAAGGTGTATGAAATCTGGATGCGCTACCGCTTCGAACTGCTCAGCGCCGATGGCGTGCCCATCGCCGAGTGGACCATGACCAGCTACGGCAAAACCCCGACCGGTTTCCTGCAGAGCGACCAGGAGGCAGTGAACCTGGCCGCAGTGATGGCGCTGCGTGACGCCGGCGCCAACTTCGCCACGAACTTCACCCGTGTACCCGCGCTACAGGGCTGGCTGCGCGAGCAGGGTGTGCCGACAGAAGCGGCCGCGCCATGAGCTTTTCGTCCCTGCGCCCGGTGTTGTGTTGCGTTGTCCTCTCTCTGGTATCGGCCTGCGTAACCTCCACCGTTGACGAGATGGTGTTGAAAAAACCCGTCACGGGGCTCGGCGAAGACAGCGTGGTGATCCTCGGCCGACGCCATGCCAGCGACTATGAAACGGAACCGGATTTTGTCAGCTGTGTGGGCGACTACATCGCCTCACGCGACAACGCCATCACCGTCATCAGCGAACTGGAATTCCTCAATGCCGTCTACCCCTGGTTTGAACCGCGCACCGCGCCGCTGCACCCGGTTGATATCGAGCGCCTGCTGCAGCAGAAACCGGTAGCCGACAAGATGGCCGCACTGAAAGTCGAGTATATGATCTGGCTGGACGGCTCGACCGAACGCACCGGCGGCAGCGGCTCAATGGCGTGCAGTCTCGGTGGCTGCTTCGGCTTTGGCACATGGAGCCACGATGCCAACTATGAAGCCACCATCTGGGACTTCACCGACAAAACCTCGGTAGGACGCGTCAACACCAGCGCCACGGGCCAATCCTATATGCCGGCGGTGATTGTGCCGATACCGATTATCGCGCCCGTACAGGGCACGGCCTGCGACGGTATCGGCCAGCAATTGCTGGAGTTCCTGTCCAGCGGGCACTAGCAGCGTGTTGAACAAGTCTCTAGCGGGTGCAAGACCTGGGGTAAAACTAACCGGGATGAAAACTGGGGTTTTTCCGCGTCCTGGGGAGTGGCTTTGTAGGGCGGTTGCGGATGGAAATTGTGTTTCTCAGTCGCTCCACGTGATTCGCTTGGTGAGAAACACATTGTCCATCCGCAACCTCAGTGCACACCATTCGACTAGATTAAAAAAAACGTTCCATTTATGCATCTCACAATCTAACGTTCTTGACACATCGTGCCGTAGCATTGGGATGCAGGGCTCGTACCCCAGCAGGCGTTTCACAAAGCGAATCACGTGGAGCGACTGAAACGCCTGCTGGGGTGCGAGCCCGTCGGCCACGACTAAACCCCTGACAGTGCTGAGACAAAATTCATCCCGTTGCAATCCAACGCAAAAACAAGCCAAGATGTCACCCGAAAGTTTTTCTAAACGCCGCCAGGAGATCAGTATGCGTATCCTGCACACCACAGCATTGACCCTAATGGCAATCTTCCCAGTTCTGGCCGCGCTGCCCGGTTGCGCCGGCAGCGCGTCAACGGGCAGGGAGATGCATCAGGAAATGATCACCCAGGGCGCCGCTTACGACGACCCTGAACTGCAGGCCTACGTGAATCGTGTGGGCCAGCGACTGGTCGCCAGCAGCGATGAACCCGACATGGCGTTTACGTTTACCGTGGCCGACAGCCCGGACATCAACGCCTTCGCACTTCCCGGCGGCTATATCTACATCAATCGCGGCCTGCTGGCCTACCTGGAGAACGAGGCGGAACTGGCCGGCGTCCTGTCTCATGAGATCGGCCATGTCACGGCCAGCCACCACAGCCGGCAGCAGGCTGCCTCGGTGGCCAACAAGGTGGTGGCCACCACAACGTACGTACTCACCGGCAGTGGCGACCTCGCCAATGCGTCGAATATGTACGGCACGGAGTTGGTCAGTGGCTATGGACGGGAAATGGAACTGGAGGCGGACGGACTGGGCGCAGAGTATATGTACAACGCGGGCTACGACCCGGAATCCCTGCTGGAGGTGATTGGCGCGCTGAAGGACCAGGAGCAGTTCCAGCGGGTAAAGGCAAAGGCCGGCGGCAAACCCGTGGCGACCTATCACGGCCTGTACGCGACGCATCCGCGCAACGACCAGCGCCTGAAGGAGGTCATCAAGACCGCCGGTGAACTCGATGCAAGCAAGCAGGTCGAGGACCCTTCGGTGCCCGGCGAGTTCCAGCGCCAGATTGAAGGCCTGGTATGGGGCGAGAGTGTGCCGAGCGACCGCTCGGAAGATCGCTATTACCACAACAAGCTGTCTTTCACGTTCGAGCGACCACCAAACTGGAGCGTTAACGCGGGGGCCAAAGCCATCGTTGCCAGCGCACCGGACGGCAGCTCCGAGCTGACCATCACCGTGCGCCGGCGCGACCAGGGTGCGACGCCCCGGGCCGTACTGGAAAGCAGCGTTTCAGGAGCACTCAGCGCCGGCGCCGAATTGAACCAGGCGGGACTCACAGGCTATACGGGTATTACTGGCAGTGGCGCCGGTGCGCATCGCGTGGCGGTGATCGATTACAACAACCTGAGCTACCTCTTCGACGGCGAGGCCAGCAACTTCGCCGCCGACGATTCCGCACTGCTGGCCATGATCGAGAGCTTCCGACCCATGCACCCGGCTGAGCACGGAGCCAGCAATGGGCTGTACGTGCACTACATCCAGGTGCCGCAGGGCGCCACCATGGCCAGTTTGGCCTCCGGTGTCCGTATTCCCGATGCGGAGGCGCAGTTGCGATTGCTGAACGGGTTGTATCCGCGCGGCGAGCCGCGCACGGGCGACTGGATCAAGGTCATTCGGTAAACGGTTTTGCTGGACTACCCCGCAACGCCAATGCAGAATTACCGCTTCTGAGTCACCTCCGCAGGAAAATGTCCCCCAAACCGCCAGGCTTCACAAAACAGGTATCGTCGGCAATGACGACTCCGCCTCGACCGCCCTCCCCTGACCTCTCTGACCCAGCGCAGTTAAGCGCCGCACGGCGCTACATTGAGGAGGAAGCAGAGCGGATGCATCTGCGCGGCATCGGTACACCGGATTACTTCGGGTTGATGGACCTGCACCCCGACTCGCAACGCGTATTTTTCATCCATATACCCAAGTGCGGCGGCACCTCTATCCGCAAGATCCTGGTGCACAGCAACCAGTGTGCACCCGTCCCGCTGCCCGGCAGTGGCACGATAGACCAGTCGATCACCTACATGGCGCACTCCTGCCCGGCCAAAAGCCCGCAGGCAAAACTGCTGCAGTCCTACCTGTCAGAGGAAGCGGCCGAGGATCGACACCAGCGTTTTCTACGTATGTATGCCGGGTACCGGTTGCTCCAGAGCCCCGAGCGAATGTTCATACTGGGCCATAAGAAAGCGCGCGAGCTCGTGCCGTACTACCGGGCTGATAACGATCTCTTCTTTACCACGGTGCGCGCTCCCGCAGAAATCCTGAAAAGTATGGTGGCCTATCGTGTCTCACATACGCTGAAGAATGAAAAGCGGCCCGATTCCGTGAATTTGCTCAACTACCTGCAAATGGACATCGACAGATTCACCGACGCGGTAACATCGCAACCGCGATGGCTGACAGAGAAAATTCTGGAGAAGGAATCGCCGTCTATGGCAGCGTTCCTGTCGTTCGAGCCCGGCTCCGATCATTCAACCGTGATCAAGGGCCTGAAAGCGAATAGGGTTTTCATCGCCCATATGTCGGAACAGAGCCAGATGCTGACCGCACTGTTCGGCGAGCAGGGTGCTCATCCACGCGAAAACTCTTCACACACCCGGGAGGGCCTGGCCGCTGAATTTACCGCCATGCTTCCCGTGGACTGGACCAGCCCGTTTGTCGACGCTGAATCCATGCTGGTGTACCAACACCTTGAAGCGAGCGGCATTATGGGCTACTGGGAAAAGGGAGGTACCAGGGCAGGGTATCTGGAGCTGCTCAATAACCTCTGACCTGGTACCGCTTCGCGTTACTCTGCGGGCAAGGCTTGCAGATCTGCGTTGATTTCTTCCAGCTGTTCATCAGTAACCGAGCCTGGAAATATGGCCACAACCGTTACCAGAGTCATGTCGCGCGCCTGCGAAAGCTGGGCAACGGAGCCGGGCATATGCTTTTCCAGCACTGCCGCCGCCGCAGGATCATCAACCAGGGTACCGAGCGGGGTTTCCGATACCGAGTAAGGCCCACCCTGGGCAAATACCAGGGTGGAAAAAAGAAGGGTGGCAACTAAAAGAATGGAACGCATTTTACACCTCTGCTATGTGTGTTGAGTTTCAAGTCTAGCCCACAAATCAATAGCCTGTCATTACCCTGACCAGACCGGGTTCACATCTATACTGAATGTCTATACGGAATGTCTATCGGCAGACTCCTGCACCAACACCCAGGGCGCCGCCACCACGGCCCACAGACAGGTATTGGCCTCGTACCATACGAGGGCCTGCTCATCACTCACAGCCGCAACCTCGCCCGCGGCGATCCAGCGCTCAAAGCGCTGGGTATTGTCCATGCCCAGTTGCACGGCGACATCGACCAGACTGAGCTGTGGTGATACCGCGATGACACTGCCGTGGGCATAGTACGTTTGCAGTTCATGCCAGTGAATACGCGCGGTCTGCTGATGGTATTCCCGGCGCAGGATATCTTCCCGCGCTTCGTTGAGTTCACCCTCTCCCTCAGCCATAGCGCGAATCCGCTACAAACGGGTTGTTGCGCCGTTCATTGCCAAACGTTGACGTCGGTCCGTGGCCCGGAACAAAGGTGATATCGTCGCCCAGCGGGAACAGCTTCTCGCGGATACTGGCAACCAATTCATCATGGTTTCCCCGGGGGAAGTCGGAGCGACCGATGGAACCGTGAAACAACACGTCACCCACCCAGGCCACTTTCTGCGGTGCATGAATGAACACGACATGGCCCGGTGTGTGCCCCGGGCAGTGCAGGACCTGAAGTACCTGTTCGCCGACTGTCACCGTATCACCCTGCTCCAGCCAGCGATCCGGGACGAAAACCTGCGCAGGCGGAAAACCCGACATCCGGCAGGACTCCGGGAGCTTCTGCAACCAGAAATCATCCTCCCGGTGCGGACCCTCTATCGGCACACCCAGTTGTTGGCGCAACACATCCGACGCCGCACAATGGTCCATGTGGGCGTGCGTGAGGATGATTTTCTCGACTGTGGCCTGCATCTGTTCGACCGCAGCCAGAATTCGCTCGACATCTCCGCCCGGATCGACGATGGCTGCACGCCCGGTGGCCTCGCATTTGATAATGGAACAGTTCTGCTGGTAGGGCGTGACAGGGACGATGGTACATTGAATTGACATAGCAGGTGTTCGTCTCACTGACTGGATTGCGGGGCGATTATTTTAGCCTGGACGCGCACAGTTTCAGGCCGTCGGTGTGGGGAGCGCTTCATCGTGGATGTCGTCGTCATCCTGGTCGGGGCTCTCGTCGAGGTACACAGCCTCATCGAACTGATTTTCACTGCGCGCCACAACGACGGATGCCACGGAATCGCCCGTGACATTCACAGCGGTTCGCACCATGTCCAGCAATCGGTCTACGCCAATAATCAGTGCGATTCCCTCAACTGGAATGCCGACCTGTCCCAACACCATCGCAAGCGTGATGAGGCCCACTCCCGGCACAGCAGCCGTCCCGATAGAGGCCAGCGTCGCGGTAATCACGACTGTGACATAGGCACCCATGGACAGGTCCATACCGTATACCTGGGCGATGAAGACGGTCGCCACCCCCTGCATGATCGCGGTGCCATCCATGTTGATCGTCGCACCCAGCGGGACGGTAAATCCGGCGACGGAGTTGTGCACGCCCATCCGGTGCTCAACGGTGCGCAGCGTAATTGGCAGGGTTGCGCCGGAGGACGCCGTACTGAATGCGAAGGCCCACACCGGGCGCATCTTGTTCAGCATTATACGCGGGGAGAGCCCCGTCAGGCCTTTGAGCAGCAGGCTGTAGGTCACCAGCACGTGAAGCACCAGCACGGCCAGCACCGTTAGGAAATAGGTCCCGAGATCCAGGATTGCCCCGATACCCATGGTCGCGAATAACTTCGCCAGCAGCGCAAACACGCCGTAGGGCGCCAGGTGCATGAGGACATCAACCATCTTCATGACCACCGACTCCATATCCCGAAAGAAGCTGGCGATGCGCTGCCCCGGCTCCCCGGCATGGGAGATCGCGTAGCCAAACAGCAGGGCGAAAACAATGATCTGCAACATCTTGCCCTCGGCCATCGCCTGCACCGGGTTGGTGGGAAAGATGTTAACCAGCACGTCGGTCAAAGGCGGCGGCTCCGTCGCCTGGAAGGTGGTGTCACTGACCAGGTTCACGCCCTCGCCGGGACCAACAAGTACTGCAGCCAGCAACGCGATACTGACGGCGATGGCTGTCGTGGCAAGATAGAACAGCATGGTCTTGCCCGCGATAGGGCCCATACGCGAGCTGTTCCCGAGCGAACTGGAACCACAAATCAACGAGACCAGCACCAGCGGCACCACCAGCAACTTCAGTGACGCGACAAAAATCCGCCCCACCACATCGAACAGGCCGCCGATCAGGTAGGTGTCGATGGCCCCACGTAAACCGGGCATGAGGTCGAGATGGAACAGGGCGTTGAGCAGGGATCCAACCAGGATACCCGCCGCCATCGCGAGAAGAATACGGCTGGTGAGACTCATTCGGGACAGGGCCCGGGGATAAAGCCGGACACCGCGTTATCCGCGCACGCGGTGCAGGGCGATGCAAATTCCCTCGTGCCGCCCGCAGCGAGTACCCCGCAAGTCGGCCGGAATTCCCTGGTACAGACCTGTGGACGCGGCTCGACACACTCAGTGGTAGCCTGCGGCTGACTGGCGCAGGCTGACAGCATCAGCACGACACTCAGGGTGCAGAGGTTTCGCATTCAATTCTCCAATAGGGGTGCCAATAGCGCGGCTAACAGAAGCCTAACACTGTGCTGCACAACGCGCACGCTGAACCTGCGGTCGAGGCCTCACCGAGCGCCAAGTATCATCATTTGCCGCGCAACTTCAACTGCGTTCTCATAGCTCTGGATGTCAATATACTCGTTAGTGCCGTGAACAGATGATGCCTGGCTGAGCGAGACGAGCATCCCCTGGAAGCGGTACTGGTTGTCTGTCAGGTCGATATAGTGACGGGTATCCGTAGTTGCAACCAGCAGGGACGGCACGATGACCGCCTCGGGATAGACCGCGCTAATCGCCTCCGAAATCACGGCAAACCCGCCACCGGTGTAATCCGACACACCCGGTATCTTATCCCACTGATCGTAGCTGATCTCGATCGCGGGATCGTCTACCAGTTCCGTGATATAGGCCACCACCGTCTCGGGCGTATCGCCGGGCAGCAGTCGAAAATTGACCTTGGCCTCGGCGCGCTGCGGCACCACATTTTCCTTGATCCCGGCATTGAACATGGTCAGGGCGGTGGTTGTGCGGACCATGGAGTTCGTCGTTGGGTCCTCACTCATCCGGTCTGCCACAACCCCGCCGGTAAGCCACAGGTTGCTGAAGAAAAACCGGTTGGGCTGCGCGAGGTGTGGCCCCATCGTCTCCAGCATCGCGGCAACAGGCCCCACCATCCGCGTCGGGAAGGGGTTGTTTTCAATGCGCTCCAGCGCGGCTGACAGGCGCCCGATGGTGCTTATTCTGGGCGGCCGGGAGGAGTGGCCACCCTCGCCGGTAGCCACCAGCGTGAGTGTCAGGTAGCCCTTTTCCGCGACATTGATAATGGCAACGGGTTTGTCGGGCAACAGCGGGTTATCCACTACCACCATACCTCCCTCATCCACCATCCAGGCAAAATGCCAGCCCTTCTCCGCCATGCGCTCGGCCAGTTTGCCCGCACCGTCCTTACCGCTGATTTCCTCGTCGTGACCGAATGCAAAGACCAGCGTCCGCGCCGGAACAAACCCCTCTGCCAGCAGCGACTCCGCCGCCTCAAGGTTGCCCAGCAGCCCCTGTTTATCATCCAGCGAGCCGCGACCATAGATGCGCCCATCTGCCACCACGCCGGCGAACGGTGGATGCTCCCAATCATCCTCCGTACCCGGCTCAATCGGCACCACATCCATGTGGGCAGTAAACAGTATCGGCGCGAGGGAAGGGTCGCTGCCCGGCCAGCGAATGAGAAGGCTGTAACCGTTGACTTTCTCCACTTCGAGTTGCGAGAACACCAGCGGGAAAGACGCACGCAGGAAAGCGTGAAAACGCCGAAACTCCCTGAAATCTATCTGGCTGCGATCCTGGTAACTGATCGTTTTAAACTGAATGGCCTCGCCCAGTCGCGCAGCGGGGCTGGTTGCAGGGTCGGCTGAGGAAAAGCTGGCGATCCCGCCGAGCAGCAGTCCCGCTGCCAGGGGCATTAGAATTCGCGGCATATCAGGCCTCCAGTATTCAATTTTTCAGGGTTCAGACAGAAGCTCGTATATTGCCGTAGTCGCAATCTCATGACCCTTGCCGTTCGGATGCTGATCTTCGCTGGCGACAATCAGCTCAGACCAATCCCCGTACTGTTCATAATCTGGCAGGAGATCCCTGGTTGCAATCCCATTCGCAAGCAGCGCCGCTTTGATGACCTTATGAACCTCGGTAAACGGATAGTTCTGCGCATCGGCTCCCAGCTCGGGAAATATCACGGCGCGCAGCCTGACGCCATCCTCTCGCGTCATTGCTGCAAGGGCGGCGAGTGCCTCCTGAACCTTGAGGAAACCCGCCGACGACTCTGCATACATGCTTTTCCAGAGCTCATCCTGGCCTTTATCCTGGTTGAACCTGTGATAGTTGATGTAGATCCAGGTCGCCAACAGGCTTTTTCGGGACAACGCGGTGGTGGTGCGTATGTAGTCAATATTTGCCCGGTAGAGCTCCGCGGTAAAACCGGTGTCAGTCACATCGTTGAGAACGTAGGATAACAGCACTTCATCAGGCGCGAACTGCCGGATAAACGTGCGATACAACTCCACTTCCTGGACGGTCCCATAACCGGCACGGCCAAAATTCAGGACTTCATAGCGCTTGTCCGGACTACCTTCATTCAGGCGCTGCTCCAGGCGGGTGGCAAAAATGTCGCTCAATGCCACCGAGAACCCGTAGGTAAAAGAGTCGCCTAACAGCGCAATTCTGTACACCCCCGCAGGCTTATCGATTGTGGTCTCTTTACCCCGGAGTCCCAGCGAATTGATGTTTGGATCGGCGGGGTCATACTGAAACGTCAATAATGGATTGCTGTTGGCAAGCTTACTTGCGTTGTGCCTGGTGTACTCGGCTTTCTCCTTGCCCTGGGCGACATTGTGACTGCCCGGCCGCTCCATATAGCCGCTGGCTACAAGCCCCCTTACCGCTGCCTCGCCCACTGCAAAACTGAACAGCAGGGAGGCGCCTGTCAGCGCAACATTTTTCAGCCAATTCATAGGGCTTCCATGTAATTCTCAGGCTTGATCGGGCGCCCAATCTTGTCACAGAAGCGACACCGATACCAACCAAACGCACTGGAATGGCGCTCTACAGTTGCTGCGGTATCCAGCTTACCGGGTCGCGCTGACGCCGCCGCCGCGATGCGAAAGCCCCGCCAGAGAACAAACCGAGCCGCCAGCGATTTTACGGGCTATACTTGGGGAAAAACCGGACCGTCCGGGTAATTGGAGAAGAGTATGTTGCAATCGGTCAATCTGCGGGACTATATGTTGCCCAACCCGGTAAAGGTAAGTCCCGAGGACAATATCCTCGATGCGATGAAAGTCATCATCGACAACAAGATTTCCGGCGTCTGCGTGGTCGATGCCGATGCCAACCTGGTGGGTATACTCTCGGAAATGGATTGTTTGCGTGCTGTACTGGGAGCCATTTATAACAACAACAATATCGGTGTCGTCCGTGACCATATGGCATCAGACAACCTGGTGGTCGCCAATCCCAATGAAGATATCGTGAGTGTTGCCGAGGATATGCTGCGCAAAAACAAGCGGCGCAGGCCCGTGGTCGAAAACGGCAAACTGATCGGGCAGATCACCTGTCGCCAACTGCTCAGTGCAGTAATGAAGTTCAGGAGCTGAACGAAGGGGTTAGGGTTTTTGCCAGCCGTAGCGGTCGGCCTCCAGTTCAACACTCACATCCGTTTGTTCTGTCACCCGCTGGCGAACCCAGGGAAGCACCTGCCGGAAAAGCCCCGCGCTGCGATAGAGCAGTGGCACGGTCACCAGCACGGTATCGCCAACGGTATTGAGCTGTAGCATATGCTCAGGCCTGCTCGGTGTGGGCTGGATCTCCAGCCGGTCCCAGTCGATAGAGACCGCGTGGCGCCACTGCCAGGCCAGTTCATCCGCCAGCGTTATAACCTCCTGCATGAACTGCTCGCAGATCAGCCGCGAGTTCGCCATGTTCCGCGTCGTGTTGAACCGCACGCTTATGCCGTTGTAGGCACACACGGACTCCCCCTCCCTAAACGACCACTGCGGTCGTATCTTCAACGCTGAAACGGGGATCGGCGCAGCCTTCCCACTATCTGGTGATACTTGCTCACAGCTGTGCTGCGCACAAAACGCCACCAGTATGTCCTGCTCAAAGGCATTCTGTTCGTAGAGGCGCGGGTGGCTGAGAATAACGGTTCTGCCGGCCACAGTAATCGCCAGGGACTTGTCGCCACCGATCGCCAGGGTCACCGGGAAGCCCAACTCGATATCCTCGAGTAACAGCGGCATCTGGCTCGCGTAGCGATCAACCCTGGCAGACCAGGACATCAGGTGCGCATTTGCGCCGCCCTTGCGAGCTTGCTCGCGCGCCAGTTTCGCCTCTGCAAAGTAGGCACGGGCCAGGCTGGACAGCGCTATGGCGGCAAAATCGCTACGCTGTTCCGGCGGCGCATCCTGTAAGTACTGCGCGGTGCGCTGGAAACGCGTCGCCTGCGCTGTGTCCGAAGCTGTGTCCGGCACGGCCCCGTGCACCAGACCGGCCAGGCAGACGACTACCAGGCCCCACAGGGGGGAGATCGATATGAATTTGCCCATTTGCGCTACCTGGCTCACAGACTGTGGGTGCCTCTGCTTCACTAAATATAGCAATAATGCTAAGTTATTTGTTTCGGCAACAGCATCGAGATAGGCCTTTTATGAGTCAAGCGCTCACCAGCCAGCCGGGCAACAACACCCCGGTCGCCAGCCAACACCTGCTCACACCCCAGCAAATCCATTTTTTCGAGACCTTTGGTTTTCTCAAATTGCCCGGACTGTTCGCCCGGGACATTGATAGTATCATCGAAGGCTTCGAGGAACTGTTCGGCGATAAGGATCAACCCGTGTGGGAAACCAAGGAGGCGCTGCACGGGGATGAGCGTCGCATCATCATTCCGGGCTTCATCGAACAGTCGCCGCGACTGGCACCGCTGCAACACGACCCGCGAGTTGTCGGGATTGTGCAAAGCCTGATTGGCAGTGAATATAAATGGGCCAGCAGTGACGGCAACCTCTTCTACTGCGAGAGTTACTGGCACCCGGATAATTACGCCGCGCCGCTGCAACACTACCACGTGAAACTGTCTTTCTACCTCGATGACCTCACCGGGGAGAACGGCGCGATCCGCATCATTCCGGGCAGCCACTTCCACCAGCAAACCTATGCGCGGACGTTGCGCAAGGATTTCGTGGATTCATCCGCCATTCAAGGTCTCTACGGTATCGATGGCAGGGACATTCCCTCTTACACCGTGCACAGCTCACCCGGCGACCTTGTTATCTGGAATTTCCGCACCATCCATGCCAGCTACAACGGCGGTGAACGGCGTCGCCTGTTCTCGCTGAACTTTGGCGAGGTAACAGCAGGTGAACGCGATGCGAGGCAGGAGCCGAATAAGGCTATTCCGCTGAGGAGCGCGACCGGCAACTGAAGATGCCGCTGAAACTTCCCAGCCCCTACGAGCTAAAACTGGCCTTTATGTACCCCCGCAAGGTGTACATGCGCCACAGGGAAAACCTGGAGCCCGGCTTTTTACGCAGCGCCCTGGAACTGCATTACTACAGGCCGGCGTTCTATGACTGGATGGGCGCCATCAACGCAAACCGGCTCCTGCTGCACGAGGCCGACATCAACTCCGAAAGCGTCGTACTCGATGCCGGCGCCTATACCGGTGAATGGGCGCAGGAAATCATCGACAGATACAACCCCACCATACACGCCTTCGAGCCCGACCCGCGAAACTACAAGCAGCTCGTGAAACGGAGTGCGAACAACGAGCGCCTGATTCCCTATAAATATGGCCTGGGCGACAAAAATGAAACGGCGCAAATGGCGCTGGAGCATCTCGGGTCCTCTATTTTTTCCGACACCAGTGGCAAAAATGGTGTGCCCTCTGCGGAGGTCGAGATCCGCGACATCGCCGACATCTGGCGGTCACTGGCCCTGGGCCAGATCGACCTGATGAAGATCAATATCGAGGGCGGTGAATTCCCGCTGCTAGAGCGAATGATAGAGACAGGGTTACTGAAAAACGTAAACTGTTTCATGATCCAGTTTCACGAATGGCACCCGGGCGCCTATCACAGGCGAAGAAAGATCAGGAAAGCGCTGGGCAAATACCACAAGCTGGACTGGGACTACCATTTCATCTGGGAGAAATGGTCACTCAGGTAAGCTCGCGGTCAGATGCGAACCCACTTCTCCCAGACAAATGTGTAATTCCACACCAGCCGATGTGTCTTCGACAACTCCTCACGAATGCGCCTGCGCTTCCTGCCGGCGCCGGGATGCCATTCGTGAAACTGGATCATGAAGCAATCCACGTTCTTCAATAGATCGGTTTTAATCATCTTGTCCAGTAGCGGAAACTCAGCGCCTTCGATGTTGATTTTCATCAGATCGACATTCCCGAGCCTGAGCTCGCTCCAGACCCTGTCGATGGCAGCGACTTCCACCTGTGTTCGCGGCGTATCGGAATGACTGCTGCGCTCGTCACACATGGACGAACCCAGTCCGTTCAGCGTGAAATCCACAGTGATATCCTCATCACCCAGGCCGTAGGGCATGGCGTGCAACTTGGGGTTGTTGGCGGCTTTTTCCTGCAGGCGTTTAAAGGAATTGGGGTTGGGCTCGAAGGCGTAAATGACCGGGTCGTAGCGATCCACGATGTGCTGTGCCCAGCTCCCGGTGAAGGCGCCGACATCAACCACCACGCTGTCGGCATCGATATCGGCTTCGTGCAGAATATGCTTGTTGACAAAAGTTGCGCCCACGAAGTCGATCAGGGCCGGACTGTAGTAATGCAGCTCCAGCATGGTCTTCATGGAAGTACTGGATTTTCTATACTTCCAGCGCATAAACAGGGTGCGCGGCCACAGCAGTGCCTTCTTTAATTCGTAACGACTGGGTAGACGGCTTGTCATAGCGATTTCGCGGGGCGTGGGAGGAGTTATTGTTGCTATCGCTGGCAATGGTAGTATAACGAACCGCCCATGTCGACCTGAGACAACCAATGCCTGTGACTCGATCATCGCTCCTCGATGATAAGCATTCCATCACGATAATCCTGCTTGCAATACTGGCTTTCTCGTTGTGGTCGAGTGTCAGGGAATTCGATACCGATTTCGCCAGCGCAGCCGAGGAGCCGCCTCCCGTCATCACACCCAACATCCTTTTGATCGTCGCCGATGATCTCGGCTACGACGACACCTCGGCACTCAACAGCAACGGCCTGCCGACACCCAACATCAGGCAACTGGCACAGGAAGGCGTGACCTTCAGCAGGCACTACGCAGATTCGACCTGCACCCCGAGTCGGGTCGCCATACTCAGTGGCCGCTATCCCGAACGCTCGGGCTTTCGCCCTGTCGGCTCGGAGATCCCGGCAGAGTTTTTAACCATTGCAGAGCAATTGCAACGCGCCGGCTATTCGACCAACCTCACGGGCAAGTGGCACGCCGGCGAGGAGCGGCTGCAGGCATGGCCGCAGAACAAGGGTTTCGACCACTGGTTCGGGTTTCTCAACCAGTGGGAACTGGCCGGTGAAATCACCGACGCGAACAAGGGCCAGAGAAGGCCGACCTACCACAACCCGATGCTGCGCGAGCAGGGCGGTGAACTGCACAGATATGAAGGGCACCTCACGGACATCCTGACGGATCACACCATCCGGAAAATCGAGCAGCTACAGGCGGCCGGCAAACCCTGGTTCCTCTACCATGCATTTTTGGCGCCGCACCAGCCCATCCAACCTCACCCGCGCTTTGCAGAGCAGTTCCCGGACACCCCGGAGGGAAAATACACCGCACTCGTTACCCAACTCGATGACGCCGTGGGGCGCATCGTCCAGGCCGTCGACCGGAAGAACACGCTGATCGTGTTCGTCAGTGACAATGGCGGAACCAACAGCGAAAGGAATAACAACTTTCCATTTTTCGGTAAGAAGAACGAAATGTATGAGGGCGCATTTCGTACACCGCTGATCATGAGCTGGCCGGAGAACATCCCGCAGGGCAAGACCATCGATGACGTGGTCATGAATGTGGATATCTATCCCACGCTGCTCGCGGCGGCCAAAGTGCCCGCGCCGCCCGACCTGGATGGCAGCAACCTGTGGCCGCTTTTCCTGCACGACAACGCCATCCCCCCGCGCCGCAGGAGTTGGGAGGTGTACAGCGCCAATGTGAACACGCTGAACTTCAGCTACCTGCCCGAGTCGGGCGATTGGCGCCTCGCCAGTCTGCACGGGTTTTCGCCAGGCCTGTTCGATCTGCTGGGGAATCCTTCGGGCGAGGAGGATGTCGCCAGCCAACACCCTGTTGCTGTTGCCGAATTCACCGCCGAATTCTGGCGCGAGCACTGGCGCAAAAGCCTTCTGGCGGTGAGCGAATCACCCGGCACCGACCCGTCCCAAACCCTGTACAGCGGGTTTGATGCGATGCGCACTCCACAGCGTTTCGGCTTTACCGTGGGCCTGGAGATTGGCCCACTACCTGTAGGGTTAAGCACGTCGAATGACCAGCCTTTTCATCGGTTGGCGGGACAAGAGGGCCTGTGGGACCTGCGCTTTATCCCCGGGCAAGGGCTTGAGTGGCATATGGGCGATGTGGTTCTCACCGACCCCTACTTTGAACCCGCCCGCTGCAATGCCATCATCCTGACCGGTTATTTCGAGCCCGTGGGACATCTCAGTAAACGCGCACCCCAGTCCACGATGAAACTCTACTCCTCCGGATTCCTGCGCGATGCCAACAGCGATATCGCCTACAGTCCTGCGGCTGACGATCACCTGGACACGCCCACGTTTGTGAACTTCCACGGCAAGGCCCGGTTTTCAAATACGATGCTCAGTTCGTTTGCGGACAGTTATTCACCGCGCGTGGCACCGCAGTTTGCCGATGTGTACACCAGCATGCACCGCGAGCGGAAGCTGACCCTGCTCGACGTTAAAATGATGGACGCCGAACTCTGCCAAAGCCCCTGATTTTCGCTAATATCGCGTAATTTGCACCGATCTGCGCCCAGAATCTCATTTACAGAGACTATTCTTGACAGTTCGACGCGTTAGGTGCCATTATTTTTTTGAATTCTTCCGCCAACCGAGCGCATCATGTTCCTGACCATTGACATCGAGATCACCAATCGATGCAACGCCACCTGCCATTTTTGCCCGCGCGATGCCACGCCGCACCAGGGCATTATGGATGTCGAGACGTTCGACAAGGCGCTGGCACGCGCGGTGGAGTATCGACAGGTTGTCAAGGAAGTCTCCGGGCTGGAGGTGGTTGTCAGCCTGTGCGGCCTGGGCGAGCCTCTCATCAACCGCAACACCGTGTCTTTCGTCGAGAAGGTCAAGGCTGCGGGCTTCCGCTGCTCCATGTCTTCCAATGGCGCGCTACTGACAGAGAAGAAAACACTCGAACTGCTGGATGCCGGGCTGGACGAAATCTACATCAACATCTCGGACATCGACGAAGAATACGAGCGCATCTACAACCTGCCCTTCGCAACCACCTGCGCCAACATCACGCGCTTTGCAGAACTGGCCAAAGGCCGCTGCACCCCGGTGATCATTCTCGTCGACCACCGCGATGACAGAGATCATATCGCCGCCATGCAGGCCTTCTGGCGTGAGCGCGGCCTGAAGCAATTTCACGACTACAGTGTTATCAATCGCGGCGGCGCGCTGTTCGTCGAACATATGCAGTTTGAGCAATATTCCGAGATGGTTCGCGCGCGCAACGAATTGACTGACGGCGGCGCGCAACCGCTGTGCGGCGCACCCTGGGGCTTTCTGTTTATCGGCTATGACGGCAACTACTACCTGTGTTGTTCAGACTGGCGCAAGCAGGCCAGCCTCGGCTCTGTGTTCGATTACAGCTTCCTGCAGGTCACCCGGCAAAAGCTGGCCATGGTGATCAGCCGGGAGCCGGTCTGTAAAACCTGTAACCACGATCCGATCAACATGCTCACAGAAGAACTGCGCGCGCTTAACCGCGGCGAGGTCACAGCCGAATCCGTGGATGAGTTGCGGCAGTCCCTGCGCACCGTCAGCAAGGATATCGACGTCGCACTGGGCGAGTTGCTCCGCTATGGCGACAATCATCCCGAAGGCATGATTGCGGCCGACATCATTCCCGTGGTGGCTACCAGCTAGCACCTTCTGCCTGGCTGCCCCCACCGGATAAGTTGAGTAAGGACACATGGAAGCCAGCCGCTGTATTGAAAACCTGATTTACTGCTACGCGGAACGGATAGATAACGGTGACCTGGAAGGCGTGGCCGAGTTGTTTCGCAATGGCGAGATCATCTCACCCGCACACAATGTCACGCGCCGCGGCTTTGACGAAGTGCTAAAAATGTACCAGCTTTCCTGTCGTCTCTACGACGAAACGGGCACGCCCCGGACCAAACACCTGACGACCAACGTGATAATCGAGCTGGATGAAAACGGCAGCGAGGCATCCGCGCGCTCCTACTACACGGTCATCCAGGCAACCGACGCGCTGCCGCTGCAACCGATAATATCCGGACGGTACAGGGACAGGTTTCACAAGGTAGACAATCGGTGGTGTTTCGCCAGCCGTGAAATGATCGTCGACCTGATCGGCGACTGCTCGGCCCACCTGCTCTACGATGCAAGCACGCTTTCATAGCCCTCCTCTACATGGGTATATAACCGCCTTTTCACGCCATTTTCGCCTTACTTATTGAATTACCTTCTACTATACTGGCTGGCCGAACAATCGTTCCACGGATAGCGCATGGCCGTCAGCATCAACATCGACATCGAGGCGACAAACCGTTGCAACGCCATTTGTCACTTCTGCCCCCGCGATGCCACGCCGCACCAGGGCCATATGACGATGGAAACGTTCGACCAGGCCCTGTATCGCGCGGTCGAGTTCCGCGATATCAACCGCCCAGACAGCGCCGTACCGCTCCAGGTACGACCCAATATTTGCGGGCTGGGCGAACCGCTGATCAACCCCAACACCCCTGAGTTTATTCGCAAGGTTCGCGACGCCGGCTTCAGCACATGCGGGATGTCCAGCAATGGCGCCCTGCTCGACAAAAAGCGCGGCGACGCGATTCTCAAAGCCGGTGTCACCAGCGTCAATATCAACATCTCCGATCTCGGGGAAGAGTACGAGCGGATCTACAATCCCCCGTACGAGGAAACACGCGACAACATCGTGCGCTTCATCAATGACGCGGGCACCGATTGCGAAGTACAGATCGTGCTCGTCAACCACAGGAAAGACCCCGGGCACACGGCGCGCATGGAGGAATTCTGGCGCGGCTACGGCGTCAATCGTTTTATGAAGTACGAGGTCATCAACCGCGGCGGTGCCCTGTTTGTCGATCACATGCAGTACGAGAAGTTTGCCGAACGCCGCGCTGCCGAACTGCTGATGGAGGAAAGCGGCCAGAAGTGGGTGTGCCCGGTACCCTACCTGTCCGTGTTCATCGGCTACGATGGGCTCTACTACCTGTGCTGTTCGGACTGGAAGAAAGAAGCGCCGATGGCCAGTGTGTTCGAGGCATCCGTACTGGCGATCAGTGAACAGAAGTTGCACCACGTCACCAGCCGGGAGCCCGTATGCCGATCGTGCAACCACGATCCGCTGAATGCTGTCACCGACAAGATTCGCGCTGTCAACGCGGGCGATACATCGCCTGCCGAACTGGACAAAATGGTGGCGGTTTTCACCCGTGAAAGTGAGGCGTCGTTCGGCGCTGTTGCCTCTGCCGTAGAACTTGTTCCACAGGTACGCCTCGATCATCTCGAAACCAAAGGCAAGCGCCTTATTCCTGTCATCGCCACCTGAGGCGCTGTACGGCCCCGCAAGACATAAAGGCTTTCGATGACACCGCCCCGTGAGAAAAAATTCCTCTTCATTCACATAATGAAGACTGGCGGCACCTCTTTTGCCGATATCATCGGCAACAATTTCCCGGCCGAAGAACGCTATCCCGACGCCTGTATCGACCGCGATGCTGATATTTTCCGGCGCATCGAGGCCTACCTGTTCGCCCCTAACCTCGTCGCCGATGTCAACGCACTACAGGGCAGGCTCAGGATGGTGCGCGGGCATGTCCCGTATGCTGTTCGCACGCTACTGCACGACTCCTATGTGGCAATGACGCTGCTGCGAGAGCCGGTTGAGCGAACACTGTCCTACCTCAAACACTGCCGGCGGTATCACAGCGAGCACCAGAAACTGGCACTCGAGGAGATTTACGAAGACCAGTGGTTCAACGCCAGTTTTATTCACAACTACCAGACCAAGCTGTTTTCCATGTCCGCCGAAGAGACGCTGGCCGAAGATCGCTTACTGGCCGGCGCCCCGGAACTTCCACCGCGACGCGCGATGGGAGACGGCATCCCTCTACCTCCAGACGTTGAGGCATTTCGGCAACGATCGCCCGGTCGCATTTCCCTGGAATGCTTCGCCGCGAGCACGGGTGTTATTGATGTCGATGATTCACGGCTGTCGACTGCGAAGCAGAACCTGTCGGCTGTTGAGATCGTGGGTGTCACGGAACACTATGATCGCTTCCTCAAGCGGCTCATTGAGCAGTATGGCTGGCAGATTAAAGCCATACCTCATCGGCATGCCGGGGAGGAAGAAACCGTTTCAGCGGAATTTCGGCGCCGGATTGCCAGCGACAACGCGTACGACATGGCGCTCTATGAGCATGCGAAATCGCTCTCTGCCATGGCCCCTGTTCAGTAAAAATTGCTATTTAACGTGGAGTAAAAAGACATGAAAAGCCTGTGGGACGATGAGGCAGCCGCTGCCTTCGCCAACGATGACCTCGCGATGCGCGTCTACACATCCCGACTGCTGGGATCAAGCGACGATCTGGTGATGCACGGCGGCGGCAACACCTCCGTCAAGGCCACCACGCGTGATTTCTTCGGCAACGAGCTGGAGGTACTCTATGTGAAGGGCAGCGGCTGGGATTTGAAAACCATCGAGAAGCCCGGCTTTCCCGCCATCAAACTGAAAGAAACCTGCATGCTGGCCGAACTGGAAACGCTGTCGGATCCGGACATGACCCGGCAACTCCGCGCGCTGATGCTGGACCCATCGGCCCCTTCTCCCTCGGTTGAAGCTATCCTTCACGCGATACTGCCGGCAAAGTTTATCGACCACACGCACACCGATGCGATCGTTACCCTGAGCAATAACCCAAGGGGTGAAGCGATTCTTGCCGAGGTCTTCCCCGATTGTTTAGTACTTCCCTACATCATGCCCGGCTTTATTTTATCCAGGCAGGTGAATGAGGCGATCAAACGCAATGACCCGGGCCAGTACAGGGGCATCATCCTGATGCACCACGGCGTTTTCACCTACAGTGAAGATGCTAAAACGGCGTACGAAAACATGATCGAGCTGGTCACCCGCGCGGAAGATTACATCGCCGCGCACGGTACAAGCGAACATCCAACAGCCGATCACCCGGTCGACCTGCTGGACCTCGCGCGTATTCGCAGGGCCGTGTCCAACACACGCGGTAGCGCCCAACTCGCGATGCTGGATAAATCACCCGACGCACAGGGGTTTGCCAGCCTTCCCAATGTCGCCGATATCGCCACCCGCGGGCCTATAACGCCGGATCATGTGATTCGCACCAAGCGCATTCCCGCCATTATCGACACCAAACCCGCTGCGGGCGTCCCGGAAATAGAACAGTTTGCCGCGGACTACCGCGCCTATTTCGAGGCGAACAGCCACGCGGAGCTGCAGATCCTGGATCAGGCGCCCAGGGTTGGCATCTGGCGCTCGGCGGGCTCGATCGCATTTGGCAGCAGCGTCAAGGAGTGCAATATCATTACCGACATTGCCAGGCATACGCGCTGGGCAATCCAGACCGGCGAATCCATCGGCGGCTGGGAAGCGCTGCCGGCAAAGGACATTTTTGAACTGGAATACTGGGTGCTGGAGCAGGCCAAACTGGGCAAGAGCGGCACCCCCAAACCACACCAGGGAAAAATCGCCATGGTAACAGGTGCCAACAGCGGCATCGGCAAATCCACCTGCGAGGCGCTGGCGGCTGACGGTGCCGTGGTGGTCGGGCTGGACGTCAACCCGGATGTGGTTGCGCAGTTGGACGGCAGCGGCATGACGGGCATGGTGTGTGACCTCACTGACAGCGCGTCGGTAACGACTGCAGTTGAACAAGTCGTTGCCCGCTTTGGCGGCCTCGATATCGTGGTCTGCAATGCCGGGATTTTCAAGTCCGGCGAGACAATAGAGGACCATACCGAGCAAACCTGGGACCAAACCCTGGCCATCAACCTGACAGCGACCCAGCGCTTCCTGACCGCAACGATTCCGTATCTCAAACTCGGCATAAACCCCTCTATCCTGGTAGTCGGCTCACGAAACTTTGCCGCACCCGGACCCGGCGCTGCGGCCTATTCCGTCAGCAAGGCCGGCATCACCCAACTCGCCAGGGTCGCCGCACTGGAACTGGCCGCCGACGGCGTTCGGGTCAACGTTGTTCACCCCGACGCCGTATTCGATACTGCGATATGGACACAGGAGGCCCTCGCCAAGTCCGCCGCCCGCTACAACATGACGATAGAGGAATACAAATCGAAGAATTTGCTGGGCCGGGAAATTCGCTCTACCGACGTTGCCCGACTCCTCTCCACGATTGCCAGCGATACATTCCTGGCGACCACGGGTGCGCAGATACCCATAGATGGGGGCAATGATCGGGTAATTTAATATTTGAGAACCCACCATAGGTGGCAAGCACCTGGCTTGTTCACTCCGGCTCAGCGCAAGCACTAAACGCTTTCAGAGAGAGTGTGCTACGGTCTTTTGCGAGATTCCCTACTCTTGCGCAACCTAGGTCTGGAGCATAAGTTCTGCGCCTTGGGCAGCTGTGCAATACACCTACCTCGCGTTTCGAGGAGTGGCTTGTTCTGCGGTATTAAAGTTGTATTCCATTGATCTACTGACAGGGTCAGATTGATGACCCGATCTCGTTTTATCACCCACCTTTAATCCAGTTAAGCCGTTGTTTCTATTGATTTATCAGCCATAATACTGTATGTTTATACAGTTTTTCGCGAGGACGCCGAGGATCCCACCATGACCCAATTCCCCGCTGCAATTGCCCCATCTCCGACCCGCGACCTGGCCGCACTCGAAGACGAAATCACCGAACTCGCCGCGCATATCAATGCCGCGACCTACCGCCTGCTCACCCTGATCCGCGAGTTTGATGAACGCCATGGCTGGGGTGGTGGGGGCCTCAAATCCTGCGCCCACTGGCTCAACTGGAAATGCGGCATCAACCTCGGTGCGGCCCGCGAGAAAGTGCGCGTTGCCCATGCATTACAGAGCCTGCCGCAGATCAGTTCAGCCCTGTGCCACGGCCGCATCAGCTATTCCAAGGTACGCGCCATGACGCGCGTCGCCACCGAACAGAACGAGGGCTACCTGCTGATGATCGCCGACCACGGCACCGCAGCCCATGTCGAGCGACTGGTGCGCAACTATCGCAGGGTGAAGCGTAGCGAGGCACTGGCAAGAGACAACCAGTTCCACGCGCTGCGGGAACTCAACTGGTACATCGACGACGATGGCAGCTATGTCATCAAGGGCAGGCTGAGTCCCGAGCAGGGTGCGCGCATTGCGCAAGCGCTCGACGGGGCAATGGCTACAATCCATGAAGAGCAGCGCGAAGCGGCAGAAAACGTTTCAGCGGAAACGCCTGTTGCCGCAAAACGCGCAGACGCGCTGGAACGCATCGCCGATACCTTCCTCACCCAAAGCAGCAGTGGCGATGAGGTCTCTGTTAAAGGCGGCGATCGCTGTACTGTCCACATTCACACCGACATCAGCACGTTACAGGCAGACGGTGACGGTGCGGAATCTGAACTGGCATCCGGTGGACACGTTTCCGCTGAAACGTCGCGCCGGCTAGCCTGTGACTGCGGTGTCGTACACTGGCGCGAGGATGCAAAAGGCACCGCACTGGATATCGGCCGCCGCACCCGCAGTATTCCCCCGGCCATCCGCCGTGCGCTGGAACGCCGCGACGGCGGCTGTCGCTTTCCCGGTTGCACCGCGCGGCATCATGTAGACGCCCACCATATCCAGCACTGGGCCGACGGCGGTGCAACCCGCCTCGACAACCTGCTGCTACTGTGCAGACACCATCACCGACTGGTGCATGAAGGCGGCTACAACCTGAAGCTTGAAGCCGAGGAGCCCATATTCACCGCGCCGAATGGCAAGCGGATACCGGCTGGGCCGGATAAACGTTTCAGCGGAAACGTGTTTGCGCTATACACGGCGCACCAACGCGAACAGATTACCATCGATGCGGGGACGCTGGTGCCGTTGTGGTATGGGGAGAGGATGGATGATGGGATGGCGGTGGAGGGGTTGGTTCGGCGGGAGTGAGTTTCGACCGAGCCTGAAAAAAGCCGCAAGTTCAGGATGTACTAGAGCAAGCTGGTATTTCTATCGCACCATCACATGAATAGGCGGATTTATGATTTGCTGTTAGGGTGGATGTGGTCCTCCCTGCACTGCATCCGGTGGACGCTTATCAATAGCAGCAGGTACAATCACCAAGTATACACGCTGTCTCAGCACGGGACATTTGGAGCCTCATATGCAGACGCACAACGCCAAGCAGGAAGCACTGGAGGCAATACAACGCTTGCCCGACACTGCGGACATGGAGGAGATCATGTACCGGCTTTATGTGCTGGAGAATATCCGGCGAGGGCAGCGCGATGCTGCCGAGGGTAAAACCCAACCGGCCGAGGAGGTATTGAAGGAAATTCAGTCGTGGTGAAGTGGACGGCTCACGCCACAACCCAGCTCCGTCATATTCACAATCACATCGCTCAAGACTCCCCGCTTTACGCCAAGCGAGTCAGTGAAGGACTTATCGAAGTTCTTGCCGTGATCCACAAGCGGCAGAATTTACAGCAGGAGGATGTACCAAGAGACTCATGAGGAACCGGGACAGATTGATTTTGGCTCGCTACTACGACAACCAACGGGGCTTTCAACTAAACAAAAGTGCCCTAGTTACTTGTAATGTCTATTCCCAGCGCGATTGTCCTTTCAAGGCCTCAAAATATAGATCTGTCCCGGTTATTCACTTGTTTTTAGTCTTTGCCGGAATAGTGGGAAGTTACGCATCCTCAAGCTATGAAGGCGATTCTGTTATGGATTCTGAAACAAAGAGCGTGCTTCTGGAAATAGAAGAGAATATTACTACTCGGTCCATTGTTGATGGTGAAATATTTGGCATTCGGATTGGTATGTCAAAACGTTCAACGATAGGCAAGCTTAAGGAAACTGGAATTGATTATTTGAAACTCAACGTGAAAGAAAGAATCAGAGTCAGCGACTCTAATGATCTAGCTCGATTGGAAACGGCAGGCGCTGTAATTCTATTTCCTGGAGATGCTAGATTTGTTTTTTATGGTGACGAAATTCGTGATAGAGAAGTGCTCTCCTCCATAAAGATTGCGTGGAGGTCACGTCTTGAACAAGCTGTGACTAGGGAAGAGGTATTTGCTGTATTTTCTGAGATGCTGGCAACCGATAAGCGTATTGTTGTTGGAAACTATGTCCCGGAAGGAAGCTGGATTAGTTTGGATAGTCTTACATCGGAAAATTGGATTCTTTTGGAGAAGTACGACTCATGGGGTGTTAGCTATAGTAAAGTCGATGGTCTGTGGGCCTTAGAGTTGCGATATGAAGAAGATCAATTAAATGAAATCATAGTCCGTCATTCGCCTGTAGCTATTCCGTAAAAAGCATAACCGGAACAGGTCTATTTTACTTGGACTCTGGCAGGGCGGTCATCGGCCAGAGCTTGTAATGTAGGAATTTACTGTTGGTAATTAGATTGGCAGTATACTGAGCTGATGCCCTGGCATGACTCTGGCCAAGAAGATATTACCGGCGAGGATTTAATCCTTGATGAAATCGCTCGCCAGGTTTACAGCCTCTGGTACCGTTACCCCTGGAGGGGAATTTAGAGGGAATTCAGTGACAGACGACGAATAAAATGGTTGGGTTACGACAAACTGAGAGTGAATCAGTGATTACTGGGACGTTTCACTTAATTTAAAAGCTGAAGAATAAGCCAGGAGTCCGCCTGCAACATCCGCCCCAAATGCGGATCATAAATCCGCCCATTCATGTGGATGGTACGATTTACGATTTGGAGCCGGACAAACGTGTCCCAGAAGCAGCTCTTTGAGTTATGCTGCAACTCAGGAGAACAATCTCAGAAGGCTATAATTACAATGGTTTCCTTCTCATCACTACTCATTATCGGGTACTCCTCGCCCGCTCGCCGGTGGCAGAAACCAGAAAGTCGCGCCGGAATAGCCTTGCCCTCCATTTTTCCAACTCAAACCGGGTAACCCTTTGACTGTCGCTGCCGTAGATTGTTCACCTGGATTTCAGCCCAATTGCAGATCGTTGATTCGAAAGGCCTATTTTCCCGAAAAATCTGCCGCAAATGTCCCGGTTTTCGCCGCTGTTTCCATCCACATGAATGGGCGGATATACGATCCGCATTTGGGGCGGATGTTGCAGGCGGATCCGTATATTCAGTCTCCCACGAATACGCAGAGTTATAACCGCTATAGTTACGTATTGAATAATCCGCTGGCATATACCGATCCGAGTGGATACTTCAGTCTCAAGGATGTTTTCAAGATTGCTGCAGTTGTTGCCATATCTTATTTTACCTATGGAGCGGTTAATATGTGGGCAACTGCCGCATTTACTCCCGCAGCTACTACAGCGACGATGTCAGTCGGTACCATGAGTGTAACTACGGTGATGGCGCCAGCAGCAATCTCTACGGCAGGTGCAATCGGGGCTGGAGCAATAGCAGGGGGAGCCGCTGGGTTTGCAGCTGGCACGTCTATCGCTGCTTTTAGCGGAGAAAGTCTTGGAGATTCCCTCAAGGCTGGAGGGCGCGGGGCATTTGCAGGGGCATTATCGGGAGGATTTGCCGCCTACGGTTCTTCGTTCGGTGCATTTGGAAGAATTGCCTCAGCGGCTGCGGGTGGTTGTGGAGCTGGAAAAGCGTCTGGTGGCTCTTGCAGGACAGGTGCGACATACGCGGGCATGGCGGCAGCTTTGACGGTATCTCTGGAGCACTGGTCAAGTTACAGAGTTACTGTTAACACGGCGAAATCTGGTGCGGTCGTCAAGCAAGCTGACACTGTCATTCATTCAGAAGATGCTTCCACTATGGGTATCTCTATATTTGCACCTAAGGATTCACCTTTGATCGGTCGCACTATAAATGGCCTGTCACAACAGGAACTGGATATACTCGCGCCGGATAACAAATCAACAATATTGGGATCCCTAGAAAAAGGCTATCGCATCTCTAGGGCTTCCGAGGGAGGTTGGGCATTTCAGAAGATTACGAGGTATCTGCCTGGAGCGAATGGAGCATCGGTGCAACATGATTTCCAGGCGTCATACTTTAATCTTGGCCCAGCCATGACTAAGGCTACGATCCCACCCTCGTTCTATCTCTCCTATGAAGCAATGGGCGTGCGGAATTATTCGTATCTAGCGCGTAACTTGGAGGAGGATTTGTGAAAGCCATTCTTACCACGTGCTTGTCTGGTTTGTTGGCTGGATGTGTACTTGGCAGCGAGACAGTTCAACTTGTTAGTAGTCCAATACTAGAGCAAAACGCCTCCTATACCCTCGTTGATGAGCAGGTTAAATGGGATACTATGGCCATGGAATTTGTTGTTAACAATCACAATCGATTAAGGTACAGAAAATTCGCCATCGGAGAATCCGATGATTGGGTAGAAGACCCAGTGTATATTTATGGTGGAAAAACTCCCTTTGCACTCTCGATGTGTGTCGAACTAAAAGGAGGAAAAGCCATATCACTAGATATTGGTTCTGTCACATTGAATCATGATGCTTCCGCCGCCCTGTCTCCCAAGACAGTGAGTGTGGAGGGGACCGATGGGCATTCTGTGTGCCATAGCATGACCGCATGGGCCGATGCATACAGCCCGCCAGTTGGCTTGGATACAATTTCATTGGCCGTCCTTCCACAGAGACGTGGTGACCAAGGTTGCATCAGATTTATCTTTGATGTGCCTGTTGAAATAATGAACCCTGCAAACAAGTTCAGTCTAAGCGCCATATTTATCATTGACGGCAAGGAGAGCGCGGAGACGATTTATTTCGGACCGCGAGTATCTAGTTGGATTGCTCGATAGGCCCCAACTGCGCATCGTAAATTCGCCCATTCATGTGGATGATCCACATTCCACGAACTCGTCCCTCCAATAAACTCGCAGGACGCATTTTAGCGTTTCGCATAGAGTTCCTTCAGAGCGGGATCGTCCAGTTGCGCAATTACCCCCCTCATCCCAAATGGCACTTACACTTTCAGCCTGTCTGACACAATCACCAGCAACCGTTTGCCAATGGCAGACATATCGAGGGGTGTGCCGGGCAACTGCTTCGCCATCGAAGTGACCTGCAAACCGGCGTAACCGCAGGGGTTGATTCGCCCGAAGGGCTCCAGGTCCATATCCACGTTCAGCGCCAGGCCGTGATAGCTGCAGCCGCGCCGCACCCGCAGGCCTAACGAGGCGATTTTTTCACCCGCCACATAGACACCGGGAGCAGCGGGGTCGGCCGCTGCGGCGATGTCGTACTCGGCGAGAAGTTGCACCAGGCTATGCTCGATAAGATTAACCAGATCGCGCACGCCTAATTGCCGGCGCCGCATATCGACCATCAGGTACAGCACCCACTGTCCCGGCCCGTGGTAGGTCACTTGCCCGCCGCGATCCACCTGAATAACGGGGATGTCTCCCGGCGCCAGCACGTGTTCGGCCTTGCCGGCCTGGCCCTGGGTGAATACCGGTAAGTGTTGCAGCAGCCACAGCTCGTCCGGCGAGTCCGGGCCCCGCGAATCGGTCAGTTGGCGCATGGCGTCCAGCGTGGGTTGATAGTCCACTAGCCCGAGTTCACGCTGCACCAGCTCCGGCGCCGACACCGCTCAAATCACCATCGTGACCTGGCCCGTTGCCAGCAGATCCTGGTGTAACGCTTCCAATTGCTCCGGGCCGGTGGCCGTGATGGTAATGGTGAGCGAAGTGAACGTGCCTTTGCCGCTGGTTTTTGCGGTGATGGTCTGCTGGTCGAATCCCGGCGCGTGAACCTCGAACACTTCGAGGATGGTGGATTCAAACGTGGCGCTGCTGCGCCCCATTACCTTGATCGGGTAGTCGCAGGGAAACTCTATTTTGGGTGCTTCAGGCGGCTGCTCCACCGGGTTCTCCTGCGCGTGCCTGCAAGGCTGTGTTATCGGGTGCCGAACAGGCTGGCGATAAACATCAGGACACTGTCCCACAGGCGCGCGAAAAAGCCCGCCTGCTCTACCGCTTCCAGCGCGACGACTGGCGCCTCCAACTGGGTTTCGCCGTCCAGGGTCACCGTGACCGTACCCACCGGGTCACCCACCGCCAGTGGTGCCACGATTTCTTTGTTCAATACCACGTTGGTCTCAAGGTCGTCGTGCTTGCCACGCGGCAATGTCAGCACAACCTTGTCCACCAGGCCGACGGGCACGTAGTCCTGCTGGCCTTTCCACACGCGCGGCTTTGCCAGCTCTGTCATGGGTTCGAAGGCTGTCGCCGTCTTGTAGAATCGATAACCGTAGTTCAACAGGGCGGCGGTATCATTTTTACGGGCCTTGGTGCTATCGGTGCCCATTACCACGGAAATCAGGCGCATCCCCTTGCGCTCCGCCGATGCCACCAGGCAATACCCTGCCTCTTTCGTATGGCCAGTCTTCAGGCCATCGACAGAGGAGTCCTGCATCAGCAGGGTGTTGCGGTTGTACTGGCGAATGTTGTTAAAGGTAAACTCAAGCTCCTTGTAAATCGCATACTGCTTGGGGTGGTCGATAATCATTGCCCGGGCCAGGATGGCGAGGTCACGCGCGGTTGTCAGGTGAGCCGGATCCGGCAGGCCATGGGAGTTCACATAATAGGTGTTCGTCATACCCAGCCGCTCGGCATTGGTATTCATCATCTCGGCGAACACGGCTTCGGTACCGGCGATATGTTCGGCTACCGCAACGGAGGAATCGTTGCCGGACGATATGATGATTCCACGCTGCAGGTCCTCTATGGAGACGTCCTTACCCGGCTCGATCCACATCAGTGAAGAGCCGTTGAACACCGGGTTTTGCGACCAGGCGTTCTCGGAAATACTGACCATATCGTCTTCCTTGACGCGCCCTTGCTTGATTTCCTCAGCCAGGACATAGGCCGTCATCATTTTGGTGAGGCTGGCGGGCGGCAGTTGCATATCCGCATTGTGCTCTACCAGTACCGCACCGCTGTATGCATCCATCAAAAAATACGCCTTGGCCGCCAACTGCGGGGGCGCGGGTATGGCGGTTTCTGCTTGGGCGCCAAGGGTGGAAAATACGAGAAGTAGAGCCAGTGCGAATCGAATCATGATGTTAAGAAACCGTGGGGGTTAGTTTGGCAAGCGGCGATGGTAACGCATGCGTTGTCGGAGCGAAAGAATCCCTGCAGTTATGGCAACGGCTGTCCCGCCTCATACCCGCTGTCCTGCAGGCGTTGTTGTAGCGCCAGCAAGTGCTTTTTGTCGTCTACGGGGCCTATCCGGACCCGGTAAAGCTTGGTACCACCGGCTTCGACCGGACTGATAAACACCGGCGCTGAGAGTAAATCCTGCAGTTCAGCCAACAGGGTCCTGGCCGTGGCCTCACTGCCGAAAGCGCCCAGCTGCAGGTAGCGATACTTGCCGTAGGACGCATCGCGCCTGTCCTCGACGCCAACCACATCAATGACCTCGACCTCCACATTAGCAGTGCCCTTTTCCATGTAGCCCAGCTTTACGGCCGCGGCGTAGGACAAATCAATCAGGCGATCTGCATGAAACGGGCCGCGGTCATTCACCCGCACCACGATGCTTTTGCCGTTGTCCAGGTTGGTGACGCGCGCGAAGCAGGGAATCGGCAGCGATTTATGGGCGGCACTGGCCTGGTAGACATCGTAGAGTTCGCCATTGGACGTCTCGTGCCCGGTGAACTTGGCGCCGTACCAGGACGCGATACCGCGCTCGCTGTAGCTGCGGTAATCTTTAAGCACCTCATAGGTCACGCCATCGATGACATAGGGGCTCATATTGCCGACCGCCAGAATAGGATCAGGCTGCGGAGTCGCGTCCACCACCTCCTCGGGACTGATCGGCCGCAGCGGCGCAAAATCGTGCTCTACCGCATAACGCGATTTGGGTGGTACCACCGAGCCGCTTGCAGAATCCTGCTCCTTCTCGGGGGGCTGCGAGGCGCAGGAGGCCAACATCACTGCCAGCACAATGGCCGCCGCTGTGGAATACCGGGAAGTCACCGCTCGATACGCTCCGCCAGCCTCTGGCTGAGCTGATAGACGCTCATCGCATACATTGCGCTGTGGTTGTAGCGGGTAATGACGTAGAAATTGTGCAGTCCAAGCCAGTATTCGTAGCCGTTTTTCAATTCAAATTTCATCGCGGTGGCCAGTGCGTTCGGATCCAGTTGCATTGTTGCCACCACACCGTCGGCGGCAAACTGCGCGACCGTGCGCACCGGCTCCAAGTCATCCCTGCGCTGCACGAAGACACTGTCGGGGGTACCAGCGGCAGCCGTCGCGGGCGACACCACCACTTCGCCCTCGCGCCAGCCGTGCTCCTTGAAATAATTGGCCACACTGCCAATCGCATCGACGGGGTTAGTCCAGATATCGACTATCTCGTCGTTGTCAAAATCGATGGCGTAATTGCGGTAACTGCTGGGCATGAACTGGCCATACCCCATAGCCCCGGCATAGGATCCAATCAGCTCTGTCGGATCCATCCCCTGATCGCGGGTGAGAATCAAAAAGTTCTTGAGCTCTGCGGTAAAAAAGGGCGAGCGAGGCGGGTAATCAAATGCCAGCGTCGACAGTGCGTCGAGCACCCGGTAGCTCCCCGCCACCCGGCCATAATAGGTTTCCACGCCGATAATGGCGACGATAATCTCTGCGGGGACGCCGAACTCGCGCTCTGCCCGCTCCAGGGTCACGCGGTGTTTGGCGAAGAACTCCACGCCCTGATCCTCACGCGTGTTATTGAGGAAGATTTCCCGGTACTCATACCAGGGCTTGGATTTCTCCGCTGGCCGGGAAATCGCAGCCAGAATACTGTCCTTGCGTTCCGCGCGGGCAAACAACCGGAGCAACTCTTCGCGGTCAAAGCCCTCCTCCACAACCAACTCGTCCACCACCACAGCGGCCTTCGGGTGCGCACCGTAGTTATCCCCCGCGCAGGACAAGGTCGGCCACAGGCAGAACAGGACAACAAATATCTTCAAGCGTAATGACATAAACTAAAACTCATTCTCATGCGATAGCGGGTGAATTCACGGCGATGTTGCAACGGGCGTTCAGTTGTCCGCCCCGGCTTTTTCGGTACTGATGGCCATTAGAACACCAAAACCGGCCAGCAGCGTGACCAACGAAGTACCGCCTGCACTCACCAGTGGTAGCGGAACCCCGACAACCGGTAACAAACCGGCAACCATCCCCATATTAACAAAGATGTAGACGAAAAACGTCAGCGTCAGGCTACCTGCCATCATACGACCGAAACTTGTTTGTGCATGGGCACCGATCCAGAAGCCACGCAACAGGATCAACAGGTAGATACTCATCAGCAGAATAATTCCCTGCAGCCCCTGTTCTTCTGCCAGCACCGCGATGATGAAATCCGTATGGCTCTCGGGCAGGAAATCCAGTCGCGACTGGGTACTCTGCATCCACCCCTTGCCCTCCCAACCGCCTGACCCGATGGCCGTCTTGGACTGGATGATGTTCCAACCCGCCCCGAGCTTGTCACTCTCGGGGTTAAACATCGTGAGTATGCGTTGTTTCTGGTATTCCTTTAGTCCGTACATCCATGCCGGCCAGGCGGATGCTGCCGCCAGCACCACGGCACCAAAAATATAGCGCCAGCCAATCCCAGCCATAAAAAGAACAAACAGGCCACTTGAGGCAATCAACAAGGAGGTGCCCAGATCGGGCTGGACCACGATCAAACCGGCGGGCACCACCAGTAAAACCAGCGCGCCGACAACTGCGGGGAATCTTGGGGGTAACACCCTGCCCGCCAAAAACCAGGCAATCACCAGCGGCACCGACAGTTTCATAATCTCCGCCGGCTGAAAGCGAATCCCGCCAACCTGTAGCCAGCGCTGGGCGCCCTTGGCTCCGACACCCACCAGCAACACCGCAACCAGCAGCGCCACTCCTGCCACAAAGAGCCACGGCGCCCAGCTCGCGTACTGCTTCAAACTGACTTGCGCGGCCATAATCATGATGACAAAGGCCAGCGCCAGGTAACTTCCCTGGCGGTAGACGGCCTCCATACT
>JAGRIK010000244.1 GCA_020443325.1 Halioglobus sp.
AGCCAGGGCAGCCCGATAAAGAAGCGTGTGTCGGGATTTTTCCGCAGCGCGTAATTTACCCAGTCGCGGTATCCCTCAATGCCGGGATAATCCGGATGGTAAGTCATGCCGAACAAACTGATATCACCACTGTTGAGCACGGCCTGTATGGCGCTGCGCTTGCCGGCATCTTCCCACAGGGCCTGCGGCGCGCCGGAAGCGCTGCCGGAGTAGTATTGCGACTGGCGGTGGTCGGTAAAACCTGCCCGCTGTGCGTGGGCGGGCAGAGCGGTCGCGAAGGGATCGAAGAAGCTGTGGCCCATCAGCATGGCATTAAACCCGGTATTCACCGCTTGCCTGAATACCGCGATTAGTGGCGGCAGGACTTCACCCCAGTTCTGATGCACAGTGTCAGCCGACACATCGAAAGTGCATTCGTTACCGGTCTCATCAACGCAGTAGTTGGCCCAGCGATGAAACACCCAGCCCGTCCTGGGTACCGCGTAATAGGTCTCCCGATAATCATCCATCACCACATTTTCGGTGCAGTTTTCCAAACCGGCCGCGTGATCTTCCAGCAGGCAGTCGCGTGCGCCACTGCCTGAAAGAACATCGCCGTCGCCGACGATCTCGATCGGATGGCTACAACCTTGTAGTAAAACCAAGGCGCTGGAAAGGGCGAGCACCGTTAATCTGGTGCACCCCCGTATCCTCTGTATGGAAATTCCTGTCTTTCGCATTAATTCACCATAGCGACTTTTAACAGGGTTTGGTACTCCCTCTGCCTCAATGCAAGTACTAAAAGGTTATCCTGTCAGTATCCACTATGCTATTTTTCATCACACCATCTTGCCTGTTAACTTTACCGGCCAACCACTGGAGCAAGTCATGTGCGATGACCAGACCGAAAAAGACAACACCGCTTACTTTCGCAAAAAGGGCCTGACACGGCGCGAATTCAACATTGGAAGTGCGAGCCTGGCGTTGGCAATGGCCTTGCCGACAGTATCCAATGCGATGGACGTAGCGGAGCAGGAGATCACTATCCAAACACCCGACGGCATGGCGGATTGTTACTTCGTGCACCCGGTAGAGGGCGCCCATGCAGCCGTCATCGTCTGGCCTGACATTATGGGTATTCGCACCTCTTTCAGGATGATGGGTAAACGTCTCGCGGCATCCGGCTATTCGGTGCTGGTGGTCAATCCTTACTATCGCACTGCGAGGGGAGCAGTGATTGCCGATGGCGAGTCTTTCAGCAATCCCGAGGTACGCGCACGCCTGATGCCGCTGGCTCAATCGCTATCACCACAAACCTGCGTTACTGATGGCCGTGCGTTCGTGGCCTTCCTCGACAAGCAACCCTCGGTCGACACCTCCCGGAAAATCGGCACGATAGGCTATTGCATGACAGGCTCCTACACCATGCGCCTTGCCGCGGCCATGCCGGAACGCATAGGTGCGGGTGGCTCGTTCCATGGCGGCGGCCTGGCTACCGGCGAAGACAACAGCCCACATTTGCTCGCACCCCAGATGCAAGCGGGCTTCCTGATCGCAATTGCGGCAAACGATGATGAGAAAGATCCCAATGCGAAAGTAATACTGCGCCAGGCATTCGACGCCGCAGGACTCAACGCAGAGATCGAAGTGTATGAAGACACACTGCATGGCTGGTGCCCACCCGACTCCGTCGTGTACAACGAGGCCCAGGCAGAGCGTGCATGGCATCGCTTACTGGCATTGTTTGAGCGCGAGCTGGCCTGATCGCCGGCTCGAATCGCCACCGCCTGCCGGGCTGATGGAGGGATCCGGGGCAAGCTTTCTGGGAATCGGGTTCTCGCTACCCTGTGGCATCAATCCGGCCCGGGGGCAGCACTCTCGGTAGCGGGATCACCGGCGATACGGGAATGCAACATAACGCGGGGTTCATCGTAATTCCAGGGGCAGGCCCGATGCATCAGACAGCGATTGTCCCACACCACCACATCGCCGGCTTGCCAGCGGTGCTGGTATACCCTGCTGTCGTCTGCGACCGCGCCATTGATAAGGTCTGCAAGCAGCGCGTCTGACTCTTCGGCTGCCAGGCCGGGAATACCGAAGGCATGCCTGCCCACGGCCAGGGACTCGCGACCGTTTTCCGGGTGCACTTTGACCAGCGGACGCAGGGGCGTATCGCCCCCATCCAGTCCGTAGCCGATGTACTCGCTGTCAGTTCGCTTGGTTTCCTCTCCGAGCAGCCTCTGGCTGTGGGCAAGGGAGTGATATGCGGACAGGGCGGAGACCCGCTCGCGGGTAGCAGCGTCCAGTGCCTGCCAGGCCGCTCGCATATCCGCAAACGCCGTATCCCCACCAGATCGCGGCACGACCTTCGCACTGAATACCGCCCCCTTCGCCTGTATCGGCATATAGGTGTTGTCCTGGTGCCAGTGCATGTTGCCCCGAATAATCTTCATCATGTCGTCGTCCGGCGCATCTCGCAGCCGCCCATCCGGCAGCACATTGCTGATCTCCACCGCCTCCA
>JAGRIK010000245.1 GCA_020443325.1 Halioglobus sp.
AATGATTCACCGCGAGCGCAGCGCCCTTTCCCGCCGAGGCCAGGCCGGACTGCGCACCTGGCACCATTGAGGATTGAACAATGAGCAAACAACTCGTAGCGCGGGATATTTTGGGAGAGAAAGAATGATCTACACGACCCTGAACAAGATCCGTGAACACTCGCCATGTACCGAGGGCTGGCAGAAGTTACTGTCCACACTTGGCAAGACGAAAGCCGATGACGAGCCGTTGAGCCTTATCACGATTCTCGACAGCAATGGCCTAGACGATGCGCTCTGGTGTCTGCGCGCGGTTGACGGCCACAAGAAAGAAATACGCCTGTACGCCGTCTGGTGTGTGCGACAGGTACCGCACCTGATGACCGACCCGTGCGATATTTGCGTGCTGGATGTGGCCGAACGTCACGCACATGGGCAGGCGACCGACAGCGACTTAGCTGCGGCGAGGAGGCAGGCGAGGCACAGCTCTGCGCGGAATACAGCGAGGGACGAAGAGTGGGACGCAGCGTTTAACGTTGCGGGTAACGCAGTGTGGGACATAGTGTGGAACGCAGAGGGGGACGAGCAATACGCAGCGTTTAACGCAGCGCGTGACGCGCAAAAAGTCGAGTTCCGCCGCGTGTTTGGCGGGGTATCAGCCATAGGAGAATCGATAAATGACTAACGTAATCGAACGGCTTGCCGGGTTTCCGGGCAAGCCTGAAGCAGAGATTGGGTTCGGTAATGATTGGTATGTCTCTCAGTACCACAAGAATGACTATTCAGTAGGCATCTACGGACCCACTCGCAAAACCGAGCAAGCCGCCATCCGCGCATGGAACGCGATGGTGCAACGGATCAGGAAGGCCAACGCAGGAGGATTGATAGATGACTGACCTAAAGCCATGCCCCTGCGGAAAAACCCCGACAGGACTGTACGTCACAGAGACCAGATCGGTGAAGTGGGCATTCGTCTACGGCGAGTGCTGTGGGGAGTGGCACATCGAGTTCCGCACCAACTATACCGAGGGTGATGAGCTGATGAAGCACGCGACCGAAGCATGGAACAACGCACCGAGGGCCAAGCCATGACCGACCTAATCACCCGCGCCCGGAAGGAGTGGCTCGAAGTCCACAAGTCACCAGAGGACGCGCCAGACGGAGAGGCGTGGCACTACACCCTGCCCTGCCCGCCAGAAGTCGTGGCCGCGCTGCTGGATGTGTTGGAAAATCTGGTGCCGCGTGATGCGCGGATGAGCCAGACAAGCAAACAGGCAGTCTGCGCTTTGGCCGCAATAGCTAAAGCATTGGAGGCAGGGGAATGAACACCAAAGAACTACGCGAACTGTTGAACAAGGCAACACCGAGGTCGTGGGATGAACAGCATATTTTCGATGGTGAAAATACGATACAGCACTGGGGCATGGCAGCCGATAAAATCACGCACATTGGTGTCACGTACAGCGGACAGGACGCCGCCCTGATCGTCGCCCTCGTCAACAACGCCGAGGCACTGCTGGATGTGGTGGAAATATGCCAGCAGTGGCGCGATGCATGGGGAGTCGAGTGTTTACCTGACGGACTGCCAGAAGC
>JAGRIK010000246.1 GCA_020443325.1 Halioglobus sp.
TGGACGGGTTCACGGCGGGTCCAGCACTGCCTGTCAGGAGATTCGATGCGTCAACAGCGCTAGATCCCTAACCAGCTGACTACAGAGTTTGTTAGCGTTTAGAAAAAACCATATGGCCGCCAGAATCTTCGCGCCCCCCGCCAATTACTGCTAGAATCCGCCGTTCAATTTCGCCAGCAACAGCCCGCCAACGGCCCGAAGCCGAGCGATTCCCCAATAAACACCAAGGACGCACCGCGCACCCCGTAATGGATCAGCACTACAAGCCACAGGCACTGGAAAAAGCCGCACAGGAGCACTGGCTGGCGAACAACAGCTTTGCCGTACAGCAGGACGATAAGCGGGAGAAGTTCTACTGCCTCGCCATGTTCCCCTACCCCAGCGGCCAGCTGCATATGGGCCATGTGCGCAATTACACCATCGCCGACGTGATCGCCCGCTACCAGCGGATGCAGGGCAAGAACGTGCTGCAGCCCATGGGCTGGGATGCGTTTGGCCTGCCGGCGGAGAATGCGGCGATCAAGCACAAGGTGCCACCCGCCGAGTGGACGGCACAGAATATCGATTATATGCGCGAGCAGTTGCAGCGACTGGGGTTCGCGTACGACTGGGATCGGGAGCTGGCGACTTGCGATCCGTCCTACTATCGCTGGGAGCAGTGGTTTTTCACTCGGTTGTTTGAAAAGGGCCTGGCCTACAAGAAGAAGGCCGAGGTGAACTGGTGCGAGACCGACCAGACCGTGCTGGCCAATGAGCAGGTGGTGGACGGCTGCTGCTGGCGCTGTGACAACCCGGTGGAACGCCGTGAGATCGACCAGTGGTTTATCAAGATCACCGACTACGCAGAGCAGCTGTTGGCCGACCTCGACACGCTGGACCAGTGGCCGGAGCAGGTGCGCACCATGCAGCGCAACTGGATTGGCCGCTCCGAAGGCGTCGATCTGGACTTCACACTGCAAGACGGCAGCGCACTGAGTGTGTATACCACGCGGCCGGATACGCTGATGGGCGTGACCTATGTCGCCGTGGCGCTGCAGCACCCGATTGCGAAAGCCGCCGCAGCGAACGACCCGGCACTGGCGACATTCATCGAGTCGCAGGGCAATATCAAGGTAGCCGAGGCCGATATGGCCACGATGGACAAGCTGGGCATGGCAACCGGCGTCACGGCCATCCACCCGCTCACCGGCCAGGAAGTGCCGGTATGGGCCGCCAACTTCGTGTTGATGAGCTACGGCTCGGGTGCGGTGATGTCGGTACCCGGTCACGACCAGCGCGACTGGGAGTTTGCCACGAAATACGATCTGCCCATCGTGCAGGTCATTGCTCCCGCTGGCGACGAGGCTTGCGATCTCAGCGAGGCGGCTTTCACCGAGAAGGGTGTACTAGTGAATTCCGGCGAATTCGACGGACTGGATTTCCAGCGGGCGTTTGACACCATTGCGGATCGGCTGGAGCGCGAGGGCAAGGGCAAACGCACGGTTAACTTCCGCCTGCGCGACTGGGGCGTCTCGCGCCAGCGCTACTGGGGCGCACCTATTCCCATTATCAATTGCGACAGTTGCGGCGCGGTGCCGGTGCCAGCGGCCGACCTTCCCGTGGTACTGCCCACCAAGGTAGCCTTTGAAGGCGTCGGATCACCGCTTAAAACGATGCCTGAGTTCTACCAGACCACGTGCCCCGGCTGCGGCGGTGACGCCACGCGGGAAACCGATACGTTCGACACCTTCATGGAATCGTCGTGGTACTACGCGCGCTACGGTTGCGCCAACAATGACACCGCCATGCTGGATGGCGAGGCGGACTACTGGGCGCCGGTAGACCAGTATGTGGGCGGCATCGAACACGCGATCCTGCACCTGCTCTACTCGCGTTTTTTCCACAAGCTGATGCGCGATGAGGGGCTGGTAAGCTCCGATGAACCCTTCGTGCGCCTGCTCACCCAGGGCATGGTGCTGAAAGACGGCGCCAAGATGTCCAAATCCAAGGGCAACACCGTGGATCCGCAATCGCTCATTGAGCGCTACGGTGCCGACACCGTGCGCCTGTTCAGCATGTTTGCCGCGCCGCCCGAACAATCCCTGGAGTGGTCAGACTCCGGTGTGGAAGGTGCCAACCGTTTCCTCAAGCGGCTGTGGAAAATGGCGGGCAATCACACGGCAGCCGGTCCGTCGCCAGCTCTGGATGCGGCCGCACTGAACGAACAACAGAAAGCCATCCGTCGCAAGGTACATGAGACCATCGCCAAGGTCGGCGATGATTACGGTCGCCGCCAGACCTTCAACACCGCGATTGCCGCGATCATGGAGCTGTGTAATGACCTGGGCAAACTGGATGGCGAACCCCAGAGTCGCGCCGTGCTGGACGAGGCACTGCACGCAATTGTCCTGATGTTAAGCCCTATTGTGCCGCATGTGAGTCACGCGTTGTGGCCAGTACTGGGCGGCGAAGGCGATATCCTGAATGCGCGCTGGCCCGAGGTCGACGAAAGCGCCCTCACCCGCGACAGTATCGAGATGGTCGTGCAGGTGAATGGCAAAGTGCGTGCAAAAATGGAAGTGCCCGCCGCCGCGGACAAAGACACCATAGAGGCGCTGGCGCGCTCGCAACAGAACGTGAACCGGTTTCTGGAGGGGCTTAGCGTACGCAAGGTCATTGTGGTGCCGGGGAAGTTAGTTAATATTGTGGCCACCTCCAAATAACGAGACTCACTATGCACAGGCACTTCATCCACTACAGCTCGATCCTGGGCATCACTTGCCTGCTGGCCGCCTGCGGCTTCCAACTGCGCGGCACGGGCATGGCCGGCGCCTCCATCCCGGACGCCTGGAAAAACATGCACCTGGAGACAGCGAGCCCCAACGGCGAGTTCAGTCGTGCCGTCACCGCACAGCTCGCGGCCAATGGCGTTACGTGGACGGACCGCGAGCAAGCCGACTTCGATCTTGTCCTGGGCCCAGAGCGCTTCGAGCAACGCAGCCTTTCCGTGAACTCCGAGGCGCGGGTCGCCGAATACGAACTCACCATGAGTTCCGAGTTTTCCATTGCCGATCCCAGCAGGAAAGAAATCGTCCCGCCAACCACGGTGACTGTGGTCAAACAAATGGAAAACGACCCACGCAACGCGACCAGCAAGGAGAGCGAAGTCAGGATGCTCCAGGGTGAGATGCGCACTGAACTGGCCCAGCAAATCATGCGCCGCATCAGTTTTTACGCGGCCAGTATCGGCCCCGACAGCAGTCAACCAGACAGCAAGCCCCAGAATAGCCAGCCCGCAACCAAGTAATGCGTCTCTACCCCGAGAAACTGGCCGCACACCTCCAGAAAAACCTGCTTCCCGTTTACCTTGTCAGCGGTGACGAGACGCTGCTGGTGCAGGAGTGCTGCGACCAGATCCGCCAGAAAGCCAGGGAACAGGGCTGCAATGAGCGCGAGATCATCGAGGCAGATCTCGCCGGCTTCAACTGGCAGGACATCCTGCACAGCGCCGCCAGTATGTCGCTGTTTGCGGATCGCAAGCTGGTGGAACTGCGCCTTCCCAGCGGCAAGCCGGGGGCACAGGGCAGTAGCGCGCTGTGCGAATACCTGGATATCAGCAGCAGCGAGGATGTGTTGCTGATCGTCTCCGGCAAGATTGACAAGCAGTCCACCAACAGCAAATGGTACAAGGCGCTCGACAAGGCCGGCGCCACGATCCAGATTTGGCCCGTGGACGCCAAAAGCCTGCCGCGCTGGCTGCAACAGCGTGTGCGCGATGCGGGCATGAGCATCGATGACGATGCGCTGCAGTTGCTGTGTGATCGGGTGGAGGGCAACTTGCTCGCCGCGGTGCAGGAGGTTGAAAAACTGAAACTGCTGGCGGCCGACTCGCGCATCACCACAACCACGGTCATCGACGCGGTCTCCGACAATGCCCGCTACAACGTATTCGAAATGACGGATAACGCTCTCAAGGGCGACGCCAGTACCAGCCTGCGTATGCTGCACGGATTGCGCGCAGAGGGCTCGGAACCACCGGCAGTGCTGTGGGCGCTCGCCCGCGAGATTCGCACACTCTACGAGGCAAAGCTGCAATGCGACAGCGGCCGCAGCCCGCAACAGGTACTCTCTGCCCTCCGCGTCTGGAATAACCGCATGTCGATCATGCAGTCTGCACTGGCCCGCCACGATGCCACTTCCCTGTCCCTGTTGCTGGAGCAGGCCTCGCAGGTAGACGGCAGTATCAAGGGCTTTGCCGGCGGCAAACCCTGGGACAACCTTGAGCGTCTTGTCACCGGGCTCAGCCGAAACTCCGCTTGACGATTTCTGGCTTTCTGCCGGAGCGCAAAGCATGTCTAAGAACTTGTGAGTCCCCTTCTGGGTCGCAATAATCCTGTTTGATTTCTGGTGTCTGCCGTGAGGCACCAAGCGTGGGGCGCAGGCCCGTGACGGCCGCAAGCACGCTATCCCCTTCGGCTGCTGCGGAACTCGACCAAAAATGCTACGCATTTTTTGGGACTCGAACAGTCCTCGCAGAAAGCCTCCGAAGGGGATAGCGTGCTTAAACGCGACCTGATTGTCACGGGCCTGCGCCCCA
>JAGRIK010000247.1 GCA_020443325.1 Halioglobus sp.
ATCACGACCTGTTATTGCCTGCCCACCAAAAATTGCGTGTTTAGCACAAAGGAAATTCTAGTTTTGGAATTGCTTACTTTTGTCGTACCCTCTAAGCGCAGCCCGGTGAGTTTGTCCAGCACATAAAACGTATCGCTCGTGACGGTGTTGGGGATTATCGGCTCACTGAGAATGACGTCAATCAGGCTGTTCAACGCAACATCTGTCTCGCTGTTGGCAGGGCTCACGTCTACGATCGTGGGGCGAACGGTATCGATGAAATTGCCGGTAGTGAAGGATCTCTCGACGGGGACTATCGGGTTCCCCGCAGTGTCCTTGACGCCCGAGATCATCACCGTATGGAGTTTGAAGTCCTGCATCAAATCCGTTGGCACAAACAATAAACCGGTATTGCCTGAAGTGAGTTGCAGGCTGCCGGGAATCGGGGTGGTACTGCCCTCGGGGATCACCCGCAACACAGAGGATTTGATCGACTTGGGCAGTAACGGTTCGTCGAACATGACTGCAATGCTGCTGTTTTCGGGAATTTCAGTGGCCCCATCCGCAGGGTCTATCGATGCGAGCGCGGGCGGTGTGATATCCGGGTTCAACGGATCAGTGCCGTTGTCAACTTCGGTCTTGTCGTCGATACCATCACCGTCTGAGTCGGTATCGTTGGGATTCGTTCCCAGCCGAATCTCCTCGCCATCGCTGAGTCCATCGTCATCGGAATCGGGGTCTTGCGGATCTGTATTCCACGTATCGACCTCTTCGTCATCACCCAGGCCGTCGCCGTCAGCATCGGGCTGGATTTCAAGGTTTATATTCCCGCTGCTGGCGGTATTGCCGCCCAGATCGGCCGCTCTCGCCTCAAGCACAAGCGGTGAGCCATCCGCCGCCGGAACGGTGATGGAAACCTGATAGGGTGAGGATGTATCGGTGAATGCAAGCACGCCGTTCACGTAGAAACCCACGCTGGCAACAACGACATCGTCCTGGGCGTCTGCGGTAATCACGAGTTTGCGACCCTCGACAACCACACTGCCATCCGCCGGGCTGGAAATGGAGACCGTGGGTGGTACGCCATTATTATCGTTGAGGTCACGGTATTGTGCGATAAACAGCCGCGTGTTTCCGGTGGCGTTGTAGTCCGTGCTGACAACGAAGCTTTCTTCAGTGATATAGGCGTAGCTGGCATCCAGCGCGATACCAGTACCCGCGTAATCCCCGAATGGCGACAGGTTAATGGTGCCCTGGAAAATCGGGTTCTCAGGATCAAAGATATTGATGAATGCGACCACATTCGGGAACAGCTGTTCCGCGTAGAAGGCGAAGTTGCGTGTGAGCGCGACATCGCGCGGGGCGATACTGCTGTCGCCGCCCGTGATGCGTGGCAACATCGGGTTGCTCATGTCGACAACGCGGTAACCCTGGCTGTAGGCGGCGACGTGTGCGTACCCATTTTCCAGAGCAACGTCTTTCACCGAGCCAATATTGATACTGCCGAGGCGCATTGGGCTTGCCGGGTCACTCACGCTGATTGCGATCAACGCAGTACCGGCGGTGACAACCGCCAGATCCTGTTCAACAGCGATGCCTGTGGCCGTCCCGAGATTGCCGAGCGTTGCCACAGAGAACGGGCTGGTCGGCTCAGAGATATCAAAAATTTCTATACCGGCATCTCCGTTCGCCACATAGACATACGACAGTTGAACGAACAGATCCTGGGCAATTCCTGCAGTATCGGCCTGGCCGATCAAGGCTGGCGCGAGTGGGTCACTGATGTCGATGACCTTCAGGCCTGCATCGCCATCGGCGACGTAGGCAATGTCTCCGATGACTTTGATGTCGATGGCCGTGCCGTCGGTGTCAAGCTCTGCAACAACTTCAGGAGCCGTTCGATCCGACACGTCGACCACTTGCAGTCCTGCGGCACCGGCTGCAATAAACGCATAATCACCGCTGATATCAACGTTGTTCGCGTATCCAGGAATATCGATTGCGGATAATGCGGATGCCTCAAAGGCTCTTACCGTAACGTTGACTACAACCGACTTGCCATTGCTGGATACCGTGACCGTCGCATTACCGGCTTCGCCGCCAAATATTTCACCCTTGTTGGCCCCGAAGCTGACCACCGTCAAATCGCTGGAGGAATAGGAAGTCGCTGCGGCGTTGGTCAGGTCGATCAATGAGCCGTCGATCAACACCCCGTTTATGGTGAGCTGGGCACTGACCTCGCTATCGATGCCGTTGAATGTCATCACCACATTGGCAGGCGTTGAGCGCAGGGAGACCAGGGCGGCAGCAATATTTCTGTCGGTTTCGTCATTGGGGTCGGAGCCCACCGCGACTTCAACACCATCGGACAGACCGTCGCCATCGCTGTCGGCCAGTAGCGGGTTGGTAATAAAGCCATCTACGCCGGCAACCAGTTCCTCACCGTCCCTGATGCCATCACCATCGGTGTCGGCCACTCGTGGATTTGTCCCGGCATTAAATTCCTGCAGAGCAGAAAGCCCATCTCCATCCTGGTCTTCCAGTGCATCAATCGGATCATTGGGGTTCAATCCATTACGGAGCTCATAATCATCCGGCAATCCATCGCCGTCGAGATCACCACCGGAAACGACTTGAACAGTGCGCGCAGCCAGAACGCCATCTTTTCGCGCCGTTATCAACGCCAGTCCATTGCCTACGGCTGTCACGAGTCCCTGCGGACTCACCCGCGCAACATTCGCGTTGGTCGTGCTGTAGTTAGTCCCTGTACTGGCAGCTGAAACGTCCCTTGTTGATCCATCCGCATAAGTTGCTGTGACATTCGACTGGAAAGTCGCGCCGATAGTCTCAAGTACGATCGACCCTGATGGAGTAAAAGCGAGATTGGTGGGAATTGGATCAAGGTTTTGGAAGATAATAGCACCAACCCGGGTTACCGAATTCGCTATGATATTGAAGTAGTCGCTCTGCCCGGATGTTGTTAAGCCATTTTCATCGACACAGGTTGCCCTTGCGCGTACAGCGCCCTGGTTAGCGGGAACATTCGGAACTGACCAGCCACCTCCTGGAGATACCTGGATGGTCCTGTTCAGTATGCTGATTACGCAGTTTTCATCCAGCTGCGCTCGTGATTCCACAGGAAACAGAGAAACACCAGCCGAAAGTGCCAGGGTCACGCTGAGTAATTTCATAGACTTAATCATTGCAAACAACCCATTCAGTCATTAGCACAAAGGGCAAATTTTGCTACTTCCTTCCGGTAAATCCGGTTATGGAAACCGCGATTGACCTCATCAAACTCCGTCGCATTGATTACGATGAAAAGTCGATCATCCTCGACGTAGGGGATGACTGACTTAAAAGCAAGAGGACTGGATGTACCGACCTTGAATTCCAATTTATCAGCTTTAACGCCAACATCCGGAGCAGCTGCAATAACCACCTCAAACTCCTTATAAGGCGCCGTTTTCTGGTTGGTAAAAGCTTCAGCAAAGTAACCGCCACAGAGAGGAGAAAAGTTCAACGTACTGCTGCCAGTAGATTTGGAGAATATCTCCGAGATCAACTCTGGCTTTTCTTTTGCCTGGGGGAGAAATACAGCCAGAACTCCTCCGCCAAACTCCATGGAATTTCCGCTTGCATAGATGTAACGCCCTGCTGCATCCACCGCGTAGTAATACCTGTCCTTTCCCTGAGCTGTGATCAGGGCGTCGCCATCTTTTGGTGATACGCTCACGGCGCCGATTTGTTCGGAGGTATCAGACAATGCTCCAGCGAGCACATATCCCTCTTGAGTGATATCGAAGTCGAGCGGGGAAATTTCCTGGTCGTGCATAAAGTCCAGTGTCTTCTGCGCCAGTGCCTTTTTGGACTTGATGTCCATTATGAGCACTTCGCAGCAACCGGCGGGAGTATCGTGCAGCAAGGCCAAAGCACCATTAGCGGTGACCTTTGCGCTTTTCAAACTATCGATGGGAATATACCGCCCCACGGAGTCTGAGACATTGCTGAAAGTTTTATCAGACCGGTTGAACACGTATACGGCTGGCGGGGAATTGACTGTTTCGACATACAAAGACAACCAGTTGCCGTTGGTTTCCGAGATAAGCCGGAAGAAATCATCGCCCAGCGGAAGTGCGGCAAGCTTTTCTGCTCCAGACTTCCCGGACGGTTTCCAGATCGACAGCATATTCTTGTTCATCGAATCCTGTTGCACAGAACCCGTAAGCACCAGATAGCATTCCTCGTGCTTCGCAAAACAGGATACGTCACGCGCCAGGACATCGCTGTACTCGAATGGCCCGAGCGCTTCTTTCGTGTCCACCAGAATTTCCTCGGCAGAAAATGCGGAGGCCATGACCAACAGCAGGGAGGCTGCACTTATCCTTTTGAACAATGGCATTGGATTAGGCAAGATCAATCTCCACAACACTTACAGTACCCGCTCTGCCGCTCCTTGAAAGCGCTGCTTCCGAAGACCCGCAGACCCAGAAGAACATCGCCCGCGATGCTTATACAAAAGTCTTTTTCGTTCGCGTAATCGAGACACTGGAAGACCGATTTATCACTGGGGCATGGGGACGGGTAAGCGTTGTTACACACTTGCACCGCGTCGGTATAAATCGCGTCGTCACAGCCTCTTTGGGTGGTTCCACATGTCTGGTAGCAGATATCGTGATTGTTACAGGGGGCGGGTACCAGGCCTACGAGACCCTCATGCCTGATCTGTACTCCACTCTGGGGAATGCCGAAATCCGTAGGTCCCAGATTTTCATCCTGGCTCCAGAAGGGATCAGGGATATACAGCCCGCCGTACTGGGCGGGGTTCTGGCTGATATTACCCGAGCATCCATCTACATCGTGAAAGACGCCCAGATCCTGGGTTCTCGCAGGGCATTTCTCAACGAGATCGCTGTATGATTGCTTTTGCGCGACAGGGCTGCCGTTGTAACAACAGCCGCCGTCAACCGGTGTTCCATTTTTCCCGCTGTCGGGAACGCAGTTGCAATTCGAATCGCAGCGCTCGCAGTCGGTGCAATTGTGCGTACAACCACTGCCACCTGGCTGCGACCCACAGTGCCAGCCCGCTTTCACAACACCAACGCCGGGATTGGATACGACTACCGCAGCATCCTCAGTGACGGTACCCAGCCCGATTGAGACAAACTCCTCAAGATCGTGATCGTAGGAGTACATCTCGACCTGCGCACCGGCGGGATGGCCGTCGACATTGGGGAGGCTTAACCTTGCGGGCGGATCGAATTTCGTCCCGGTCGGCTGGATGGTGACGATAAACTGGGGCTGCATACCGTTTGGCGGTGCCATGGGCACTTTGGCCGAATTCACCGGGGTTACCGATATCAGGCCAGACCTTGCGCCATCAGGGAAAGTCACGGAATTCCTGGCAATCTCCAGTTTGAAACCCGGGTAGGCGGCGAGTTCAAGCACCGCATCTGCGGGACCGGCCAGCACGGCGCCATCGGTATCGAGCTTGACCATGAAGATCGGCGCAGCCAACGGATTGTCCACGCCTGCAACGGTCACGATATTGTAGGACAATGAGGGAAACTCACCTTCCACACTGGCGGTCGAGCCATCTGCAATAAGGTGCACCGGCCCTACAGGAGCCTGCTCGATCTTGAACCGACCCTGCGCATCTGCCACTGCCTGTCGCTCAGACCCGGAAATTCGAACAGTGACACCTGGTATCGGGGTGTCCTGGTTATCAAGAATAACCCCGCTGATCGAGGTTAAGCCAGGTGCCGCGGGCACAAAACCAGTGGCAGCAAAACTTGCCGTTATGAGTTGGGTATTGCCCTGTTCATCTTTAGGTGCATCCAACAGCGTCGCCGTGACGCGCTGTGCATCCAAGCCTGTCAGAAAACCGAGCTTGTATTCAGCGGTTGCCCGCCCGTCGCTGTCGGTAGTGGTTTCGAACGTGCTGCTAAACTGCGCGGTGCCGGCACCTGTAACTTCACCACCGCCTTTCGCAACTTCAAATAGCACTCTCGCACCCATTACAACATTGGCGCCATCATCCGTGACTGCAACCACAAAGGCTTCGGGCAGCACTTTCCCTACTGAACCGCGTTGGTTATTGCCTGAGTTGATGCTGATTTTGTTGCCTATATTGCCGGTGGCGTTTGCGCTGAATACAATTTCATCATCGTATCCCACTACCTTGGCACGCACTTTCTGGTTGGCTGTGCCAACACGTGAACCGATCAGGAAGTCAGTCTGTGCCATACCGTCAGCATCGGTTTCTACGACGACTGCTCGACCCACGCTCGCTGTTCCGGCGCCCACCGATCCCGAGCCCTGCGTGACACGAAATACAACCGGCGCACCCTGAACCGGCTCCAGCGCATCGTTAATCACGTTTACAGCCAGCGGAGCTGCCAACTGCGTGTTGATGGCGGCAGATTGATCCTGGCCACTGGCCAATACAATCCGACGACCCTGTGGAATAACGTAGTTTACGCGGAACTGAGTAGAGCCGATATTACCCACCTGGTCGACGCCGGTAACTGTAATTGTGTTGGGGCCCTCATCCATTGGTATGTCTTTAGCTGCATAACTGCGATTGGATATGCTTGCGGTGATGCCATTAACAGTGACCGTGGCCTGCTCTTGCTCAATAGTCCCTCGAACAATGTCATTGACGAGTCCGGTGACTGTGATGGCGGGAGCGTAGACTGTCTGGCCGTCAGTATGAGACTCCACGGTTAAAATAGGCGGCGTCAGGTCCAGAGAGACCGATATCGAATCTGTAACATCCTGGTTGTCCTTCACCGCTCTCGCCACAATAGTGTTGTGCCCTTCCTGGAGATTCACATTCACAGAGAAATTACCGGCACTATCGGGAGTAACGACAGCGCCATTGACGGTCAGCACAACACTCTGGTCGTCGACGGTGCCTGCGACAGGAATCGGCGACACCCCAACAGTGGCAAGTGATTGCGGCGAAGTGATCCGAACTGAAAAATCGGGCGCAACAATCGGATCTTCCCCATCACAGTTTTCGTCGACTCCGTTGTTGGGAACACTTTCTGCGCCGGGGTTAATGAGCGGGTTATCGTCATTACAGTCGCCCTGTTCCGGCGTATAGCTATCCTGATCTTTGTCATCCGGATTGACGCCTGGATCAACAAACCCATCACAGTTTTCGTCGATGTCGTTACCGGCAATTTCCAGTGCGCCTGGGTTGATGTAGGGATCCTCGTCATTACAGTCGCCTTCGCCGGGTGTGAAGCCATCCTTGTCAAGGTCATCCGGGTCAGTCGGGTCCACGAAACCGTCACAGTTTTCGTCCACCTCATTGCCGGGAATCTCAACCGCATCGGGATTGATAGCGGGATTGTTATCGTTGCAGTCACCCTGTGCAGGCGTAAACCCGTCCTTGTCCATATCATCCGGGTCGGCGGGATCTACAAAGCCATCGCAGTTTTCATCGACGTCATTGCCGGGGATCTCGATGGCGTTGGGGTTGATGTTGGGGTCACTGTCGTTGCAATCGCCCTGGGCAGGCGTGAACCCGTCCTTATCCATATCAAGCGGATCCGTGCCGGGATCGACATACCCGTCGCAGTTTTCGTCCACATCATTGCCGGGAATCTCCACGGCACCGGGGTTGATGGCGGGGTCGTCGTCATTGCAGTCCCCGTCATCCGTTGAATAGCCGTCATCATCCTTGTCGGTGTCGGGTGGTGCGTACTCATAGGTGAAGCTGTAGCTCAGCACAGAGGGATCAAAGGGGAGGTTGCTATTGTGTCGTAGCTCGAAAGTATCTGAACTCGCAGCGGCTGAATCGGAGGCTATGTCGGGAAAGGACAGGCTGCTGTCAACAATGATCGTATTGGGCGAGGCGCTCGCAACAGCCGCCGAAACCGCGATGACTTTATCGCCCGAATTGGTCGCATTCAATCGATACACATATTGATAATCCGTTCTACTCACTCGAGTAGAACTCACTAATTCGAGATCGCCCGCAGCAAGCTCAGCATTTGCTACTGGTGCAGCAAAGACTGCGCAGCATGCGATTACAGTAAACAGAAAAGGGGAAAGTAAATGCTTAAGCTGCATTGTGGAGATACCTTATCTTTGGACACTGTTTATTGTTCTGGCCGAGAGGCGATGCGCAGTGGGGGACGGTACCACCAGCTATTGCCAGGGAATGACAGGCGCGGCTGTCGGGTAGGAAATATGGCCAGGCAAGCAAAGCGCGATAGCTGCGCAGTAAGGCCAATCGTTCTGAGGTGGGAATGGTTGCTCTAATAAGGTGCGCCCATAGCGCCGATGCTGTAAAAGTGAATCCTTGTTTCTCTTTTATAACCACAGCGCCACCCCAAAACATCGCAGCGGCCATATCAAAGGCAAAGGCAGCGGCATACGTTATCCCTTTTCGCATCCTGAGTTTAGCTGCAAATTGGCAGCTGGCAAGTACGCCGCAGAAAATTAGGGGTTGCGTGTTTTTGCGTTGGCACTGCAAGAGTCTTCCCAACCGACATCAGCTCTGGCAGGCTGCAATCTTCCGGCTCTTCCCGGTGTAAGACCCTGCCCCTCGTTGTGGGGCCTGCACCACTAGCAACGCCTGCATTGCTCAAAAGGAATTATGGCATCACGTTTCATAATATTAATAACCATCACTAGCGTATTGCTGGTCGGCGTCCTGTTATTCACCCTGCCGTCATCGCAGCAGGCGTTGTCTATTCCAGCGTACGGCCTGCCAGCCCGGGCGGAACCTGGGCAGGCGGAATTGCAACTGACGGAAGCTGCCCTGGATTGGGAGGTCGCAGCCGCCCACCAGCAGACTGACGAGCAGCTTTCTGCGCTGACCGAAACACTCGGGTCGGGAGTCTGTGCCTTTGACGCCAACAAGGATGGATGGATGGACCTGTTCCTGGTTGGTGGCAGCGGCCACACCCGACATTATGGACGCAGGGCCTGGTGGCACCTGGAAACGGGTAATCGCCTGTTGCTCAACCAGAAAGGGACACATTTCAGGGATGTTACGGAGCAGGCAGGCCTGGAAAACTCCCAGTGGGGAATGGGTTGCGCAGTCGCGGATTTCGACAATAACGGCTGGCCGGATCTCGTTGTTACCGGCGTATCCTCCAACAAGCTCTACAGCAATGGCGGTGACGCCCATTTCACGGATGTCACCAACGGTTCGGGTATTCTGCCTGAGCAGTGGAGCACTGGTGCCAGCCTGGCAGACTACAACAATGATTCGCTGGTCGACATCTATATCAGCAACTATGTTGCCTTTGAGAAGGGTGCGCGCACATTTGAGCGCAACAAGGGTTTTGCCATGAGCACAGTGCCCTTCGACGCCACACTGTACGACCCATTACCCAATAAGCTGTACCTCAACCAGGGCAATTTCAGGTTTCTGGATACCACCGAAGCGGCGGGAGTCATGGACAGCCTGGGTCGCAGCCTCGGAGCCCATTGGACCGACCTGAATGGGGATGGCTGGCAAGACCTTATCGTTATCAATGATGCCGACAGCCCCAACCAGGTGTACATCAACGATACCGGCAAGCGCTTCACGCTCTCGCAGTCCAGCTTTTCACTGCTGGAGACACCTGACAGCCGCGACCTGCTGGAAGAGGACTTCGACAATGACGGCCAGAGCGAACTTCTGATCACACAGAACAGCAGTGCCGCACCGATATTTGCTGTCAGGGCCTCCACGGGTGATGAGAAGTATACTGATCGCGCCTGGACATCGGGCATCGCGGATAAGGAACACGTTAACGCGGTGAACTGGGGCGCAGCCGGTGGCGACTTCAACAATGACGGCCATATGGATGTGTTCATTGCCAATGGCGGCACCTTGCCCGACATTGACTCGCCCTTCGCGGCGCTGGGCCAGCACAACGAACTGCTGCTGGGAGCGGGAAACGGCCGCTTTGTCCGCCAGGAGAAGTGGCTGGATGCTTTCCAGCCACTGTCTTCACGAGCGGCGATAACGGCAGACCTGGACAATGACGGCGTCCTTGAAATTATTGTGACCAACAACAACGACCCCGTGCAATTGTTCGCGGTGTCCGGCGCCAGGAAAACGCCCTGGATTGGTATCGATCTGTATCAGGACAACGGTTTCACAGATGCAGCGGGTGCTCGCGTCAAGATAACCGCGGGCGAGCACGTCATCCATCGCACGGTGCGTTCCCGGCAGGGTTTCCTGGGCAGTGGCGACAATCGGCTGCTGGTGGCGCTTGATGACGCCGCCGACCGTGTTGCTGTAACGGTGAGTTGGCCGGATGGCACTGAATCTGTTTTTTCCGGACTGGACACGGGTCACTACTACACGGTGAACAAGGCAGAAAACAGTATTCTTCCTTCGCCGGCAGTAGCAGAGAGCGACCGCCCGGTTGCGGCTGCCATCGCTGCAGCCGATGATTCTGCAAAGGTGAGGTTTGGGCTGCTCCTCAGGGATATCGCGACTGACGACAGTGAAATGCAGTTTTCCCGGCTGTGGGAAGCCAGTAACGATGCCGTTAAAGCGCAACTGCTGCTGAGCTTTGCCGACAACTGGCAGCGTAGGGACTTGCGCTATCTCAAGCGCTCCATGGATAGCATGGCGGAGCCGTTGAACCTGCTGGCGATTGAGCAGGTGAAATCGCTTGAAATGGAGCAGAGCATCGCGTGGCTGATACCCATGCTGGGGCGGAAGTCTGATCGTGTCTCCTGCGCGGCGGCAAATACACTGCAGTTCTTTTTTGAGGAAGAGGAAGCCGTCACTCACCGCAAGTACCTCGCTGTCCCCCCACTGGTTCAACTGTTGCAGGAGGGTTCCGAAGTCTCTGCAATCTGCGCGGCGAATGCGCTGGCGGCGGCAGAGAGCAAACGGGCGGTACTGCCCTTGATGGAACTGGCCAGGACGGCCTCCAGTGAGGGCGTGGCCAGCGCTTCCGTCCGAGCCCTGGGGCTTATTCGTGATAGCGGGGCTATCCCGCTGTTGTCAGGAATTGTCGGTGACCCGCAGCAATATCCTGCGCCGGTTGTTGCGGAGGCGCTGATCGCACTGCAACGCCTCAATGATCCGCACATTGAGTTGTACGTCGATAACCTGTTTGATGCGGCGAACTATCTGTCCCCCGCGGGCAAGCTGTTGCCTTTTCAGGTTGCAAACAGCCTGATTGCCAGCGATGAGACGATTGTTTTTCCCAAAAAAAACATGCTGGCCAAGCTCGAAGCGCTGCTGTCCACATTGCGCCGGGACGAAATCGATGCAGCGGGGAACACGGCGCTGGCAACGGCGGTGCTGTCCTCGATCAGGCTCGCCAAACTGGGTGCGTTTCAATCCATCGCGGAGCACCTGCGCGACAGCCAAAATCCCGATATTCGTAAAAGCGCCTACGATGCACTGATTGCACTGGACAGCGATTGGCCTGCTACTGTTCTTCCCGGACTGCTGCAAAAAGAATCAACAGAGCTGGTTCTCGCTGTTCTGGCCGGAGCCGGCAAAGGTGGAGCGGCTCTCAATGCCGATGCGCTCGATATGCTTGCCATGAGGCTACACGCCTATGGACCCATGGCTGCAGAACTGGGCCCCGTGCTGGATTCGATCAACCTGGGAAGTGCCAGGGCATTGCTGGCCACGCTGTACGCAAGGGGCCTGCCAGAAGAGCGTCTGAGTACGATGCTGCCGCTTTGCGATAAACACAGCGGCGCAATCAGCGGCGCGCTTTCATCCCTGGATCTACAACAGCGCGCTGCGCTGCAATATCTCTATCTGTACTGCCAGTTTACCCCGGGTCGTAAAGCTGCCGGAGCGACAGGCGACACGCTGGCCGACAGACTGCAGTTGAAGAATGTGCTGGAATCCAACCAGTATCGCGAGGCTGAAAAACGACGACTGCTTCTTCGGGCTGCTGCTGACGATCGCGTCATCGCCCAAACCATGTTGCTATACTCTGTCGAAAGCTATTCAGGCGACGACCTGCTGGGAGCTATCGACGTGTTGTCCCAACATCATCTGGCGGATAAAGTAACCGCCTTCCTCTGGTCCCTGCTCACTGATGACAACACACCATTGGCGATCCGGTTCGCCGCCGCATCGCAGTTACTCCCCATCAGGGGCGATGATGTGATCGAATACATAGACACCCATTTCCTGGTGCCCCATGCGACCGGCTAGCGAACTCCTGTCGTCCGAGCAGCAGGTCGCCCCGGCCACTCTGGGCTTGCTGATTGGCTGTGCAATCACCGGACTGGTTGTCTACGCTATCGATGCGCACTATGTCTGGTCCCAGTGGACATTGCTGGCGCACCTGATAACAGGCGTAGCCTGCAGCGTCGCGATGTTGCCTTACTTCGTGATGCATTTTCGCCGCACGATCGGCTATCGCCGGACCAGCCTGTTACTCAGCGGCCTGTTTACCGCTCCGATATTCCTCATATTCCTCGCGACCGGCTGGCACCTGATGTTTTTCGGGCAGCGGGAGAGGCAGGATTGGGTGCTGCCTTTACACATAGCCAGTTCTATCGTGTTCCTGGTAACCGCCATCGTGCATATCGCGTTTCATCGACTGTTCCTCCCGAAGAAACGCAGGCTCCCGGGCACTGCCACCTACGCCAGTATCACCGCGACAGGTTTGCGCACTATCGTCTTCATCAATGCGGCATTGGTCGTGTTCACTGTCGCTGCGACCGTTATCTACCAGGCAAATTATCAGCCTTACCGGACCTCGCCTGCCGTGGAACCCTACAGTTACGATTATGGCCCGCACCCCTTCCGGCCCAGCCAGACGGAAAGCTATGACAATAATTTCGTCGATCAGCGCCAGATCGCCAATTCGCACCGCTGTGTTTCCTGCCATGAGGACATCGGCAGGCAGTGGATGTCCTCCGTCCACCAGCAGGCCGCCATCGACCCAACCTATGTCACTAATGTGAGCCTGCTCGCCGAGAAGAAGGGCATCAGCGCCACGCGATACTGTGAGGGTTGTCATGCTCCCGTGGCACTGTTGACGGGTGAACTCACGGAGGGCGGCAAACACGGCGGCATCAAGGGTACGCCTGCAAATAATGAGGGTATTCCCTGCATGGGGTGTCATGGCATTGCGTCAATGCCGCACCTGAAAGGCGTTGCCAGTTTTACGTTCAAACCTGCCGATGATTACCTGTTTGCACAATCCGAAAACCCTGTCCTTGCCGACATCAATAATCTGTTGATCCGCGTAAAGCCGGATCAGCATAAACGGGATATGGGGCGATCCCTTCTCAAGGACCCGAAAATCTGCGCCGCCTGCCACACACAGTTTATGGATAAGGATATGAACAACTGGGGCTGGCTCAAAATGCAGGACGATTACGGCGCGTGGTTGGAAGGACCGTTTTCGCAACAGAATGAAGAGGGCTTTTCCAACGCCACGGCGGTACGCTGCCAGGACTGCCATATGCCCTTGGTGGCAGCGGGCGACCCCTCGTCCAATGCCAGGGGAGAAGTCCGTTCCCATCATTTCCCGGGCGCCAATACTTTTCTGCCACTGTTGCGCCACGACACCGTGCAACTCGAGGAAACGATTCGCTTCCTGCAAGCCAACAGGCTTCGTGTCAGCATAGAGACACCTAACCGCAAGGACGCGCTGCAGAATCTGCAGCCGTTGGATGAAAACCTGCGCGACTTTGAGGAGGCTCCCTATTATTACTATCTTGGGGAAACGGCCGAACTTAACGTGGTGGTCAGTAATAATGGGGTAGGCCACAATTTTCCAGGCGGAACGACGGATATCAACGAGGCCTGGATAGAATTCCTGGTCACAGACGCCCAGGGTCGTACGGTGTATCACAGTGGTGCGCTGGATGATCAGCTTTTTGTTGATCCCGACGCCTATTTCTACAAGTCCATTCCCATCGATCGAGCGGGGCAGCACGTATGGCGCCACGACCTGTTCAATATGGTCGGCGAATCCTTCAGGCGGGTCATTAAGGCAGGGGAATCCGATATAGTGCGCTACCGGTTCACCGTGCCAAGTTGGGTAAAGCCGCCGCTGACCGTGACAGCGACACTGCAGTATCGAAAGCTCAATCAGCAGTACGCCTTGTGGGCGTTAAAAGAGCTCTATACCGAGATACCGGTAGTCAGCGTCGCATGGGACTCGCTGGGCATTCCGGTCAGGATCAGGAAAGAGGTCGAGTGACAGGGGCTATCGCTGGCGCATGTGGCTGTATTGGCAGTGGCCTGTCCACTGGCCGTACCGCGCCCTTTTTGGGGAGTTCCCGGGTGTGCCATTGGATAATCGCCGCTACTATTGCCAAATCGACGTTTTTGGACTAAACCTTAACCAATAAGACGTAATGGGTAATGCTTATGTTGTTGTTCCGTGTGTTCTTGCTCGGTTTTCTGGTGTCTTTTATTACCGCCTGTAGCGACGGCAGCGATAATGCCGGAAGCGGCGGAGGCGGCCCTGCGGCACTGACGGGTCAGTTTGTCGACAGCCCCGTTGCGGGTGTGGGTTATGCCACCGAGTCCGGCTCGGGTGTTACCAACGCCGATGGCCAGTTTCAGTACCTTGAGGGCGAGACGGTTCGCTTCTCTATCGGTGACCTGGTGCTGGGAGAGGCCCGCGGAGCCACCATCGTCAGCGTATTCGACCTCGTCGATGGGGTGGTCCCGGTGGTGGGTGAAGCGCTGCGCAAGGGTATTGCGGACGCTGGGGGCGGCCCCAGCCTGAGCACAGTGATCAATCTCGCCACGCTACTGCAGACCATAGACAGTGATGGCAACCCGGAAAATGGTATCGAGATAGCCCCGGATGTCGCGGCACTTTTTGCAGCAAACAGCATCGATTTCAATAAGAACTGGCGGGAGTTTATTTATGACCAGGGCTTCGCGCAGGCGCTTGCCGAGGCCAGGGCGCGCACGCTGCTTGATGCGGAGCGGCAGGCCAGGAAGCCGTGGCTCGTGATGGCGCATTTGTACGGTACCCTGGGAATAGACAGCGAACTGCAGGTGGCTGGTGGTGAGAACCGGGATAGCGACGGTGACGGCACGCCGGATGTGATCTCCAGTTATGCCTTTGATACCGAGGGCAAACTGGTGCGCCGTACTGTGGACTACAACCGTGACGGTACACCCGACGAAATCACCGTTTACACATACGATTCGGCCGGTAACCTGGTGCGCGATGCCCAGACGTATGGCAGCGGCGGCAAGCCCGATTATGTTGCCATGTACAGCTATGATGACGAGGGTAACCAGATTGGCCGCACGCGAGACCTGGATGGAGACGGGACCATCGACGATACCGCCAGCTACAGGTATGACGCCAGCGGTAATCGCACCCGCGAGGAGAGCGGCGACGGCAGTGGCGCCATGGCGACGCGGATATCTGTTGATACCTATGATGCGAATGGCAACCACACCCGATCGGAGCAGGATCGCAACGCCGATGGCAAGGCCGACCAGGTATACACCTTTGTGTATGATGCCAATGGCAATCGCGTCCGCGCTGAACAGGACGATGACGGCGACGGCAACGCAGACGCTATCTCCGAGGCTGCCTACGATGCAGACGGTAATCTGGTCCGCGAGGAGAGTGATCGCGATGGTGACGGCAAAACAGATCGTGTCGCCACCTATGCCTACGACGCAGATGGCCGCCTGTCACGCGAGGAAGTCGATAGCAACGACGACGGCACACCAGACCTGATTAAATCCTTCGTCTATGATGCACAAGGCCGTCTGTCACGCGAGGAACTCGACGCCGATGGCGATGGCACACCAGACTCGGTCGTAATCATCACCAGAACCTACGATGCCAGCGCCAACGGTTGGTGGTCAGCCTTTAACGATTCGATGGCAGGTTAAGGTGCCTTCGTAACGGTTGCAGCGACAGCATCTTTGTTCAAGCGAATACGAGCGCGACGCTTTCCCCTGTAAGCCAGTGGCTCATTCTCAAGCTCTATTGTTGCGATCGAGCGCAAGCCTGCAATTTTGAATCCGGGCGACTACCCGCCGTCATCGTGCATTGTTGAATGCACGTCATCTCTTTATACTAGCGAGCCGGAAAAAGGCACCTCCTGCATTCCGATCCATATCCCAGGCGTTACACAGGTAACTATGAACCAGATCAAGCACATTATTGCAGTCGCCTCCGGCAAGGGCGGCGTCGGCAAGTCTACGACTGCGGTGAATCTCGCCCTGGCGCTCAAGGCGCAGGGCGCACGGGTCGGTTTGCTGGATGCCGATATCTACGGTCCCAGCCAGCAGCTGATGCTGGGTCTCCCCGCCGATACGCGCCCCGAACAACAGGGTGGGCAGTATTTGTTGCCGGTTGAGGCCTATGGCCTCAAAACGATGTCCATGGGTTATCTGGTCAATGAGCGTACGCCGATGGTATGGCGTGGCCCGATGGCCGGCGGCGCGCTCGCACAGATGCTGGAGCAAACACTCTGGGGCGAGCTTGACTACCTGGTGATTGATATGCCGCCGGGTACCGGCGATATCCAGCTTACCCTGTCGCAGAAGGCCAAGGTGTCGGGCGCGGTGATCGTCACGACGCCGCAGGATATCGCCCTGCTGGATGCGCGCAAGGGTATCGAGATGTTCCGCAAGGTGGATGTGCCCGTGCTGGGTGTGATCGAGAACATGGCGGTGCATATCTGCAGCGAATGCGGGCACCGCGAGCACATCTTTGGCGAACACGGCGGAGACCGGATCGCAAAGGATTACGGTGTGCCGTTGCTGGCCAGCTTGCCGCTGACGCTGTCCATCCGTGAACAGACGGATGCGGGTACGCCGACCGTGGCGACCGAGCCCGATTCAGCCATTACGCAAATGTATCTGGAGGCTGCGGCCGCCGTGCGCGACGCATTGACCGTGCAGGGTGACAGCGTCGTAAAGCAGTTTCCCGAGATAAAGATTTCTGACGATTAAACAGAGCGACAGGTGATAGACACGTGAGTATCAAAGCAGATCGATGGATTCGGCAAATGGCCACCGAGCACGGCATGATCGAGCCGTTTGAGGCGGGCCAGGTGCGCGCCAATGGCGGCGAACGGCTTATTTCCTACGGCACCTCAAGTTACGGCTACGACGTGCGTTGTTCTCGTGAGTTCAAGGTGTTTACCAATATCAATTCCGCGACCGTGGACCCGAAGCGGTTCGATGAGGGCAGTTTTGTGGATGTGGTCGGGGATGTCTGCGTCATTCCGCCAAACTCTTTCGCGCTGGCCAGCACAGTGGAGTATTTTCGCATTCCACGCAATGTGTTGACGATTTGCCTCGGTAAGTCCACCTATGCTCGCTGCGGTATTATTGTGAATGTCACCCCGCTGGAACCGGAGTGGGAAGGGCACGTCACTCTCGAGTTCTCCAACACCACCACGCTGCCGGCAAAAATCTATGCCAACGAAGGTGTTGCCCAGATGCTGTTCTTCGAATCGGACGAGGTCTGCGAGGTCAGTTACAAGGATCGTGGCGGCAAGTACCAGGGCCAGCGCGGCGTCACCCTCCCCAGGGCCTGACAGGGCTCCAGCGGTTTATTCCGGGGAGTACTGCACACCCGTCGGCGGCAGGGGCGTGTCATCCAGTGTGGCTCGGTGTCCGGACAGCAGAAGCCTTCCCTCCACGAACCAGCGCGCAGCCAGCGGGTAGATAATGTGTTCCTGCTCCGCTACCCGGGCAGCGAGGCTATCAGCGCTATCGCCGGGTTGGACCGGTACGCGTGCCTGTACGATCGGTGGGCCGCCATCCAGTTCCGGAGTGACGAAATGCACCGTCGCCCCCGCCTCGTTATCGCCTGCATCCAGCGCGCGCTGGTGCGTGTTCAGCCCCGGATATTTGGGCAGCAACGAGGGGTGTATATTCAGCAGTCGCCCTAGATACGGTTCGATCAGCACAGGCGTCAGTATGCGCATGAAACCCGCCAGTATGACGAGGTCGACGTCGTGGGCGTGCAGTTCATTGACCAGCGCGGCGTCGAACGCTTCACGGCTGTCGTAGTTGCGGTGATTGATACATGTTGTGGGAATGCCCGCTCGCTCAGCGCGCTGCAGGCCCGCGACGTCGGGGTTATTGCTGATTACGAGGCTGATCTGCGCGGGCAGTGCGCCGCTCGCGCAGGCATCGATAAAAGCCTGCAGATTGCTGCCGCGCCCGGAAATTAACACAGCCAGGCGGGGTTGCTCCGTCGTGCTCACGGCAGCAGCTCGACCCTGTTGTCACCAGCGGCAATACGGCCGATTTCCCAGGCTTCGTGCCCCGCTGCATTCAGCAGATCCATCGCCTTGCCGGCGTCCTCCGGCGCGAGGCACAACACCATACCCACGCCACAGTTAAACGTGCGGTACATCTCGTTGGTCTCAACATTGCCGTGGCGCTGCAGCCACTCGAAGATGGCGGGCCACTGCCAACTAGCGGTGTCGATCTGCGCGTTGCAGTCCCCGGGCAGGACGCGCGGCAGGTTTTCCAGTAACCCGCCGCCGGTGATATGGGACAGCGCCTTAACTTTCACTTCACGGAACAGGGACAGCAGCGCCTTCACATATATCGTGGTGGGCGTCAGCAGTGCCTGCCCGAGCGTCGTGTCCCCCAGGGGCTGTTGCAGGTCTGCCCCGTTAACCTCAATGATCTTGCGAATCAGCGAATAGCCATTGGAGTGGGGGCCACTGCTCGCGATGCCCACCAGTACATCGCCCGCGACCACGCTGCTGCCATCGATGATCTCCGATTTCTCGACCACACCGACACAAAATCCAGCCAGGTCGTAGTCCTCGCCGTGGTACATGCCGGGCATTTCGGCCGTTTCCCCGCCGACCAGTGCACAACCGGCGAGTTCGCAACCCCTGCCAATCCCGGCAACCACATCCGCGGCCGTGTCGACATTGAGCGCGCCCGTGGCGTAATAATCGAGGAAGAACAGCGGTTCCGCGCCCGCCACAACCAGGTCGTTCACGCACATCGCAACCAGGTCGATCCCAATAGTGTCGTGGATGCCCATATCCATCGCCAGGCGCAATTTAGTACCGACACCGTCAGTACCCGAAACAAGTACCGGCTGGCGGTAACCCGCAGGAATCTCACACAACGCGCCAAACCCGCCCAGTCCACCCAGCACCTCAGGCCGGCTTGTGCGACGCGATACGCCCTTGATACGCTCGATCAGCGCGTTTCCGGCATCAATGTTGACGCCTGCATCCTTGTAGCTAAGGGCAGTCTTGCCTTTGTCATCGCTCATTGCGTGGAACCCAGTCAATGTAGTGGTGGAGAGTGAGGGCCGGTATTTTATCGTGCATGCACGGCCAGCGCACTCCCGAATTGCTGATATGGCCCATATCGCCTCCTGCGCCGCACCAAACAGGAAACGGGAGCCAATCAGAATGGCATTGGAGCAATCTCGATTCCGGCAAGTAGGCGTTTGAGTCATGTAACCCGTCGGGACCGTGCGAGGCAGGAAGCCGAGCCCGAGCCCCCATGGAGGGGTTCACGGCGTGTCCCGACGGGTTACATGACTCAAACGCCGATCTCCCAGATAGAAACAGTGCCTATCTACTGACTATGCGCAGTTGCGCCCAGTGCTGCTACAATGCGCGCTTGTCAAAAACAGTAGGAGAACGCTGTGAGAAAAGCGAGCACGACGTCGTTACGGACATGGCTGTGGACCTGGCTGGCCCTGGCCTCGGCGCAAACAGCCCTGGCCGATGTCGTCACAGACCTTTATACGGCGACCGTGCCGGTAACCGAGCAGAGCGCCAGTGCGCTCGACGCAGCGTCAAAAGAGGCGATGGCCGCGGTGCTGGTGAAGGTTTCCGGGTCAAACAGTGTGCTGCAATATCCCGGTATAGCCGCTGCCCTGAGGGATGCCCGCAGCCAAGTGCAACAGTATTCCTATGTGAGAGGAACGCCGCCAGCACCTCCGCTTTCACTGCGTTTCGAGTTCGATGGTGCGTATATCACCGATCTCGTCACCCAATCCGGCGCGCCGTTGTGGACGGCCAACCGCCCGGCGGTATTGGCCTGGATTGTGGTTGAGGATGAGCAGGGCAGGCATTTCATCAACCAGGAAACAGCGCCGGAGGAGGCCGAACTGCTGCTGGAGGAGTTCTCGCGGCGCGGGGTCCCGGTACAGATACCGGTGTTTGACCTCGCAGATACCGCGGCCATCAGCACCGACGAAGTCTGGTCCCTGGATGAAACTGCCATCGCGCGGGCGTCGGCTCGCTACAGTGCACAGGAAGTGGTGGCGGGGCGCCTGGCAGTATCGAGCGGTGGCAGTTCGCTGGGCGACTGGAGTTACTTTCGCCAGGGTGAGCGCATCAATCGGTCGGCCACCGTGCCCGATTTGCAGGCGTTTTTGAACACTGGCGTGAATATTGTGGCTGCAGATATGGCGTCGCGTTATGCCGTGGCTCCCACGGGCGGAACAGACGGCGGCCTGCGCCTGTCAATCACCGGTATCACGAACTACAGCGATTATGCGGCCATCGCCAACTGGCTGGAGAAACTGGAACTGGTGGAATACGCCAATCTTGAGCAGGTGCAGGGCGAGCGCGTTGAATTCCGTTTGCAGGCCAAAACCGATGCCGCACAGCTGGCTGCCATCCTTGAGCTTAACGACAGGCTGACCGCCCTGCCCGCGCAGGGGGATGGCACACAGTTGAACTACCAGTGGCGATAACAGACCCGGAGCGTAAACGCGCAGCGGGGCTCAGCCAGCAGCAACTGCCATTGGCGGTGCACTTGCGCGATGATGCCACGATGGATAATTTTCTGGCGCTGCCGCAAACGCTGCCATTGATGGATGCCCTGCAGTCGCAGATGCAGCCAGAGGGCGAAGCGGTAATCTATTTGTACGGTCCTCCCGGCACCGGAAAATCACATCTGCTGCAGGCGTGCTGCCATCTGGCAGAGACGGAGACACTTTATCTGCCGCTGGCGCAGTTGCGCGAGTATCCGCCCGGGGAGGTATTGCAGGGCGTGGATCGCCTGGATCGCATTTGCCTGGACGATATCCACGCCGTGCTCGGCGACCCCGACTGGGAGTTGGCACTGTTCAATCTTTATAACAGTGTGCGGCAGGAGGACAGGCGGCTGGTAGTGGCCGGTGACGCCGCGCCGCGTGCGCTCGAAGTCCAGTTGCCCGACCTGCGTTCGCGCCTCTCCTGGGCTGTTGTCTATCAGCTGGTGGAGGGCAGCGACGAGGAAAAGTCTGCCATCCTGCAGTTTCGCGCGATGCGCAGGGGCTTGTCTCTCTCTGCGGGGGTTGCCAGCTTTATCGTCAGTCGCGCACCGCGTGCGATGGAGCAGCTGCTGGGCGTGCTGGATCAACTGGACGAGGCCTCGCTGGCCCAGCAGCGCGCGCTGTCAATTCCCTTCGTTAAAGAGGCGCTGGGTTGGTGAGAGCCGGCCGGCAATGGTCGCGCGCTGGCTGCAAGCGGAGCTAAGCCCGAGCACCGCTTTAGTCATTCCAACTTGAAGCGATCGGCATCCAGATGGCAGGGAAACGCCTCGCGGTACTTTTGCAAAGCCGCGCCATCCAGCACCACCGTCCTGGCCACACTTTCGCTCAAGGCGTCGGCGAGCAGTGTGCCATCGGCCGCTACCGCCAGGCTGTCGCCACTGTATTCAAGCCCCTTGGCATCCGCGCCGATACGATTGACCCCCACCACGCAGCTGAGATTCTCGATCGCCCGGGCGATAAGCAACTGCCGCCAGTGATGGCGACGCGGCGCCGGCCAGTTGGCGACGTACAGGGCGAGGTCGTAATCCTCGCGATTGCGGCTGAATACCGGGAAGCGCAGGTCGTAGCAGACCTGGAGCAGGATGCGCCAGTCGCGCCACTGGACAATCACGCGCTCCCCCCCAGCCCGGTAGCGTTTGTGTTCGCCCGCCATGCGAAACAGGTGGCGCTTGTCGTAGTGCTGTATCCCGTCCGGGGTGGCAAACAGCATGCGGTTGTACACAGCCCTCCCGACGCGCACTGCAATACTGCCCGTCACTGCACAGTCGTATTGCCGTGCCTGGCCCATCATCCACGCCTCTGTTGCGCCCCCCGGCTCTTCTGCATTCGCCAGCGCGTTCATCGAAAACCCGGTGGTAAACATCTCCGGCAGCACCATCAGGTCCGTCTCGCTGCCGACGCCAGCGAGGATCTCGCCGATTTGACGCCGGTTGTCCTCGGGTTGTTCCCAGGCCAGTTCGCACTGCACCAGGGTGACGCTTAAATTTCGCATAGTCGTTCCGCTGCCTGCAGCAGCACCTCGTCCGTCTTGGCAAAGCAAAAACGCAGGTAGTGCTGTTCGGGTGGCTCCTCGTAAAAGACAGAAATGGGGATGGATGCGATACCGTGCCGGCGCGTCCAGTCTTCGGCCAGTTCCCGATCCGGTGCGCGACTGATTGCGCTGTAGTCCAGCAGTTGGAAATAGGTGCCGGCGCTGGGTGTGAGACTGAAACGGGAGTTCTGCAGTGCGCCACAGAAGAGATCGCGTTTGCGCTGGTAAAACGCCCCCAGCGTGGCCGCGTAGTCCGGTTCGGTGACCATGAAGTCCGCCACCGCCAGTTGCACGGGAGTCACCGCCACAAAGCAGACGAACTGGTGCACTTTGCGCAACTCTGCGGTCAGGGCGGGTGGGGCGACGCAGTAGCCTGTTTTCCAGCCCGTGACGCTGTAGGTTTTACCGAAGGAGAACAGCGCGAAACTGCGCTGGCGAAGCGCCGGGAACTGCAGTGCACTGTGGTGCTGTCGGTCGTCGAACACCAGGTGCTCGTACACCTCATCACTGATCACCAACAGGTTGTGCTGCTCCGCCAGCGCCTCTAGTTGCAGCATATCTTCAGTCGACAGCGTGGCGCCGCAGGGGTTGTGCGGCGAATTGACCATGATCAGCCGGGTGCGGGGTGTCATTGCATCGGCTACACGTTGCCAGTCGACACGAAAGCTGTGCGGCGTGAGGGGGATGTGAATTGCGCGGCCACCGGCCAGTGCAATGGCGGGCTCGTAACTGTCGTAACAGGGGTCGAACACAATGACCTCATCGCCGCTGCCGATACACGCCATGACCGCGCAGTAAATACCCTCGGTTGCGCCCGGCACGACCGTGATTTCACTCTCCGGGTCACAGCTCACGCCCCGGTGGTGCAGCAACTGCGCGGCGATCTGCTCGCGCAGATAAAGTACCCCCGCCATGGGTGCATACTGATTGTGACCGTTCATGACATGCCGGCTCATGGCTTCCAGTAGTGTCTGTGGCGCGTCGAAATCAGGGAACCCCTGTGACAGGTTCAGGGCACCGCATTGGTTGGCCAGCGCAGACATCCGGGTAAATATGGTGGTGCCGACGTTGGGTAGTTTGGAATTGATCATTGTTGCGGCAGCACCCTAAAGAGTCAGGTGCGCGCTGGGCGCGTGACTTAACATGGCAGCTCAACTCTCCTTCTGGCCGAGGTTGGCGTGCAATACCGCACCATTGATCACGGGGTTGTGATGTGCCCAGCGGATCAATTCGGCGATTTCCTCCGGTTCGATGAAACGGGCGAAACTGTTCATGCCGGCGATGGCCTCAGCAACGGCAGGGTCATTGCCCAGGTGGGTGCGCAGCATTTCCGTGTCGGTGAAGCCGGGACATATCATTGCCGTATGAATGCCGCTCCCCATCAGGTCCTGGCAGCTCGCGCGCATCATGCCCAGTTGTGCGTGTTTGCTGACGACATAGCTGAAGGAGTTGGGTACCGCTTTTTCGGCCAGGGTGGATCCTACATACAGCAGGCTGGACGAGGCCGGCATCATCGGCAGGAGGCGTTGGTTGAGGCTGTTGATGGCAGTGACATTGGTCGCCAGTACCGCCTCGAGGCTTTCGCTGGCGCAATCATTGGCGCGGTCCTTGCGCATCTGGCTGGCATTGTGGACCAGTGCGACCTCGGTGCAGCCCTCGAGTGCCGGCGCCAGCGCGTCTGTGCAGTGCGCAATAGCCGCAGCGTTTGACAGGTCGCAGGACAGGTTGGTGACTGCCTCGATCGGGCACTCTCGTCGCGCCAGGTTGAACACGGTAAAGCCCTCGTCCAGGAAGGCCTGGGCGGTGGCGCGTCCGATGCCCACGCTGGCACCGGTGATGATGGCTACTTTCATATGGAACGTCCTGTCTGCCACTCAAGCGCAAATGCCGAGCAGGGTGGATATCACAACGCATGAGGCTCCGTGATTTCTGCAGTGACGTCAAGTTGCAGCTTGGTTAAACTGTCGTGATGGAACAATTGACTACGCTATATATCGACAAGGAAAGCCACAAGTTTTCCGCCGCCCACTACACCATCTTTTCAGCCACCGAGCGCGAGCGGCTGCACGGGCACAATTACTCCGTGTCGGCCAGAATAGTCGCGCCGATGGGCAGCAATGGGTTCTCTGCGGATTACAACGTGTATAAAAACCGGCTCGCCGCGCTCTGCGACGGTCTGGATGAATATATGTTGCTGGCCGGCGCTTCGCCCTACCAGACAATCAGTGAGGAGGGCGCGTGTTATCGCGTCAGCTACGCGGGCGAGGAAATGCTGTTCCTGCGCAGCGACACGCTGGTACTGCCGATACGCAATGCCACCGTGGAGGAGTTCTCATCGTACCTGTTGCAGCAACTGCTGCGGGACAGTGTGGCAGACGACCTCTATGAGATCGAGCTGTGTGTGGCGTCCGGCCCCGGGCAAAAAGGCTGTGCCAACTGGCGGCGCGCCTGAGCCGAAGCGAACCCCTGTCAACTATTTGCCGGGCAGCAGTGGTGTCCTTGCGACCTGCAGCGTTTCCCGCACCCCATTGCGCAACCGGGTGACGGCGATGGTGGCGTCGTTCGAGCCGTAGAGGCCGACGTCGTTTAGCAGCGTACACATGGCGTCGAAGTTGGGGGCGGTGGTATCCTGCCCGTCGATTTCAACCAGCCGGTCACCCAACTCAAGGCCTGCTTTCGCCGCCGAACTCCCACGCCAGAGTGCACCAACAACCAGCCCGCCGTCATGGGGCTGGGGCTTGAAGCCATAGGTGGCAAAATCGTCGTAAAGGGCAACCTGTGGCTCGCGGAGTTCCAGGTAGAGTTCATCGTTGCGCCAGTCAACCGTCACCCGGAAGTGGCGCAGGAAATCGATCCCGACATGGAAATCCGAGACAGCGGTCCCGGTGATAACGGGGAAATCCTTGAGCCGCAACTCTCCCAGGCGCAGTTCGCGTACCTGCGCGATCCTGACTGTGGATGGTGCGCTGCCGAAGACTGTCGAGGATGCCTGTCCCACTTCCGTGGGCGCGGTATCCGAAATCCGGTCACCGGCACTTTCAAGGAGCGCCGTGGGGATTGCGATCGATCCATTGAAGCCGAGGTCGATGAGCAGGGATACATCGTTGGAGTCGCTCACCCCGACGGGAATGCGCGGCGAGCCGGCCGCATCCGAGCGCTTGAATGGAATCCTCATCGCGTCGCTGAGTCCCGGCAAACCGGCCAGCGAACTGGCCATGGTGATCTGCTTCGTCTGGAAATCGATCTGCCAGATGGCGGCCTGTAACAGGCTGGCACCCATCAGTCCCGCAGTGGATAGGCAGGCGAGTGTAGCGGGTGGTTCGACCCAACTCACCACCGCCCCGACATCGCGAAATGCCAGTCCACCGATAGTGATTTGTGGTA
>JAGRIK010000248.1 GCA_020443325.1 Halioglobus sp.
CCCCGGCAGGCGTTTCAGTCGCTCCACGTAATTCGCTTGGTGAAACGCCTGCCGGGGCACGAGCCCTGCATCCCAATGCTTCGGCACGACGTGTGACGATCGTTAGATTGTGAGGTGCATGGATGGAGCGCTTTTTTTGATCTAGTCGAATGGTGTGCACTTAGGTTGTGGATGGAAAAGTGTTTCTCACCAAGCGAATCACGTGGAGCGACTGTGAAACACTTTTCCATCCGCAACCGCGCTACAAAGCCACTACCCAGGAGGCGGGAAAAGCCTCAGTTTTCATCCCGGTTAGTTTCACCCTCGGTCATGCACTCGCTAGAGACTTTTTCAACACGCTGCTAGACTACTGGCATCGCTGGCCAAACGAAATAGTCAGGAGTCAGACTCATGGTGGAGTCCCAGCCCGATACAGAACTTCTGCAACAGCTGCGCGAATTGCTGGGCGAGACCGGCTTGCGTATCCAGCCTGACGACGTGATCCCTGATGTCGTATTGCGCCCGCAAACCACAGAGCAGGTGTCTGCGATTCTGCGCCTGTGCTCCGCGGCGGGACAGGCCGTGGTGCCTTTGGGGGGTAAGACCGGGCTGGCCAACGGGCATATCCAGACTCGTGGGGAATTCGGTCTCTCGCTGGAGCGAATGAGCGCCATCGAGGAAATTGATGCCAGCAATCGCACGATGACAGTCCAGGCCGGCTGTATTCTGCAAGTGGCCGTCGAGGCGGCCACGGAACAGGATTTATTGTTGCCACTGGACTTCGGCGCCCGCGGTTCCGCGACGCTCGGCGGGATTGCAGCGACCAATGCCGGCGGCAACAGGGTGATCCGTTACGGCATGGCACGCGAGGTGATACTGGGGCTCGAGGTGGTGCTGGCCGACGGCACCGTGATCTCCAGCCTGAACAAAATGCTCAAGAACAACACTGGCTACGACATCAAGCAGTGGTTTATTGGCGCTGAGGGAACGCTGGGGGTCATTACCCGGCTGGTATTGCGCCTGCGCCCCAATCCCAGAAGTGAGAACACCGCGCTTCTGGCGGTTGACAGCTTCGATGCGCTGACCGGGCTGTTGCGCTGGCTGGATGCACGCACAGCGGGAACTCTTTCGGGGTTCGAAGTCATGTGGCCCGAATTTTATGAGTACATTACGCGAGAGGGTAGCCTGCACAAGCCGCCGCTGCCGCACGGTAGCGCCTTTTACGTGCTGGTCGAGACTCTGGGCTCGGAGCCCGAGAGCGATGCGGAACGGTTTGAAACAGTACTCGGGCAGGCCATGGAAGAGGGCTTGATCGCCGATGCCGTACTGGCCCATTCGCAATCGGAGCGCAATGCACTCTGGGAGATTCGCGATGATGTCCTCGAGTTCTTCAAGCTGGGGCCCATTATTCCTTTCGATGTGAGTGTCACACTGGACAGGATGGAAGACTTTGTCGCTGACATCCGCGCGGGCATGGATGCCGTGCAGGACGCTATCTGCATCGTGTTTGGCCATCTGGGCGACTGCAACCTGCACCTCATCCTCGGCGCGAAAGACCACGGCAATTTTGATCACGACGCGCTGAGTACATTGCTCTACGAAACCGTACAGCGCCATGAGGGTTCTGTCTCTGCGGAGCACGGTATTGGCATCACCAAGCGCGAGCAGTTGTGCCGCAGTCGCAGTGAGGCGGAATTGCAATTGATGATGGCGATGAAGAAGATGCTGGACCCGAAAAACATCCTCAACCCAAACAAGATTTTTGCCGCAGAAACACTGGCCGCCGGCTGAAGATCGTCCCATGACCTAACGGAGCACAGCATGAATGGCGCAGAAAGTTTACTGACCACCCTGATCAACAACGGCATCGAGGTGTGTTTCACCAACCCAGGCACCTCCGAAATGCATTTTGTCGCCGCGCTCGATGAGGTGGAGGGCATGCGCTGTGTGCTGTGCCTGTTTGAAGGCGTACTCAGCGGCGCCGCCGATGGCTATGCGCGCATGGCACGCAAGCCAGCGTCAACACTGTTGCACCTCGGTCCCGGACTTGGGAACGCTCTGGCCAATACGCACAACGCAAAAAAAGGACACGTCCCCGTTGTCAATATCGTCGGTGACCACGCGACCTACCACCTGCAGTACGATGCGCCGCTGACAGCCGACATCGAGGGCATCGCCGGCCCCGTCTCGCATTGGGTGCACACCTCCAAAGCCCCCGGAGATATCGCCCGCGATGGTGCAGAAGCGGTGCGCCAGGCGGGTAACGGCAAAGTCGCGACATTGATGCTGCCGGCCGATGTGTCCTGGGGTGACAACCCCAATGGCGCAGAAGCCGCCATCGAGATTCCAGCGGCACCGGCGGTGCCAGCCAGCCGCATCGATGAGGCGGTGGCAAAGCTCACCTCAGGCAAAAACTGCATGCTGATGATCGGCGGGTGCGTGATCGACCAACAGCGCGGCGTGCTGTTGAGCCGAATCGGCAAGGCCTGCGGCGCACGCGTCAGCACCGATACCTTCCCGACGCGGCAAACGCGCGGCGCGGGTACCGGTGTGCTGGAGCGATTGCCCTATCTGGCCGAGCTGGCCATTGACCACATCAAGGACCTGGAACACCTGATCCTGATCGGTGCGGCAGCTCCCGTCTCTTTCTTCGCCTACCCCGGTGTACCGAGTTGCCTGGCGCCACCGACCTGCGATGAGTTCAAGCTCGCCGGCCCCGACGACGATATCGACCAGTGCCTAATGGCGTTACTGGAACGACTGGATGCCGATAGCGTCGAGCCCGACGTATACGCGCTTTCTCTCCCCGAACTGCCCGCGGGAAACCTGGATGTGAATGCCGCAGCACAGGTGATTGCGCATCACCTGCCGGAGAACGCAGTGGTGGTGGACGAGGCAAATACCAGTGGCCTCGCGCTGGGACCGGTAACGGCCACCGCGCGAACGCACGACTGGCTGAACCTGACCGGAGGCAGCATAGGCTGGGGCCTCCCAGCGGCAGTGGGCGCGGCAATCGCCTGCCCCGACCGAAAAGTCGTGAGCCTTGAAGGGGACGGCAGCGCCATGTATACCATCCAGGCGCTGTGGACGATGGCAAGGGAAGACCTCGACGTCACCGTAGTCATCTTCAACAACCGCAAGTACAGCATCCTGGAACTGGAGTTCGGCCGCACCGGCGCACGCGGCGGTAAGCCGGGCCCCAAAGCCGCCAGCATGCTGCGCATCGATGGCCCGGACCTTGATTTCGTGTCAATGGCCCGCGGAATGGGTGTGCAGGCAGAACGCGCCACCACGGCAGAAGAATTCAACCGTTTGTTCGCCGAAGCCATGAACTCAAGCGGCCCAAGACTGATTGATGCGATAGTACCGACACTGTTCTGAGACTCACGTCCCGGGCCTTTTGCTCGCCAGCCAAATTCTTGGGGGCTTTGCATGCGGAAAGAGCCTGATAGATTTTTGTACGGTCGGGGGCGTGCGGCGACAGGAAGTCGCCGCCCGAGCCTGCACATGGAAGTGCGCTTTTTGGCGGTCCCCGACCGTACAAAAATCTATCAGGCTCTTGGCCTACGAAGGAGAAACTACTAAAGCAAGTCAGTAACCTGAGCCCCAAACCGATGAAACTTTCTCCCATCTAAAGTAGAATACCCAACTTTTTGCAGCCCGGGTCGCCACCCCCTGGCACAACCATGAACAGAACCCAGAGAAATACAGCATGAAAAACTACAAGATCGCCCTGTTGCCCGGAGACGGTATCGGCCCTGAAATCATGGCAGAGGCGGTGAAAATATTTCGTCTGGTGGAAGAGCGTAACGATGTCACGTTTGAGCTGATAGAAGCCGATTTCGGCGCCTCCGCCTACTTCAAGTGCGGCCACCCCTTTCCCGATGAGACCAAGGCGGTCTGCGATGCAGCCGATGCGATTATCAAGGGTCCCATTGGTCTTGGTCACGAGGAATCAAAGAAGATTCCAGTCGATATGCAGCCCGAGCGCGGTGCGCTGTTGCCGATGCGTCGACGCTACAACACTTTTGCCAATTTCCGCCCCGTTTTCCTGCCGAAGTCGCTGGGACATTTCTCGCCATTGAAGGCGGAGATTATTGGTGAGGGTATCGATCTCGTTATGGTGCGCGAACTGGTCGGCGGCCTGTATTTCGGCGAGAAGGAAGAGGGCGTCAACGCGCAGGGCCTGCGTTACGTCAAAGAGACGCTCGAGTACGACGAAGAACAGATCCGCCGAATCATGCATGAGGCACTGCAACTGGCGATGCGACGAAAAAAAGTCCTGCACAATATCCACAAGAGCAACGTCCTGAAATCCAGCGTGCTGTGGAACGAAGTGCTCGGTGAAGTCGCTGTTGAGTACCCCGAAGTCGAGATAAAGCACATTCTGGTCGATGCCGCAGCCACCCTGCTGTGCCTTAATCCCTGCCAGTTTGACGTGATGGTGATGGAGAATATGTTCGGCGATATCCTCAGCGACCAGGGCGGAGGTATCCTCGGCTCGCTCGGCCTGATGCCTTCCGAGTGCAAGGGGCCAGAGAAAAGTTACTACGAGCCCTCGCACGGCTCCGCTCCCGACATTGCGGGCCAGAACATAGCCAACCCTTACTCCATGATCGGCTCCGTCGCGATGATGCTCGAGAGCAGCTTTGGTATGCTGCAGGAATCAAAGAACGTGTGGGCCGCGATGCAGAGCGTTTTCGCCGACGGCTATTCGACGCCGGACCTCTCCAAGCCGGGCAGTGGTGTGAAAATGATCAAGACAGCGGAGTTTGGCGACAGGGTTGTCGCCGCGCTGAGTGCCATGCCGAAAGTAAGCTAGCCGGTACCAGGCGCACTACGAGAGCATTAGAATACAGGTCGCTTACCTAACGCCGGCTATCGCAATAATAAGAAGGGAGCCTTGGACGTTTTGAACAGCCAACTCCGACGTTCCAGCATGATGCTCGTGATCTGCCTTGTCAGCTTGACTACGCGGGGGGAGGATAAGGCCGTAATTTTTTATGAGCCAAAGGACTATGGATCCGAGGTACTGTTCAACCCGCTGACATCTTTCTCATCCTACGCGCTGGATTCCTTACAGGTCAAACGCAGTTTTACCACCGACGACGATCGCGACAAGATGCGTATGGTCCGTGA
>JAGRIK010000249.1 GCA_020443325.1 Halioglobus sp.
GCACTGCGCGCCACTCCGGGACTGCGCCGCAAAGCGCTGCCATCGGCCTGGCGGACGCGCTTCAGCGATATTCTCGTTGCCTGGGGGTGGCCGGGGACACAGGGGCTGGACTCGCTGGAGTACCAGCAGCTGGCGCTGTGGCATCGCACCCTCGATGAATTTGAGACATTCGATCTTGTCTCCGGGCCACTTCACTTCGGCGAGGCCCTGGCGCTGCTGCGCGGTTGTTGTAGCCGCCAGGTATCCCAGCCACAGACGGCTGATAGCCCGGTGCAGGTACTGGGCCCCCTGGAGGCCGCCGGCCTGAAGTTCGATCAACTCTGGCTGGTTGGCGTGCAGGGGGCAAACTGGCCGGCACCGCCTCGACCCAACCCGTTTATCCCGCTCGCGCTGCAAACTCGCCTGCAAATGCCACACGCGAGCCCCGAGCGGGAATGGGCGTTCGCCGAGGCGCTGCTGAAACAGTACGAGCGCAGCAGTGCAGTTATGCACGCGAGCTACTGTCGACAGATCGATGGCATTCCTGACCTGCCCAGCTCCCTGGTACAGGATTACAGGGATCAGGCATTAACCGCTCTTCCCCTGGTCGAGGCAAAGTGGCTTGCGCACCACAGTGCTGCATCGCTGGAGGAGGTTGTGGACGATCGCGCGCCACCGCTCGACCTGTCGGAGCCTCGCGCTATCAAGGGCGGCAGCGCCCTGCTGGAGGACCAGTCACAGTGCCCGTTTCGGGCATTTGCACGACACCGCCTGCAGGTTGAGCCGCTCCCGGCATTTAGTGTGGCGCTGTCACCTGCCGATCGCGGTTCACTGTTACACCATGCGCTGCACAATCTGTGGGGCGACCTGCGCGATTACGCGACCCTGCAGGCGCTCGACGCGGCGCGAGAGGAGCACAGCGTCAAACGTGCCGTGCAGGCCGCCATAGCAGGCATCCCCAACTACCGACAGCGCAAATACGGATCGGCCTTCTGGCGGCTCGAAGAAGCGCGATTATCCGCAGTGCTCCGGGAGTGGCTGCAGTTGGAGCGCCAGCGCGGCGACTTTGTGGTCGAGGCACGCGAACAGGATATGACCCTGGAGCTCTCTCAATTACAGATCCGTTTGCGGGTAGATCGGGTCGATGTACTGCCCGATGGATCCCGCGTGATCATTGATTACAAGACGGGCAGGAGCTCCGTGCAGGACTGGATGGGCGAGCGGCCGGCAAGGCCGCAACTTTTACTCTACAGCATTGCAGCCCCTGAGACCGTAGCGAGCCTCACGTTTGCGACCGTGCGCCCGCGTGAATGTCGCTTCAGCGGGCTCGGGACCATAGCAGCGGCCCCCGGTATCGCCACCACGCTGCCGGGCGCCAGCAAATCAGCATTGGATGCGAAAGCCTGGAGTGAGCTGAATGAACACTGGAAAACTACGCTCGAGAAACTGGCCGGTGGCTATGTACAGGGTGAAGCGCACGTTGACCCGTTGACGCCATCCAGTTGCACCTGGTGCGGACTACAGCCCCTGTGCCGAATTGAGTCCGGGGCTGGAGAGACAGAACAGGCGATTGAGGAAACAACGCAGTGAGTGACAGTGTAGACGCGCCCGCGCGCATCGCGTCAGTGGACCCCGGCGGCAGCGTCTGTGTCAGTGCGCCAGCCGGTTCCGGCAAGACGGAATTGCTCATTCAGCGGTACCTGAACCTGCTGTCACGGGTGCAGCGGCCCGAACAGGTACTGGCGATCACTTTTACGCGCAAGGCGGCTGCCGAGATGCGCGAACGGGTGATGGAGGCCCTGCACAGTGCCAAAGAGGAGCTTCCCTGCGAGAACCCGCATCAGCGAGCCACCCGCGCATTGGCGGAGCGGGCATTGGCCGCCGACGCGCGCAGTGAGTGGCAGTTGCTGCGCAATACATCCCGTTTCAATATAAAAACAATCGACAGCTTCTGCGCCGGTTTGACTCGACAAATGCCAGTGCTCAGTCAGTTTGGTGCCCAGGCCAATATCAAGGACGACGTCACACCCCTTTATACCGAGGCGGTGCAGGAATTGTATAAGCTACTGGAGGGCGAGCACCCCGTCGCAGACGACCTCGCAACACTGCTGCTGCACTTTGATAACGACTGGGAGCGATTACAGTCCCTGCTGGTCTCTATGCTGGCCCGGCGCGAACAGTGGCGTGACTATGTGGGCGTTCATCATGCGCCGGAAGAAGCCGAGGACTTTCTGGTTGCCACCGTGGGCCTTATGGTCAGCAATGAACTCGACGAGGTGGCCCGGTTGCTGTCACCCTTTAGTTCGCAACTTTTGGAACTGCTGCAGTTTGCTGCGATGAATCTCGATCAGCCTGCGCCAGCGCATTTTCCTGGCAGCCGCGTCGAGGAGCTGGCGGCCTGGATCACACTGCGCGACCTGCTGCTGACGAAAAAAGGCGACTGGCGCAAAAAGATAAGCAAAACGGAGGGTTTCCCCAGCGGCACCCGCGGCGAACCCGCAGAGCGCAAGCAGCAGTGGCAGCAGCTGCTCGAGCAACTGCGCGGAATCGACGGACTACAATCCCGGTTGGCGGCCATCCAGTCGCTCCCGCAGATCGAGACCAGGAGTGCTTCATGGCAACTGGTGTTGCATCTGTCCCGATTGCTACCCACGCTGGCCGCGCAGTTATTGCTGGTGTTCCAGAAACATGGTGTGGTTGATCACGCCCAGGTTGCACAATCCGCCCTGTTGGCGCTCGGTGAGGACGACACACCGACAGAGCTGGCGCTGCGCCTGGACTACCAGATAGAACACATACTGGTTGACGAGTTTCAGGATACGGCGATCACTCAGTACGAACTGTTGCAAAAACTGACCCGCGGCTGGGGCGAATACAACGAGCAAAACCCTGACGCGCCGCGAACATTCATGATTGTCGGCGATGGCATGCAGTCTATCTACGGTTTTCGCGGCGCCAACGTCGGCCTGTTCCTGAAGGCCAGGCGCGAGGGTTTTAACGGTGTTATACCCACTTACCTTGAACTCAGCTGCAATTTTCGCTCTGACAAGGGGGTGGTGGACTGGGTCAACCACGCGTTCCAGAAGGCGTTTCCCGCGACAGATGACGTCTACCGTTCCCAGATACGCTACAGCCCGGCGACCGCTGTACGCCCTGAGCGCCCCGGGCACGCCGTCGAAATGCGTGCCTTTTCAGGCGAGGATTCGCGCGATCAGGAGGTGCTGTTTATTGCCGAACAGATTGCCAACTGCGTAGCGAGCACGCAAGAGACGATTGCAGTACTCGGCCGCAGTCGCAGTCACCTCCAACTGGTCGTAAAGCAGCTGAAGCACCTGGGCATCCCCTACAACGCGCCGGACCTGGACAGTCTTTCGCAATCGCCCGCAGTAGCCGATTTGCTGACCCTGTGCCGGGCGTTGTCCAGTGATGCGGACCGACTCGCCTGGTTCGCGCTATTGCGCGCGCCCTGGTGCGGCCTGGACCTCCGCGATCTGCTGTGCGTTGCGCGCTTTGGCGAGGCTCCGCCGTACACTCCCGTGTGGTCCACGCTGCAGCACCCGGACCTGCAGAACGCTCTCAGCGAAGACGGTCGAGACCGCTTGCAGGCAATACTCGGCGCTCTCCACAAGGCCCGTGAAAAACGCGACAGGCTCAGCGTGCGAGCCTGGCTAGAGCAAACCTGGGTTGAACTGGGCGGCCCCGGGTGCGTCGCCGGGAGCGACAGTCTGGCAGACGTTGAGAGCTTCCTCCAACTGCTGGAACAGGCTGAGACAGAAGGCGTAGGGTTTGATCTCGATTGGCTGACACAGC
>JAGRIK010000250.1 GCA_020443325.1 Halioglobus sp.
GATGGCAAACTGTGTTTTCTGGCCCGCAGTAAAGGCCTTCGCAGATTCGATCTGCGCATGGCCCTCGCCATCCGGTCCACCGATTACCCGCAGCCAGTCAGTCACTCCTGATTTGAAGTCGCCGTGCCACACCCACAGCAGCAGGGCTGACACACCGACCAGCGCGAGTAGTGTCCTGCGCTTCATTGATCGCCCGGGTTGCCTGCCGCCAGGGTCGAGTGCGTCACTGGTATGGCGCGCCATTGTCGAGCCAGTCCTTCAGCAGCACCCTCTCCTCCTGTGAAATCCCCGTGTCGGGGTGACCCGTCTTGTAGTCGATATCCCAGTTGAAGGTGCCATTCTTCCGGCCGTCCATGCGCTTGTTATTGGCGTACCAGTACAGCGGCGATTCCAGCGCGAACTTGGAGACGAAGCGACTGGTCAGCGGGCGCCATAGCGTGTTGTGGGCGACGCCGGGCGCGGGCGGCGTGATCGGCAGCCACGGCTTGAAGTCGCGCTGCTGTGTATCCCAGACAATCCGCGAGTACAGCAGTTCATCATTCTCAAAACCGCTGTGGCAGCCGCCGCAGGAGCGCGTGATGATCGGTTGCACCTGCGCGAACTTGGGCAGGCTGTGAGCCTTCCCGGCCGCAGGTGTGCGTTTGGCCGCCAGTGTAGAGGCAAAGCGCTCTACAGCGGGCACTTCGCCCAGTTCGGCAAACCGCTCCTCGGAGTGTGCATCGTGGCAGCCGTGGCAGGTCCGGGTTTCGCCGGGACGCAGGGAGTGGAGCATATCGTCGTGGGCGATCACCTCACCACGGGCATTCTCACCGCTCATCAGCAGGGGCGTATCGCAGGGCACCTCCATCTTCACGGAGCCATCGGCTTCCAGTGGCACCCGCTGGTACCCCTTCACATCGCGGTAGCCGAGGGTGTTCATGGTCATCTTGTAAAGTTCACTATTGCCCTGGTAGCTGATGTCCCAGAGTTGCGGCAGCGTTATCGACAGGTATTTCATATTGTTTTTGAAATAGTCCGGACTCTCCGTCTGCGGTTGCACCGCACAGCCCTGCCACGCACAGCGCTGGGTAGACTCGGCCTGGGGATGGGCACCCGGGCGCGCATAAAGCTCTGACTGGCGCGCATCAACCACCTGCAGGTAGCACTTGCCCGGCGTCAGTGGCGCGGGCCTGTCCGGTGCGGCCTGCCCAAACAGCGCCTGATAGGTCTTGATGGGCTTGGCATCCCACACCTGGTACTCGGGGTCATCCACCAGCGGCGTCATCTGCGCGGGGTCAAACGGGTTGGTGGTGCTGGGGAGTTCGCGGGTGGCCCCTGCCGGGGCGTTGACTCGCATGATGGTCCGGCGGCACACCGCAGTATCCCCCAGCCATGCTCTTGTGACCTCCGCACCGGTGGCGGCGGCATAACACTGCCCACGGGCATGCGTAATCAGGAAATGATCCGCGTCCAGGGCCGCCGGGTAGCCGGCCTTGCCAAAGGAGCGGTCGGGCAGGCCCTTTCCCCGGTACTCGAATCCCGGGGAGGCATCGCCCGACTGCCCCCACGGGGTGAGGGCCTTGAAGGAGGATGGCAGGAAGGTGCCGCTGCCCGGCGCTGTACTCGCGGGCTGCAGGTAGGGGTATTTGATGCACGAGGCTTTGCTGCACCCCTCGACATGGGGGCTGCCGTAATCAAACGCATAGATGGTGCCGTTGCTGCCATTGTGATTGGCGCGGTAGTAGGTGGTGACCGCCAGCTTGTTCCTGAAGATCTCAGCGACCGAACGCAGCCCGCGGATCTCCTCAAACCCGATAAGCCCGCCCCTGGTCTTGCTGACCCCACCGATCGTGGGCGCGCTCGGCAGCCACCCCAGGGTCTTCAGGATATTCTGTTTATGGCCGTGCAACTTCACTGTCATATCCGCCCCGTTGCCATCCACCCGGCACAACCACATCAGGTTGGGCAGCGCGACCTGGATGTTCTGGCCCGGGTAGAACCCCTTGTCCGCGTGGGCGTTATAGCAGGAGTACACCACATCCCCGTTGGCCATCACCTCGGGCGACAGCGCGTTGAGGTCCTGCGGCCCCCAGTTGACAGCTCCGGTACCATCGATATTCATCTTCCACAGCTGCATGGACTGCCCCGCCGTGCCGTAGGGGTAAGTCTGCGAGACACAGTAGGGGTGGTTGTGACAGTACTTCAGGTGCTGGTTGCCCCCCTCCCGGTTGGGCCACTTGCCGCCGCGATTTGAGACAAAGACAAGCTCGGTATTGGACAGCCATGCCGGCTGCCGGTCTATCGCCCTGGCGACATTGTCGTAGTTGGCCGCACAGTCCCCGCCGGGGTGATGACCGACAGGCGTATTGGTCTTTTTTTCGAGGTCGTAAATGTAAATCTGGGCGCACAGCAGGGGCCCGAGTTCCTCGATCAGGCCGTTGTACTGGGGCGTAAGCCCGTTTTTACCCGGTGCCGAGAATCCCACGCTGTAGGCGATCTTCCTGCCATCGGGGCTGACCCGCGCCTCCTGCGCGACACAGTTATAATTGTCATCACCGGTGCAGTCGAAGATGACCTGTGGCTCGCTGCCATCGAGCGCGTCGATCACAACGTCGGCCTCAGCCAACAGGTCATTGATTCTGCGGACATCCGTCGCGTACTGGAAATTGGCAACCTCTGAATCGGGCGCATTGCCGGGTATCGGCTGGGACTTGTAGGGCTGGCGGGTGTAGATCAGCGCGGTACCCACGGCATCGGGCGGAGGCGTTGCCTTCACAGCGGGCGAACTATTTGGCGCGGGCCTGTTTGCGCCCTTTTTGGCATTCTTCCGGGGATTCTTACTGGCGTTTCTGCTGGCGCTGGCGGGCGGTTCCTCGGAAGCAGGGGCCGCTTCGCCCTGACTCGCTTCGGCAACACGGTTAGCGAGTGACCCCCCGGCCGACTGCTCGCGCTCTTCTGTGGTATCAGGGTCGGCATCGTCGCCCAGCTTGATGCGCCGGAATTCATCCCAGGAGCTGACGGTTTCGATAGCGTAGCCCACAGGCCGCAACCCCGCTTGCGGATCGAACGCAAAAGCGGCATCGGCAAAACCGGGCTGGGCGATCGCACACCACGCTACGACCAACACCCGTGGCCACCATCGTAATGCGGGTTTCAGGGTTCTGGACACCAGGTGGTTCCGTAGTAGGGAAATACTCGACATAGCTCTCTGCGCGAAGACTCTCCCCAAAGCATAACAGAATCAGCTGGCACGGCCGCCCCCAGGCGGGTCTTCCCCTTCAGGGCGAAAGGCCTGGATAGCGTGAACACTGGTATTATTGCACTTCATCTGGACTGCGGTTGGTCTATCATGACGGGGCTTTTCTCAGGGTTACGGGTTGGGTCAATCAGTCGCGACCGCCCGAATTACGTAAGTAATAACTAAATTTTCCTCGCGGAGAAACATTATGAAACTCAGACAAATCCTAACCGTAGCATCCTTCCTGCTCCCCGCACTGATCGTCGGTGCAAGCCATGCTGCAGAGCCCGGTTTGTACATCGGTGCGAGCGGCGGCCAGACCACCGTGGACCAGGACGCCAGCGACTTTGATTACCAGGGTCCTACTGATTTCAAGATTGACGACGATGATATCGGCTGGAAGGCCTATCTCGGTTACAACTTCGTCCCCTGGCTGGGCGTGGAAGGCGGTTATGTCGATTTCGGCAGCGTTTCACAAAGCTTCAATGGCAACAATGTCGATGTTGATTTGACCGGTTGGGATACCTTCCTGGTCGGCTCACTGCCACTGGGGTCGTTCGATATCTTCGCCAAAATGGGTGCGATCAATTTGCGCTCTGAAATGGATTCCAACAACTTCGGGTCCAGCTCAAAGAATGATATGAAAATGGCCTACGGTGTGGGCGTTGCTTACAACATTGGTCACTGGGGCCTGCGTCTTGAAGCCGAGGGCTTTGACGACAACAACGCAGAAGACTTCTACTTCCTCTCCGCCGGTGTCACCTATAGCTTCGGCGGCGAAGAACCCGCGCCCGCTCCTGTTGCCACTCCGGCACCAGCACCTGCTGCCTGTGCCGATTCGGACCGCGACGGTGTGTGTGATACGGAAGACCAGTGTCCCAATACGCCAGCTGGAGAGCGCGTAGGTTCCATGGGCTGTAACTGCGATTACACCCTGGCACTGGAGTTCGCATTTGATTCTGCCGAGCTCACCGCTAACGACAGGGCAAAACTGGATGAGATCGTGGGCGTGCTGAAGAACCCGAAGGTCAATTACATCGCTGGATCCATTGACGGCTACACGGACAGCGTCGGCAGCGATGCCTATAACCTCGGGCTGTCAAAGCGACGCGCGACTTCAGTGGCGAACTACCTGACGAGTAAAGGCGTCAATCTGGGCAACCGTTTCTCTATCAATGGCTACGGTGAGTCCAACCCGGTTGCCAGCAATGATACGAGTGAAGGCCGCGCCAAGAACCGCCGCGTAGTGGTAAGTCGCACAGACTGCAAATAGCAGAAAGCTCGATCAGGAATCGGCGCCCGCTGGATGACTCCAGCGGGCGTTTTTTTTGCCCCTCTGCAGGGAAGAGCGAGGAAAAACGCTAGCTGCGGACTGTCTCCCCCTCGCGGGTGAGTCGGGCGCTGTTACACACGGCTATCGTACCGCCGAGAGAGGCACTGGCGCGGAAGGTGATATTGTCGGGCTCATAATTGCCCAGTACATGAACCTGCTCGCCGTTGACGATGACATTGATACCGTTGAGGCCGATGGCCGCCATCGAGACTTCCACGTTATTGAAGGGCTCCTTCAGGGTGGCCCGCTCGCCCTCGATATTCACATTGATGCCAATTTCATCGCCCATGAATCGCCCTTCAACTACTTTTCCATCGAGCGAGACCTTCGACTTTGGATCAATGCTGACAAATACCGGTATACTCATTCAACTACTCCTTCACAATAAATTGGGATGAATCACTGCTGTCAAACGCAACAGGATATCACCGTATCTCGAGCGGATCGGGTTATTGGATAACATTTTTGTGTGCAGCGCCACCCTCAACACGGGTTGGATTTCTCGGCAAGCGGACACCGCCACGCGCCTGCCAGTCGTGGCACAGGGTCAGAATATGAGGATGGCATGAAAAAACTGGGCACTTTTTCTATTACACCGGGGGAATCCCTGGACTTTGCACGCGTCTCGGGCGATTCCAATCCCCTGCACCTGGACCCGGTCGCCGCCCGCAGAACGCGGTTTGGCCAAACGCTCATCCACGGTGTCTGCGGCACGCTCAAGTGCCTCAACCTGCTGCTGAAACACAGGGGCGTCGATGCGGAGCTTGCCAGCATCAAGGTCAAGTACAACAAACCGGCTACCCAGGGCCAGGCACTGGAAGCTTTCGCGCAGGTCACAGACAACCTGGCGCGCATTGAATTGTTCGCCGATGGCAGCCGCTGCCAGGTCATAGAACTCGCACTCAGGGATGCCGTGGCCAATGGCCTGCCGCCAGAAGCAGGCTTGCGCGCGTGCAGTGAGGCCCCGGCCGCTGCGCTGGACCTCAGTATCGACGATTGCCAGGATTTATCCGGGGAGGTCGAGCTCTACTGGGACGCGGCGCTGATGAACGCACTGTTTCCCCACGCGACCCGGCACCTGCCCGCGCGACAACTCGCCCTGCTGCTGGGCAGCACGCAGATCGTCGGCATGAAATGCCCCGGCCTGCACTCCGTCTTTGCGCAGCTGGATGTGCGGTTTGCACCGGCCGACGCCGGGACCAGCGGTGACGGGACGTTGCAGTACCGGGTCCTGCGCACCGATCCCCGCATCGACCGGGTCGAGTTGCACCTGGAAAATGCCATCGGCGAAGGTACTGTTGAGGCGTTCTTTCGACCGCCACCGGTACAACAGGCCGGCTTTGCGCAAATAGCGACACTGGTCGCGGATGGCGAGTTCAGCCAGCAGCACGCCCTCGTGGTCGGGGGCTCCCGGGGCCTGGGCGAGGTGATTAGCAAGGTGCTCGCAGCGGGCGGCGCCAACACCCTGATCACGTATGCTGCAGGCCGGGATGACGCCGCCCGGGTCGCCGGGGAGATTGGCAGTGTGCGCACGGCACCTGTGATCGCCCCCTACGATGTCCTGGAGGGTTCACTTTCTCCCGAGATGGAAACCTTCTGTGCGTCCGTGACACACATTTACTACCTGGCGTCGCCGACGATTGCAAAGAGTGACAGCAAGGAATGGAACCGACCGCTTTTTTCGCGCTATTGCGATTTTTACATCGACGGCCTGGCGACACTGATGCAGCAGGTGATGCAACAGGGCGACGGCAACCGTGAACTACAGCTGTTTATTCCCTCCAGCGTATTCCTGGAGCAAAGCATCAAGGGGTTTGACGAGTATATTGCGGCCAAGGCCGCCGCAGAGGCTTTTGCAACGTGTTTTGAGAAGAAGCATCGCAATTGCACCGTGGTCGCGCCCCGCTTGCCGAGGCTCTATACCGACCAGACCAGCAGCATCAAGGACATAGACGAGCAGCAAACGCTCAAGGTGATCATTGATCAACTGCGCAGTTACAACGCTGCGGGCTCCCCTACCGGGTAATCGCCTGGCGGACCCTGGAGCCGGCCTGCTCGACCAGCCCCAGCAGTTGCTCCACCCACCGCTTCCAGAGGTCTTTTTTCTTCTCGGTAAAACTGGACAGGATAAAAACCGTCACGAGCGTAAATGGCACCACGACGAGGTAGCGGGGTATCCCCTCCTCCACGGAAGAAAAAACGGCGCTGTAAAACCACAGTAGCGGCTGGTGGAACAGGTAAATCGAAAACGTCGCCCCGGCCAGGTAGCGAATGGTGGTAGCAAGGCGCTGCGGAAAATCCTCCACCTGGGCCAGCAGAACGCGCAGGCCGACAAAATGCAGTGCCAGCATCGTACCGAGATAGTAGTCACTGATGAATTGACGACTGAAGGACAACTGCAGGTGCATATCCGGCCCCATGAGTTGCTTCAGGTAATCCCACCCCCACTGCCCCATATTGACATGCACATACCAGTAGCCGCCGACCAGCGACAGGATCAGGCACAGCCAGGCCGTCGATCGGGGCAGGTGGGCCAGGTAGTCGGAGCGATAAATCCACACACCCATCCACCACACCGGCATCAGGAGTACGATCTTGGGGCCCAGGAACAGGCACAACAGACCGAAGACGATCCAGCGCCTGCGCCCTTCAAAAAAGAACAGTATGCCGAACAGCACGTAGTACCAGACTTCGTAGTTCAGCGACCAATAGGGCACGTTGGTGAAGAGCTGAATCCCCACCATCCAGATTTCATTCAGGAACAAACTGCTGGTGATCACGCGGATCGCCGGATAATCCCAGGCGCGATAGCCCTCTGGATACACCGCTTCGTGGATATGGAAACCGGCGGCATCCAGCAGTGCAGTGAGAATAATCGCGGGAATGGCCACCGAGAATATCCGCGCGCCCCTGGCCACCATGAAACCGCGAAAGTCCTGCTCGCGTGTATCGGCGACGTAGGCGATAACAAACCCGGACAACACGAAGAAGATGACAACCGCTTCATGCCCGAGGCTGGTGAACAACACACCCGGACGGTAAATCCAGTTCGCGTGGTAGAAGAGAACCAGCAACGCCGCGAGGAACCTTACTGCATCGAGATAGAGTGAGAATGCCCGGGACATTAAGCGCGCCTGTAAGGATTCCAGCGAAAAATTCTATGCTAGAATCGCACAGCACACTAGGCGACACCAATGCTTTTGCGAGTCAATTCACAGTCTGGAACGGGGCACTAACAGGTTCCCGGCCACCGGTGTAAGCTCTGACGGGGGAATGGGACGTGCAGCGTGAACCACGCCAGACACCATCAATAAACCTCCTTCGGGCGAAAGACCTTGTGATTTGTCACTGATCCACAATGAAAATACCTGACAACCAGTTTGAGAAACTGCTCGCGTTGCAGTCCGCCCAGGAAATCAAGAGTTTCCTGGCGCTGCGCAGCATGGTGCCCTCGCTGCAACAGGCCGGCAAGCTGCGACAACATCTGGTGTCCACTGGCATGGCGAAACCGCTGCGACTCGGCATCGTCCACACCTACACGAGCGAGCTGCTGGATCCATGGCTGCACTTTACCGCGGCACTCGACCAACTCAGCCTCAATGTCTACCACGCCCCTTACGGCACCACGGTACAGGAGGCAACCGCCGGCTCGGGCCTGGCCAGGCACAAACCCGATCTCACCCTGCTCATGCTGACCCGCGAGGACCTGCATCCCGCGCTGCAAACGCCCGCCGCCTGCATCAATGCGACCGAGAGACAGGAGATCACCGAACAGGCGCTGCAAACGCTGGGCGGGCTCGTGCGCCAGTTCCGCGACACGATTGCCGGCCATATCCTCGTCACCGTGTTGCCGGCCCAAAACTCGCCCGGACTCGGCCTGTACGATGCGATGGCCGAGCAGTCCGAGGCGCAGTGGTGGAACGCGATCAAGGCCGGTATAGCGACTGACCTGCGAGAGGGTTTAAGCGGCGTCAGCTTTCTGGATATGGACCAGTTGGTGATGCAGGTCGGGCGCGACAACTTTTTCGATTCACGCCTGTGGTACTCCTCCGTATTTCCCTTTGCGCCAGACGGGGCGCTGGCCGTCTCCAGCGCCGTCACAAGTGTCGCCGCGAGCCTGCTGCTCACAAAGGCCAAGGTTATTGTCGTGGATGCGGACAACACGCTGTGGGGCGGCGTCATCGGCGAGGACGGCATGGACGGTATCGCACTGGGCCCGGAGCACCCCGGTCGCGCGTTCGTGGATTTCCAGAAGCGGCTGCTGAGCCTGCAGCAGCGCGGATTCATCCTCGCGCTGTGCAGCAAGAACAACCCTGATGACCTGAACGAGGTGTTGTTAAACCACCCTCACCAGTTGCTGAAAAACGAACACTTTGCCGCCCAGCGGGTCAACTGGCTGCCCAAGCCCGACAACCTGCAGTCGATCGCGGAGGAACTGAACCTGGGGCTCGACTCGTTCGTCTTTGTCGACGACAGCGACTACGAGTGCTCCGCTGTCCGGCACAGCCTCCCCGAAGTCGACGTCGTCCAGGTGCCTGCGCGGCCCACGGAAGTACCTGTCTGCCTGGACGCACTGGCACGACTGGAGATCGTTTCGCTGACCGCAGAAGATCTCGAAAAGACCGCCATGTACGCACAGGAGCGTATGCGCAGGACACAGCGTGAACAGTTGAGCAATACCGGCGGCAGCATCGACGACTACCTGCGCTCACTCAATATGACGATGTCAGTGCGGCTCGACGATGCCTCCTCCGTCACCCGGCTGGCACAACTCACCCAGAAAACCAACCAGTTCAACCTCACAACACGCCGCTATACTGAAAAAGAGTTGGCCGGGATGATCACGAGCAAGCGCTTTTTTGTGTATCATTTTTCGTTGGCGGACAACTTCGGGAACAGCGGGATCGTGGGCCTGGCCATTGTGGAGCAAAGCGCGGCCAACACGGCGCGGCTCGATACCTTCCTGATGTCCTGTCGTGTGATAGGGCGCATGGCGGAGCAGGCGTTTCTCAGTAGAATTATGTCCAACTTGCGAGCGCGCGGCATAGAGGAATTGTCCGCTGACTACATTCCGACGCGCAAGAATGTACTGGTAGAGACATTCCTGCCCGACAACGGTTTCCAGGAAACAGGGGAAGGAAGCTACACCACACGCGTTGACAGTAGCGCGGGAGACCCGGGCGAAGATTTCCCGATAACCATTGAAGGACCCGATCAGGATGAGCACATTTAAGCAATTGCAGGAAATTATGGCCTCGGCACTGGAACTGCCCACCGACGCCATCCGCGAAAGCTCGACCATGGAGGAGATTGAAGAATGGGATTCCCTCGGTCACGTCCATATTATGGTAGCGCTGGAACAGGCGTTCGATCTCTACATGGATGTCGATGACTTTGCCGAACTCGACAGCGTGCCGGCGATCCTGCAATATCTCGCCGCAGAGAACGCAGCGTAGCGTCGTGCCCCGGTTGCACAGCGCGGCGCGCCCTGCGCACCAGTCACTGTGCACCCACTGCGCCACCCGGCATCGCAGCACTAACCCGAGTCGCCTGAAATGAATGTGGTCGAAAAGCTTTCTTCCATTTTGCTGAAACTGCTGCCGCGCGCGTATTTCCTGAAAGTCCGGTCTGCCTATTTCAAACTGAAAAAGAAAGCCAGCCCCCTGCTTCGCCTGGTCTATGGCACCTTTACGACAGATGAGCTGATTGCCGAGATTGACAGCCGTCTCGACCGCGACTGGCGCATACTCATGGTGCACAGCTCTGTTAACAACCTGCACCCCATGTACACAGGCAGTGCCCTTGAGCTTCTGAAGGCCCTGATCGACTACTGCGGGCCGGATCGCACGCTGGTGATGCCGACCTTCAATTTTGGTGAGAATGAGGAAGGCACGCGGGGAATGCTGCAGAAAAACCCGCGCTTTGACCTGCGCCGCACGCCCTCCCAGATGGGGCTGCTCACTGAACTTTTTCGCCGCTCCCGGGGTGTTGTGCAAAGCCGGCACCCGGGGTACCGCGTGGCCGCCCTGGGGCCGCTCGCAGAACAACTGACCGCCGGCCATGAACACGCGCCCAGCGGTATGGGAAAATCCACACCGTTCGATTTCATGGCGCAACACAAGGCGCAGATAATCGGCATAGGCAAGACATTCCAGGTGATGACGCAGGTCCACCATGTCGAAAGCCTGCTGGATAAGGACTGGCCCGCACCACAGAATGTCCTGCCCAACATCCCGGTGACCATCGTGGACAAGCAGGAAGAAATTGCGATGGAGCTGGGTGGCGTACAACAGCGATGGACGTTCAATATCTGGAAGTTGCGGGAGATCATGTCAAGTGAAAGCCTCAAGGAGTGGCGCTTTCACAACTGCCCGATGTTCGCCGCCCGGGCCGACGAGGTCACCGACACACTGGTTGCAGCAGCCGCACGCGGCTTTACGCTGTACGATCCACCGAAAAAGCACTGAGCGGGCAGAACAGTGACGCAACGCAAGCCCACGCAGATAAGCATTTCAATCGATACCGAGTTCAGTATCGCGGGGCATTTCGAGGATCCACAGCACAACCAGCCGGTTGCCGAGCCGGCGGTTTACGGCGCGGTCGACGGCAGGGAGGAAGCCCTTGGCTTTATGCTGGAGACCTTCGATCGCTATGACATCAACGCGTCATTTTTTGTCGAGTGCGCCAACTACTGTTTCTTCGGTGACGAACCCATGCAGGGTGTCATCAAGCGCCTGCAGGCGGCGCAGCAGGATATACAGCTTCACGTCCACCCCGTATGGCTCAGTTTTAACCGCGATCCCGCTCTCGGCGAGTTCCCCCGGCACGACGACTGTACCGGGCGCAGCTTTGAGGAACTGAAACGCGTATTCAGTGCCTGCATCGATATTTTCGAGCGCTGGGTGGGGCACAGGCCGCTGGCAATTCGCACCGGAAGCCTGCGGGCAGATGACAATGTCTACCGGGTGATGCAGGAGCTGGCCATTCCCCTCAGCTCCAATATCGCCCTGGGTGTGTACCAGCCCAGGGAGGCATTGCTCAATCACGACTCAGGCCGACACCTGATTCACGGCGTCATGGAACTCCCTGTCTTTTCCTACCAGGATATGAACCTGGCGGGGAAACGGCACAAGAAAGCACTACAGATCACCAGTTGTTCCTGGCCGGAAATGAAACACCTGCTGTGGAAAGCGCGGCGTGCGGGTATCGAGAATATCGTCATCCTGACCCACCCTTTCGAGTTCATCAAGAAAAGTGACTTCCGCTATAACAGGCTAACACGCAACCGGGTAAACCAGGAGCGCCTGCAAAGGCTTTGTGCGTTCATCCAGAGCCACAGTGAGGATTTTGAGGCGGCGGACTTTACCGGGCAACATGCGAACTGGGTAAAGGCCGAAGTGCACCAGCCCTATATCGAAATGCCCTCGTACTTTGCCGTGGGCCGCAAACTCCACAACAAGCTCAATGACGTTTTCTGGGCTTACTAGAAAACGCGTTCCTGTTCGGCTGGCTAGCCCGGACTTTTTGCCTCACTGAAATGCGCTTTGTACTGTGCGGTCATTTGCGCCCGGTCAATTTTTCCATTCGGGTTCTTCGGTAGATCGCTGCGCAACTCAATATACTCCGGGACCATATAGCTGGGCATTTCCTTGCGACACACATTGAGGACCGCCTCGACATCCACCTCCTCGTTCGCGGGGTCTACCAGCAGGATGATGGCCTGGCCCAGCTCTGGGTGAGCGACGCCCAGCGCCACGGTTTCGGCGGCAAGCCCTGATGCGAAGATGATTTCCTCCACCTCCGTCGGGCTTACCCGGTAACCGGACGTCTTGATCATTTCATCGCGCCTGCTCTCAAAATACAGGTAACCGTCGGCGTCCATTCTCATCTGGTCGCCCGACCAGACAGCAATCTCAGGCAACGGGATGCCCGCAGGTTGTCCCGGCGCCGGGCGAAAGCGCAGTGCCGTGCGCTCCGGATCATTCCAGTAGCCCCTGGCAACCAGCGAACCCCGGTGTACCAGTTCTCCCGGCTCATCCGGCGCGCAGCGCGTACCGTCCTCGCGCACGATCATCAGTTCAACATTGGGCAGCGCCTTCCCGACACTGCCCGGGCGCTCATCGATCTCATCCGGCGGCAGGAAGGAAGACCGGAAAGCCTCTGTCAGCCCGTACATCTGGAAGATCACGGTGTCAGGCAATTTGCTACGCAACCTGTCCAGCGTGGACCGCCTGGCCGCCCCGCCCGACGTGGTGATATAACGCATGGATTTCCGCGCGTCATCGGGCCAATCCAGCACCGCCAGCTGGTTCCAGATAGGCGGCACGGCCGATATGCCGGTGATCCCGTATTTGACGACAGCCGCGACAACCTCTTTCGCCAGCAGGTAGTCCATCAGCACCACTGACGCACCGACATAGTACGCCGTGGTCAGCTGTGTGAGCCCGTAATCGAAACTGAGCGGCAGCACAGCCAACAACCTGTCGCGCTCTGTCAGCTGGAGGAAATCTGCGGAGCTTTCGGCGGCGGCGACCATATTCAGGTGAGACAACACCACACCCTTTGGCGATCCCGTGCTGCCCGAGGTGTAGAGAATGGCCGCCATATCAGAATCGATACGGCCGGGCGGTTTTACCGCCGGTGTACTAAGCAGTTCATCCCAGGACAGGGTCCGGGTGCCGTCGACCTGTGGCGGCTCCTTTGCCGGGCCAGTCAACACGAGGAAGTTCAGATCGTGGCAGTCCGGCAGTATCTCCTGAAGCTGTTTCGCGCGACTCGGCGACGTAATCAATACGCGCACATTACAGTCTCGCAGGATATGCGAAACCTGCTGTGCCTTGAGCATCGGGTTGATCGGCACGGCCACGCCGCCCGCAGCTGCTGCGCCGAAAATGCCCACGACCACTTCCAGCTGCTTGGGCAGGTAGATAGCGACCCGCTCATCCAGGCCAAGGCCCAGGCCGCAGATACTGTGCGCAAAGCGCTCTACTTCCCCTGCCAGTTGTTTGTATGACAGGGTTTCCTTCTTGTACAGCAGCGCCGGCAATTGTGGGTTTGCCTCTGCCATGGAATAGACCAGGTCCTGTAACAGCCGCACACGCCGAACCTTCATCGGTAGCCCCCGTATTTCTTTTGGTTAGAAAATCGAAAACGCATCGCGGGTAACGAACGTCACCCCTCCCTTGCCAGCCTGGTTACTGGCTGCTTCTGCTCTCAATAAAATCCGCCAGGTCCTGGACCGTGGCAAAAATATCGGTGGTGATATCCTCGTCATCGATGACGCAATCCAGTTCGTCCTCGATCGACCCGATAACACCCACGATCGTCAGTGAGTTGAACTGCGGGAAGTTGCCCAGTATCTCCGTATCAGGATCCAGCTCATCCAGTTCCAACTGCAAGTTTACCGCAATAACCTTCTTTGCCAGGTCCAGGGCTTCCACAGACGACATCCTCCCTCGATATAAAAAGTCACACCTTAAGAACACGGCGGACACATTTCACCAACGCTAAACGTCCACACTATATTTTGAGATGCAGGAAATAAAAACCAGTGGGCGCCCGATAATGTGCGCCAGATCGCAAACCGGGATAATCTTGGGAATCTACTAGAAAATAAGTCGACTCTCCACTACCATTCAGGTATTGCTGTACTCTGTGAGCTTATTCTGCGGAAAGGTACATTGCAACGGTCGCGCTAGATTTACTCAAATGGGTCGCAGGTGGTTGATCTCAGTCACCTTCTATACCCAGCTTTTTGCGGTAGTGCTCAATGGTGGTTTGCGAGTCGGCTCAACATGGTAGCCGGCCCGGCAAACGACTGTCGTCAAAATTGGGCGGATTACTTTTAGCGAACCGCATGCTTCTGGACAGGTAGATGTATGAACCAAATTTCAGTGATTGACGAATCCGGGGCTGGCAGCGTCATTCCAACAAACATCTTGCCTCAATTCAAAGTTTATACGCAAAAGGACTTTGACAGGATTCCCCAACTGAAGGCCGTTCCGAGTGAGGCACTTTTCGAAATGAAAGTGGTGTCCTCCATACTGCCCTTTCGCGTCAACCAGTATGTGATTGAAAACCTTATCGACTGGTCAAGCGTGCCGGACGATCCCCTCTACCAGCTGACCTTCCCTCAGCGTGACATGCTCCCGCCGCAGCTGTACCAGCAGATGGCCACGCTGCTGGAGCAAAAGGCACCTCGAGACCAGATACAGGCGCTCGCGAGCAAGCTGCGCACACAGCTCAATCCGCAGCCCAGCGGGCAGCTGGAAATGAATGTGCCACTCGATCGCAACGGCAAGCGATTGAATGGCTTACAGCACAAGTACCGCGAGACAGTGCTGTTTTTCCCGACACAGGGCCAGACATGCCACAGCTACTGTACCTTCTGTTTCCGCTGGGCCCAGTTCGTCGGCGATGAAGACCTCCGTATGGCATCCACGGATACTGTGGAGCTTCACAACTACCTCGAGGACCAGCCCGACGTAACCGATCTCCTGGTCACGGGCGGCGACCCGATGGTCATGAAAACACGTCACCTCGCCGCGCTGCTGAAGCCTCTCACAGAACCGAAGTTTGCGCATATCAGGACGATTCGTATCGGCACCAAGGCACTGACATTCTGGCCGCAGCGATTCGTCAGCGATATCGATTCACAGGAGTTACTGGACCTGCTCTCGCAACTGGTCGACGCCGGCAAACACGTGGCGATAATGGCCCACTTCAATCACTGGCGGGAAATGGACACGCCCGTCTCCCGGCAGGCCATCGAATTGCTGCGCCAGACCGGCGTGGAAATCCGCAGCCAGGGCCCGGTGCTGGGCCATATAAACGACTCGCCGGACGTCTGGGCAAAAATGTGGAGCATGCAGGTGAAAGCCGGCATCATTCCGTACTACATGTTCGTGGAGCGCGACACCGGGGCCAGGCAGTATTTTGAGATCCCGCTGGCAAAGGCGTGGTCCGTTTACAGGGATGCTGTAAAACAGCTTTCCGGCCTGGGCCGCACGGCGCGAGGGCCGGTAATGAGCGCCTCCCCGGGCAAGGTCGAGGTACAGGGTGTGACCGAGATCAGGGGTGAAAAAGTCTTCGCTCTCCGTTTTCTGCAAAGCCGCAATCCCGACTGGTCTTACCGGCCATTCTTTGCGCAGTACTGTGAGAAAGCAACCTGGCTTAACCAGCTCAAGCCGGCGTTTGGCGAGAAGGAGTTTTTCTTCGAACGCGAGTACAATGAGATGCAACACGCTCGCCAGAGCCACTAACCTCGCCGACCTTTAAAACAGGACTCTCATGCCCGACAAGCCCGGACTCACCTCCCACCTGAACCTGAATGTTCGCGGCCTGCCAATCTCAGCAACACTCGGCATCAATGAGCGCAGCCACCAGCTGATTAAGGAAGGCAAGCGCATTTACAAACTTGGCCTCGGCCAGTCTCCCTTCCCGGTTCCGGAAGTGGTCGTGAATGCACTCAAGGCCAATGCCTTCCAGAAGGACTACCTGCCCGTATTGGGGCTGCCGGAGTTGCGCGCTGCCGTCGCCGACTACTACCACCGGACGCAGGGTCTGACCTTCGCTGCCGACGACGTAATGATTGGGCCAGGCTCCAAAGAGCTGATGTTTATCCTGCAACTGGTCTACTACGGTGAGTTGGTCATTCCAACGCCAAGCTGGGTATCCTATGCCCCACAGGCGCATATCATTGGCAGGCAGATCAAATGGCTGGAAACCGACGCCAGCAATCACTGGAAAGTGACTCCCCAGAACCTTGAAAAACTGTGTGCCACCGATCCAGACCGCCCGCGCCTGATCATCCTGAACTACCCCTCGAACCCGCATGGCTACACCTACTGCAATGAGGAGCTGGAAGCCATTGCGGCAGTGACACGCAAGTACCGTATCCTGGTCCTGGCCGACGAAATCTATGGCGAGGTTCACTTCACGGGCGAGCACACCTCCATTGCGCAGTTCTATCCCGAGGGGACTATCGTCAGCAGCGGCTTGAGCAAATGGTGCGGAGCGGGCGGATGGCGACTCGGGACATTCACCTTCCCGGCGCAGCTGCAGTGGCTCAAGAACGCGATGGCCACCGCGGCCAGCGAAACCTACACATCAACCTCCGCACCAATCCAGTACGCGGCGATCAGCGCATTTCAGGGTGGGCCGGAGATCGAAGAGTACCTCGTGCAATCACGCCGCGTACTCGCACACCTGTCACACACACTGGTCTCCCGCCTGAATCGACAGGGATTCGAGATTGCACCCACGCAGGGTGGATTCTACCTGTTCCTGGACTTCGAGGTATTCAGGCCGGGGCTGGCTGCAAAGGGCATTAAAGACAGTGTCGAATTGTGCGAGCAGTTGATCAATGAAACAGGCGTCGCGCTGCTGCCGGGTGTGGCATTTGGCAGGCCGGCAACCGAACTGACCGTACGTATCGCCTTCGTCGACTTTGACGGCGCCAGGGCGCTTGAAGCGGCCGGCGCAACGCCCGCTGACGCCCCCCTGCCCGAGGATTTCAGCGAGACCTACTGCAACAATTGCGTCGCCGCTATTGAGTCTCTCTGCGACTGGGTGGCTAGACTACCTGAAACATCCGAAGCCTAGCTCGAAAGGTATGAAGCTAACAGCGTGTTGAAAAAGTCTCTGGCGAGTGCAAGACCGGGGGGGACTCACCGAGATGAAAACTGAGGTTGTTTCCGGCTTCTGGGAAGTGGCTTTGTAGGGCGGTTGCGGATGGAGAATGTGTTTCTCAGTCGCTCCACGTAATTCGCTTGGTGAGAAACACATTCTCCATCCACAACCTCAGTGCATACCATTCGACTAGATCACAAAAAAATGTTCCATTCATACATTTCACAATCTAACGTTTGTCACAAGTCGTGCCGTAGCATTGGGATGCA
>JAGRIK010000251.1 GCA_020443325.1 Halioglobus sp.
CGCCACGTGCGAGCCGACAAAACCGGTACCGCCGGTAATCAGGACTTTCATCGTGCGAACACTAATCCTCAGTGACCGTAATCACATGGTTGGGACAGTAGTTTGCCGCCAGCAACACCTTGGCGCGCAGTTCCTCGGAGGGGTTTTCCTGCAGGACAACGACCTGCGGGTAACCCTCGTCGGACTCAACCACATCGAATACCTCCGGGCATTCGCCAAGGCAGACACTGTGGCCCTGGCACAAGTCCAGATCCACGGTAATTTTCATAGCCATAAGGCGCCCCTCCCTAGTGGCGCTTCTTGTAGCGCAGCCGGCACGGTGAACTCGGCTTCAACACCATCGCGGAGAAATCATCCTGGTAGCTTTCTGGCGGATCGACCAGTTCGAACTCGTACTGCGTCAGCAATGCCGCGAAGATCGATTTCAACTGCATCAGCGCAAACGCATTGCCGGCGCACTTGTGGGGACCACCGCCGAAGGGGATATAGGCCCACATCAACTCCGGCGTGTTGGCCCTGGGCCGATCGGGGTCGAAACGCTCCGGATCAGGGAAATGCTCGGCGTTGCGGTGGGAGCCGTAGGTGGAGATCGCCACCGTCTTGCCCGCCTCGATCAGGGTTCCCTCGTAGTCTATGTCCTCGATGACCCGTCGCATCAGCAGCACGAGGGGTGGATGAAGCCTGAGCACCTCCTCGATAAATGCCTCAAGACGCGGTATTTCACGCAGCGCCTCGAACGTCAGCGCCAGGCCGTCGGCAAACAGTGCATCCAGTTCCTCGACAACCACCGCGGCGTGCTCCGGGTTGCGCGCCAGCTCAACCGCAGTCCAGGCGGCCGTGCCGGAACTGGTGTGGTGGCCCGCAAACATCGTGGCGATGACGAGGCCGGTAATCTCGTTGTCGCTCAGCAGCGAACCGTCCTTGTAGGTGCCGGACATGAAGGTTTCCAGCGCATCGCCATACTCCACATCGCTGTTGGCACGGCGTTCCGCAATGATTGCACTGATCAGTTCCTGCAGTCGCATACGGGCGTTGTCGCGGGCCTCGAATAGCGGCTGCTGCAGATAGGGATCGACGAAGGCAATCGCCTGCAGCCCTTTCTCCAGGTCGTGATACAGCGCCTTGAACTCCTCCGTCATCCTGTGGCGAAAGTCCGACCCCAGCAGGCAGTGGCAGGCCGTGTGCAGTGTCAGGCGGATGAACTCGTCGAGAAAGTCGAGTTCGCCCTCATCGCCCCAGTCGGCCACCCAGTCCTGTACTTCCTGGGCGATGATTGTCGCGTAGTGTTTCATGTTCTGGTAGCGCAGCGCATCCACCTGGATTTTCAGCTGCGTTTTCATACGGTCCGGCGGCGCGTCAAATATCACGCCCTTGCCGAACACGGGTACCGTAGCCTGGTAAGCGGCCGCCCGGCTCAACTGTTTATCCAGTGTTTTGAGAAACGCCTCCTGCGCCCGGGGGCCACTCATCAGCACGGTCTGCTGCCCGGCCATGTTGTACTCGGCCAACTCGCCACACTCCGCGTTACACCGCATCAGGAAGCGGGCGAAGTTGACGTCGAACTCCTCCATGTGGCCTATGCCGGGTTTTTCACCGCTGACTTTGGGAGGGCGTTTCAATTCGCGCGCTGCAGATTCAGGCATATCTAGTCCCCCTTCACCTGGTCGGTGGACATCACCGGCATTTCTTTCAGGATGCCTTTCTCGACGCACTCTTTCACCAGGTTGGTAATATTGGTGTAGTCGTACAGATCCAGTTGCTCCGACCACAGGTAATTGCCACCGTACTTGAACCAGGACGCGCCGATCACCCGCATCGGGGAACCGTCATCGCGCGTCGGCGCGCCCGGCGGCACCTGCCACCAGGTACAGAAAGCCTCGCCCCGCGTCTCGTCGATCACGATCTTGTCATACGGGTAGGTCCAGCCCTTGTAGGGGTCCATCGCAGCCCCCACACAGGTCTCGCGCACAGTTTCGCGATCGTTGAATTCATACTTGCCGTTCGGCGTGTCCCAACCGTAAGTGACATCCTCTGTATAGAAGTCGGCCAGGTGGCGCCAGTTGCCTTCCCGTTCCGCCCTGTCGTTGACCGCAAGCCAGCGGCGCATCATCTCTTCCATTTCTTCCCGGCTGTACTCTGACATTGCTGTACTCCTGTTTTTTCCAGAATCCGGACAGACGATACAGGTTATTTTTTATAGCTTCAACTATATTTATTGAGGGCAACAGCGCACTGTGCGACACTGTGCCGCGTCTGCCCCGGAGTAACCCTATGAAATTCTGGCAATCCCTGGCCTTTGTCGAAATGGAACAGATGGTGGAACTGGCGCAATTCTGCGAGGAACTGGGCTTCCATGGTGTTTCCTATGGCGACCATCTGGTCACGACCCAGGAACAGGTCGACCAGTATCTGTACCAGGACAGCGGCAATATCTTCTGGAACCCGGACACTCACTGGCCGGACCCCTGGGTGGTGACTGCGGCCCTGGCCCAGGCGACGACCCGGCTCCACTTTCTCTCCACCATCTCCATCCTGCCGCTGCGGGACCCCCTGAGCGCGGCCAAGGCCGTCTCTACTGCCGCGTACATGTCAGGCGACCGGGTCACCCTGGGCGTCGGGGTCGGCTGGCAGAAAGCCGAGTTCGACATCGTCGGCACGAATTTTCACAACAGGGGCAAGCGCGTCGATGAAATGCTGGAGATCATCCCCCGATTAATGTCGGGAGAAATGACCGGTTACCAGGGCGAGTTCTACGACCTGCCCCCGCTGAAGATGTCGCCCGGCACCAAGAAACCCGTCCCGATCCTGGTCGGCGGCTACGCGCCGGCAGCCCTGCGCCGGGCCGCGCGCCACGATGGCTGGATGGCCACCTCGCACAGTGAGGAGGAGATCTACCCCCTGCTGGACACGCTGCGCGCGGCGCGACACAACGCAGGCGACGCCGAGCGCGCTTTTGACATCTGGACAGGGGTGAAAAACCCCGGCGACGGCACCCATGAGCGGCTGGCCAAGGCCGGTGTGACCATGGTGAACGGCACCAATTTCCTGACTGAGGACGGCCTCACCACGCTGTCGAGTATCGACGACAAAAAGCGGCGCATTGAGGCGTTCGCCAAACGCTTCATTCGGCGATAACCGCATAGATTAATCTGAAACGCGACCAGGGTAGCGGCGCTGTGAGCGTACAGCCCCAGTTCGCGACGTTACCCCACGAACGCGAGTTGCTTGATTTCGGCAACCTGGTCGCGCAACGCGGCGGCCTCCTCGAACTCCAGGTTCTTCGCATGTTCCTGCATCTGGGCTTCGAGTTGCTTGAGCTTTCGCGCCAGTGCGGCCGGCGTCAGTTTGGCAACATCCTCCGCGTAGGCCGCCCGGGATTCTGCGACTTTCTGCGCTTTGGTACGGGCCCCGGTCGGCATACGTCGGGCGCCTTCCATGATGTCCTGTACCGATTTCTCGACTCCGATGGGCGTAATATTGTGCGCTTTATTGTGGGCGAGTTGCTTCTCCCTGCGCCGATCCGTTTCCGCTATCGCGCGCTCCATGGACCCGGTCATCTTGTCGGCATACAGTATTGCGCGGCCGTTGAGATGGCGCGCGGCGCGGCCCATGGTCTGTATCAGTGAGCGCTCGGAGCGCAGGAAGCCCTCTTTGTCCGCATCCAGAATGGCGACCAGCGACACCTCGGGCATGTCGAGCCCCTCGCGCAACAGGTTGATACCCACCAGCACATCGAAGACGCCAAGGCGCAGGTCGCGAATGATTTCCACCCGCTCCACCGTGTCGATGTCGGAGTGCAGGTACCGCACGCGCACATTGTGCTCGCTCAGGTAATCGGTGAGATCTTCGGCCATACGCTTGGTGAGCGTGGTCACCAGCACCCGCTCCCCCCGCTCCACAACCGCGTGTATCTCGCCGAGGAGGTCATCCACCTGCGTTGTTGCCGGTCGCACCTCCACACTGGGATCGATAAGCCCTGTCGGGCGCACCACCTGCTCCACCGTGCGCCCCGATTTTTCCGCCTCGTAGGGGCCGGGGGTCGCCGAGACAAAAACCCGTTGCGTTGCCAGCTTCTCCCACTCCTCAAACCGCAACGGGCGATTATCCAGCGCTGAGGGCAGGCGAAAACCGTACTCCACCAGTGTTTCCTGGCGCGA
>JAGRIK010000252.1 GCA_020443325.1 Halioglobus sp.
GATGCAGGGCTCGTACCCCAGTAGGCGTTTCACAAAGCGAATTACGTGGAGCGACTGAAACGCCTACTGGGGTGCGAGCCCGTCGACCACGACGACCCCACGACAACGCTACGAAAAAATTCACCTCGTTGCTATTCAAGGAGAAAACAAGCAGAGATATCAGATGAAGGTGTTTTCAACAAGCTGCTAGACAGCGATCTGTGCCTGCAACAGCTTGACCTGGTTCCTGAGCCAGGACGTCAGCCAGAAGTTGGTGCTGTCACTCAGTAGACCCTCGTGCGCAGCGATCGCCGCATTCACCGCTTCGGGTACGGGAGGGTGTGCGGTCAATACAATGTCCAGCAGGTGAAGCGCCTCTACATACTGCTTGTCGGCCAGTTTTTCCCGCGCCCTGGCAACGATCGCCTGCGGCCCGCCCGCCAGCTCGATCAGGTCGCCGTTAATCACACTGCGGGGCTGGGCGTACAGTTCGGTGGTGGACTCGTGCTTGAACCAGCCCGCATAGTTTTCCCAGATTGCGCGTACACTCCAGGAGACCTTACCGTAGCCCTCCCCTACCTCCAGTTCAGCCGGCAACCGAATCTCCGCCATCAACGTGGCCAGGTCCACTCCCGCATTCATGCCTTTTACGGTTTCGTCGTGCACATAAAGTATCGCATCGCGCAGTACCTTCAACTCCGAGGCGATGAGGTCCCCACCCACAACCGGTTCGTGGTGGCCATACAAAATGGTCTCGGCGCCCAGCTCCATCACTACTTCGACCGCGGCTGCGACTGTCAGAGCGTCTCGGTAGCGGTCCCCGCGGATTGTCACCAGGTTGGGGAAATGCCCGAAGGGGCAACCGAACAGGTTTCCGGTGAGGCAAATCCTGTGTTGCGGCAACCAGACGATCAGGGAGTCATTGGTCTCCGCCCCCGGTACTGCAATAAGCTCAACCTCCAGGCCGCCCAGTGAGAACGCGTAGCGATCCTCTACCAGAATATCGGGTACCGGTGTGTCCTGCGGCGGAAACTCCGTGAGGCCCTCTTTCGAGTAGTGCTCGAACGCACTGGCAAATTTATCGGTAAATGCGAACGCGGAGCGACTGCCCCTGAAAGCCGCCAAACGGCTATCGTACGACTGGTGCTCGGGATTGCCCGCCTGGGCGATCACCTGCAGGCCGGGATTATGCTCACGAAAATACCCCACCCCGCCAACGTGATCCACATGACCCTGTGTCAGGATCAGGTAGCGCAGGGGCGCACTCGAAAACGCATCGAAATTACGTTTGATGACTGGCGCCTCAATCCCCATTCCGGCATTGACCTGAATATTCCCCTCCGGTGTCTGCAACAGGTAGCTGTTGGAAAATGCCTCAGACAACACGATAAAGTCGTTGATGCGTTGTCCGCCAAACCGGGCGGGATTGGGTTCAACCGGACGCGACCGGTAAAGCGGTACTCTCATTGGCTCACCTGTTACCACTACTCCACTTCCACCTTGACGGGGAAGCGATCGAAATAGAACGAAAAGCGCGCGCGCAGCTGTGCGGCATCAACACCGAAGTCCTCGCGCAGGTTATACACGACACGCCCGTCCTTGCCCCGTGGGTGTTCATCGATAAACTGCTGTAATTCGCTGCGCGCAGACGCCGTCATCTCGAGATTTGCGATCGCATAGATTTGCTCCACTGTGGCGAGATCATCCGCCATAAATTCGTGGAACAGCACATCGGTGCTCTGCCCGGCAGGCCATACTGCCCTGTCGTCTACACAGACTTGCAGCAAATGCAGGACACGATCAGACCAGTACGTCACCAGGCCAGTAAGGTCCACCCGCCGGCGATTGATGCGCTGCCCGTAACCGAGCATCGTAATCGCCGACTGGATCACCGACACCGGGTCACGATGGGTGACAGCGACAGTGGCATCGGGGAATACTCGGTGCAGCACGGCCAGCTGCTCCAGGTGCTGGGGGCACTTCAACACCCAGCGGGTTTTACTCCCGGTACGATCCCCATCCTGCCAGGTAAGAATCTTCAAAACGGTTTTCATATACTCGTAATGCGGCGTCTGGTCAGTCGCATAATAGTTGTCGCGCCAGCGCGGGGAGACGCTGAGCCACTCATACTTATAGGAGGCAAAATCGGGGACCATCAGTTCCAGTTCTTCATGGATATGATCCGGGTTCATCGGGTGCATTGCCGCCAACAGGGGGGTAAGCGACTGCATCATTTGCCACTGGTCGGCACAACGCTGGTAGCGAGGGTCCACGCCGTCGGCCGTTAGCTGCTCGCCGGGACGCGGGACCGGTTCATACGACTCCCACAGCGGCAGGGCGCGCAAGCGCGAATCGGCCGCCATCAGATTGAGCAAATGGGTGGTGCCGGAACGCGGCAGGCCCGCCACGATGATGGGCGCCTTAATCTGTATGTCATGAATTTCGGGATGGCGGCTGAGTACATCGTGGATCAGCAGGCGACTGCTTGCATGTTGCAACAACTTGTTGCGCAGGGAAAGCCGACCGAGATTCGTCAGCCCGTCATCGCTTCCCCACTCGTCACACAACAGGTCGAGTCGCTGCAGGAAGTCCGTCGGGCCGAAGTCCTCCAGCCCCGTCAGCTGCTGGGCGTCCTGCAATATACTGTGGCTGTTCAGCTCGACCTTAAGTGTATCGACATAGGCCATTGCGTCCTGCTGCGAGGCGGTGAGCTGTGGGCTGGCCAAATCACTTATGCGAATCTCATCACTCATCAGGCAGGGTCTCGCATAAATGTCCAGCTGGCATCAGGCGCTGGGCAATGGCAGATCGAAACTAAACCCGGATGAGGCAGACAGGAGGGGAACTAAAAAGCCAGAGCGGTCGCTCTGGCTTCACTCTCGCAATCTGGCCGGATCAGGGCGTGGCAGTGAGACGCTTCAGGTGCGCATTCAACAACTGGGCCCAGCGCTGCACGATCCGGTCAAAATCGGCGGTATTGGTGACGACGTTTGCCACCTCGGCGATACCGCCCTCATTACCCGCTTCCGAATCGATAACCCTGGCGATGAGATCACCGGTCTTACCGTCGAGCAGCTCCAGGTACAGCGTCATGCTGCCAGTACTGGCGACAAAGGTTTGTTCCATGCCAGGCGTCATTAAGTCAGGGGCCGTAATGCGCAGATTGATTATGGCCGGTCGCAGGATGAGCACACCGGTGCCTCCCGTTTTAACAAACTGGCGACCGTCCGCCTTCAACACCTTGGTCAGCTCCCTGGCAAACTCCCTGGAGACTCTCTGGCGAATTGTTTGCATATCCTTGTCGCTGACCTGATCCTCGAACGTGGCCTCCTCGTTGTAGTTCCGCTGCCAGTTCTTGGCAAAGGCCACATAGGTATCCAGCAATGCGATCTTGTTATACTGGCTCAGATCAGCGCCCGGCTTCAGGTAGACCGCGCCCAGCTTGGTATCCGGCTCCAGATGCAGGCCGTCGGGGCTCACGGGTGGCAGGCTGGATTGCTGGTTTGCAACACAAGCGGACACCATCGCAACAAATATGAGAACGAGGGATTGTTTCAACATCAGGTACACCTCAACAGGGAATCGGATAGTGAGAATTGGGCTTAACTTAGTTCATTCATTGCGACAAATCAATCCTGCAGGCCAGTGTGCGGGCGGGCCACAGCCTGTACCTTACACCCAAACGGGGTACTGGAGAATCTAGCGGCAGACTGGTAGCATGTCCGGCCAAACCCATGATACGGGGACGATTGCAATGTTTGAGCGAAGCAAGAAGAAAGCCGCTGCAACACAGGCCCAGGATTCCACCCCAACCCAATCCCACTCAGTTCCTGCTCCCCCTGTACCTGCGAGGAATACAGCCATGATAGGACCAAGCATAGTTATCAAAGGTGAAGTAACCGGAGAAGAGGATCTGCTCATACAGGGACGAGTTGAAGGCAGAATTAACCTCAACGGCAACCAGGTTTCCATCGGTGAATCCGGCGAGGTCTATGCCGACATCCAGGCCAAGGTGATACAGATCAATGGCAAGGTTACCGGCGACATCAACGGCCACGAAAAAGTGATCATCTCCAAATCAGGAAATGTACACGGCAACATCGTCGCGCCGAGGGTCACGCTGGAAGATGGCGCGATGTTCAAGGGCAGCATCGACATGGATCCGGCTGTGGCCAATGCCGGCAGAACTACCGTCGCGGCGCACCAGCCCAGCCAGGCGTCCACACCGCAACTCAAGGCCTCTGGCCTCGACTTGAAAAGTGTCTAACAGGCATGGCAGCGATTTATAATCGAGGTTCTGGTTTTCGCAGTCCAGCCATTGTCTAAGCTGTCGACCCAGACCTCAAAGTTACTGCCACTCCTGTTCCAGCATCTCGATGAGGAGCGGGCAGTAACTGTTTTGCACGTCGGCCTGGCGTTACCGGAGACTGTCGAATTTTTTTCAAACTACCGCTGCAAATTGCATTTCATTGACGTGTTCCCGGCGCTCCCTATTATCGCAACCGAGGAGCCGGCCACAACACAGGCACAACAGTTTCGCGAGCTCCTGCCATTCTCCAGTAACACGGTTTTCGACATCTGCCTGTTCTGGGATTTGTTCAACTTCCTCGACGCCGAGGCGATACAGGCATTATTCACTGTGATGCGCCCGCACCTGAAGAAAGGCACTCTCGCTCACGCGTTCTCCGTACACAATCGCAAGGCACCGCAGAAGAATAATTTTTACGGCATCCAGCAACTGGATGCGCTCACTGTCAGGGACCGCCAGTCAACACCACACTGCTATGCCCCGCACAGCCAGCGCGAGTTGACGGCGCTGCTTGACGATTTTCGCGTTGAACGCAGTGTCCTGTTGCCCGACAGCCGGCTGGAATTACTGCTTCTCAAATCGTAGCGGCAGCACACACAACCGAGCACACACGCGCAGAGATGCATGTGCCTTTCACTATTGGTTATACTTCCGACTGGCATTTCGAATCAGCTACATCGCATCAGACAGGATCTATCCCTATGGCACTACACGACAAAGATTCCATTCGCCACAAGATGGACGACGATATCTACGCCTCGGCCGACCTCAGCGTATCCATACCCAAATACAAGTTTCCCGAGATGCAGCTGGACCCCCGGCACGCTTACACAGTGGTACACGATGAGCTGATGCTGGACGGCAATGCGCGCCAGAATCTGGCCACATTCTGCCAGACCTGGGAGGAACCGGAAGTCCATCGACTGATGGACGAGTGCATAGACAAAAACATAGTCGACAAGGACGAGTATCCACAGATAGCTGAAATTGAATCTCGCTGCGTGCATATGCTGTCGGATCTGTGGAACTCACCGGCTGGCGACAACGCGGTTGGGTGCTCAACCACGGGCTCCAGCGAGGCCGCCATGCTGGGCGGCATGGCCATGAAGCGTCGCTGGGATGCAAGGCGTAAAGCCGAGGGCAAGCCCATCGACAAACCCAACCTGATTACCGGCCCCGTGCAAATCTGCTGGCACAAGTTCACCCGCTACTGGGACATTGAGCACCGAGAGATTCCAATGGACGAGGGGCGGATGCTGATGACGCCCGAAGAGGTACTGGCGCGCTGCGATGAGAACACGATTGGTGTCGTTCCCACGCTGGGCGTAACCTTTACCGGGGAGTATGAGCCGGTGGAGGCTGTGTCCCAGGCGCTGGACCGATACCAGCGAGAGACCGGGCTGGACATACCCATTCATGTCGACGGTGCCAGTGGTGGATTTCTCGCGCCGTTTTGCTCCCCGGAGCTGGTATGGGATTTCCGGCTACCGCGTGTAAAGTCCATTAACGCTTCGGGGCACAAGTTCGGCCTGGCCCCCCTGGGAGTCGGCTGGATAATCTGGCGCGAGGCGAAGGATCTGCCAGAGGAACTGATTTTCTGGGTCAATTACCTGGGGGGCAACATGCGCGACATCGCGCTGAATTTTTCCCGACCGGGCGGTCAGGTCGCCTGCCAGTACTATAATTTCCTGCGCCTCGGGACCGAGGGGTACCGTAAAATACACACGGCCTGTTACAACACCGCACAGTTCCTGGCCGGTGAGATCGCGAAGCTCGGCCCGTTTGAAATTATCTACGACGGCGCCATGGACAGCGGCATCCCCTCGCTGTGCTGGAGAGTCAAGCCGGGGGTAGACCCCGGTTACAGCCTGTACGACCTCGCGAACCGGCTGCGCGCACGTGGCTGGCAGGTGCCCGCCTACTCACTGCCGGCCAACTGCGAATCGATTCCGATCCAGCGCATCCTGGTGCGTCATGGTGTGAGTCGCGATCTCGCCACGCTGTTACTGGACGACATTAAAAATGCGCTGGAGTTTTTCGAGAAGCACCCCGTGCACGCGAAACTGGTTGCTGCCGAGGCGTCGGGATTTCACCACTGAGGCTGACGCATAACCCATTCTGCACACAATGAATCGGACGGTGCCCGGCATTTCGTTACACGGCGGCATCTTCGCAATCCGGATGGTTCATTAACCACACAGCATTCTCGCCTCCACCGCAGGAATCTCCCGGGTGAGCGCATGTAGGCTGATGCTGCGCGGTCGCTGCCACATGGCTTAGGGCTACCAACCCGGTTAAACTGGTGGATCGGCACCGTGTTTGCCATTGGAGCCGCCCTGTTTGCACTGGGCGCTATTTTGTCCCTCATTCCGGCACTCGCCGCCTACTGCTCGTTGAGCAATGAGCGGGGCAACCTGGTCTTTTTTGTCGGCGCCGTCCCGTTCACAACTTTCACGCTACTCGGTGCGATCGCCTTCTTGGCGGGCGCGCTACTGCTATTACCTGAGGCAGCCGTGAATGAGACATCCTCCGACTAACCCTGCATCCGACAGGCCACATTAGCCCCAATAGCGACGAGCCTGCAGGCGTTGGAACGGACCCTGGATCGCGTAAATATTTGTTGTGGCCGATGGAGGAATCTATACTCCGGAGTATGAATCATTTGCGCCAATACCCCCGAACCCTGGCACTGTCCCTGCTGTGCTGCTGCCTGCCGTCCCTTGCCGAGACCGTTTACAAATCTGTCGATGACAGCGGTGCGGTCAGCTTTTCCGATACCCGGCCCCCGGGCGATGTGCTGGTGGAAACAGTTGTTATCGAAACACAGGCACCGCCGTCCAGTGATTTGACAGCGCAACGACTAAAGGAGATGCGAGAGACTACCGACCGGATGGTGGCCGATCGCATGGCGCGGGAAAAGCATCGCGCCGAACTGCGCCAGCTTGACGCACAACGATACGCCGAAACCTCCTCGCCGGACCTGTCGGAGTACTACGATACAACAACCAGTTACACGGGGTATTATCCGTATCCGGTCCGCCGCGAGTGGCGGCGTCCCAATCGCCCCGTGCATCCGATAGCGCGACCGCCGCGACCTTTTCCCGTACCCTATCGACAATCGGACTTTGATTACCCAGCGAAGCTCATCCGTAAAAGTTATGACCCTAAAGTCAGGGAAGCAATGCGCTGATCCGCGATACAATAGGAACTTTTCCCAGATACTCCACAGGTAACAATAAATCATGCAAGAACCCCACGAGTTCCGCCTCGACATCGGCGGCATCGAACTGGCCGGTGTCGAATGGCCCGGAGAGGGAGATCCGGTGTTGTTGCTGCACGCCACAGGTTTTCACAGTCGCTGCTGGACGCAAGTTGTGCAGCATCTTCCAGGGCACCAGGTTTATGCGGTGGACCTGCGATTTCACGGCGCCAGCGACAGCCACGGTACAGCAGACTGGCAAATAATGGCCGATGACATTCACCGGCTGATCGAAAAGCTCGACCTGGAACGCGTGGTAGGGGTTGGGCATTCCATCGGCGGGCACCTGATAGCCCGCGCCGCCGCACGCAGCCCGGGTCGATTCAAACACCTTGTCCTCATTGACCCGGTCATCATGTCTAACGACCGCTACGCCCGGTTCCACACATTTTCTACCCAGCTGAAAGCCACTGATCACCCGGTGAGCCGGCGCAAGAATGCGTGGCGGGACGCCCAGGAGATGTACGAGCGCTTCAGTGGGCGCCACCCCTTCAGCACCTGGCAACCGCAGGTCCTGCGCGATTACTGCGATTACGCGCTGCAGCCAGCCGGTGACAATGCGCTGCGCCAACTGGCCTGCGACCCGATCAATGAAGCTGGCATCTACCTCAACCAGAAAGGCAACGAAATTATTCTCGCAGAGTTACCCCTCATCGTCACTCCCGTGACACTGCTGCGCGCATCTCCGTCTGACGATGCCATCTCCGACCTGAGCTCCTCCCCTACCTGGCCCGGCCTGGCTGACGCACTACCCGACTGCCAGGAGTTCTACCTGCCGGAATTGAACCACTTCATCCCGATGCAGGAGCCAGAACTGGTAGCGCAGCACATCCGGGCTGCGTATGATCGTGATTACTAGCCACCCTGGAGAACAAGATTCATGAACACCGTTATCGGCAGCTTACTCATTCTTTGCATCCTTCCTATCATCTGTGCCTGGATCGCGGCCTATTTCCGCCAGCAGCAACTGGGCAGCATCGACAACAAGGAGCCACGCATCCAGTCACAGCAACTGTCAGGTGCCGGGGCGCGCGCGGTAGCCGCCCAGGGGAATAGCTGGGAAGCACTGGCGATATTCAGCGCCGCTGCACTGGCGCTGTTCATTGCAGGAGTCGACCTGCAAAGCGTCTCCACGCTGGCAATGGTGTTCGTCGCCCTGCGCATCGCCTATATCCCGGCGTATATCGCTAACGTCGATATCCTGCGATCACTGATCTTTATCGGCGGCTTCGGAATCTGCCTGTACTTTTTCTATCTGGCGCTCAGCGCCAATTAGCAGCGTGTTGGACACTCTCTTCTAATTTCTAGCGCTGCCAGGGTCTATCGTGGTCGACGGGCTCGTACCCCAGCAGGCGTTTCAGTCGCTCCACGTGATTCGCTTGGTGAAACGCCTGCTGGGGCACGAGCCCTGCATCCCAATGCTACGACACGAGGTGTGACGGACGTTAGACTCTGAAAAGCCGGGGTACAAAGCTTTTGTGATCTAGCCGAATGGTATGGTCTGAGGTTACGGATAGAAAAAGTGTTTCTCACCAAGCGAATTACGTTGGTCCGGCACCCCGGGAGCGACTGAGAAACACTTTTTCTATCCGTAACCGTCGGGCAAGACTATTCCCTGGGACGAGGGCAAAAAACCGCATCTGTCATCCCCGTTTTTTGCCTACCTCGAACTCGTTTGAGACTTCTTCAACACGCTGCCAGATCAGGACCCAGGGACACCGACAACATCTGAAGTCCGCGCCCGCGCCTTGATCAGCTCTGCATCCCTGGGCACCAGAAACCCCGCCGCGGCGGCCGCATCGGTGGCGTTGTCAATAGCATCGATATACGCCTGCCTGGTCGGGTAAAGCATCGCCAGTGTCGCTTCATCAAACAATTCGGTAGTACCGAACAACCCACAAAAAGCGGCGTTTGCAGGCGGCTGCCCCTCGCCCGACAGTACCGCAACGGGCGCATCCACATAAGGCGTACGGACACCGCCCTGAACGTTGCCGAAGCGGTCGTACAGGAAGTCGGTTCCCTCGGGATTCAATGCCAACAACGGCGCTGAAGGGGCAGCTTCGCCGTTGCGCAGCCACTTGTCGATTGCGGCGACGGCGGCCTTGGCGACCCAGTGTCCCGGTCCATCATTCACCGGCAGCGGACAGGTGATAAAAGGCGGTCGGGCATCGTTGTTGGAGATCACATCGGCCACCGTGGGGTCGTCGCCCCGGTCAACCGGCCCCTTGATGGTCGTGTACACATCGGAGTGGGCGGAACCGGCCACCTCCCACAACCGGATAGTACCGGAGTCGGGCTGGCGCTGGGTGACAGAGTTCAAACGAAAAATATCGGTCTGCGTCTGCAGGGTGAGCACCGGCTCAGGGAGTCCCTCGCGGATGAATACGGGATCAGGCGTCCTGACCTCGACCTGCGGTAGTTGCGATAGCGCAGCACTGCCATTGCCCCGACTGTGAATAATAAAACCGTCAAACAAATCGATCGTCGGGTGTATGGCATTCACATAGGTCACGAGGCGGAACGCGGACTGCGACTCACCCACGGCAATCATACGCTGCACCCTGAGACCCTCCAGCGGGTCCAGGCCCACCGGGTTGCGAACGGCCTGGGCTGCCTGGGAGAAAATGTCGTAGGAGAAACTGTCGCCGGGGTGCTGCAATGGACCATAGCGCTGGGGATCGATAACCTTCAGGGGCAAGTCGAATGCGCCACCACCCTCTACACCCGCCCTCTGTGCGGACACGCCCACCCAGGCGTAGCCCTCGCGCATCAGCTCTGTGTGCATCTGGGTCAGGTCTGGCGCGGCATCGACGCCACCGGAGACATTGAACCACTCCACTACGACCGTGCCGTTAAAATCGGCCTCGTTCTCGGGCCGCAGCACCACGATCCGGCTCACGTACTCGGCCGCATCTGCCGTCTCCACCTGCCAGTCACCCTCCGGGCGCAATTCATCGGTGGCAATATAGGACATCGCCGATCCCGAAATAAAATACTCTGTCTCGCGGTATCCCACCTCCGCTTCATCGAACGAGACACCGGCATAAAATGGCGTACCCGGCACATAGCCCTGGGTTCTCAGGTCCACCTCGATCGGACCAAAATTTATCACGCAACAGTCCGCCGCTCCGCCGCCGGAGATCGGGCCCTCGATCATCGGGTTCGCAGCCTGGGGTTTTTGGTCAGGCGGGTTACTGTCACTGGTATTGCTACAACCGGCGACAATCGAGAGCAATACCATCGCGGTAATGACTGCCGGGAATGAGCGGGTACGGTGTTGTCTGGTTTCCAAGGGGATTTTCTCCTGGGTCAGGTGGCCTGACCGAAACGCGGATTATTGTAATTCTTACTCGTCATTGGAACACACTGCGAGCGAGTGCTTCAACACAGGATTCACTTCGCGTCTATCAGCCCGGCTGGCTTAGCGTTGCAGCAGCCACCTTGCCGCGCTTTTCATCCACCGTGAGCAGAAGCAGCAGCCCCAACACAAAAAACACCAGGGTTGAGAGCATCGCAAGCGGATAGTTGCCATCGGTGAGTTCGCTGATAATGCCGTAACTGACCGGACCAATAATCGCGGCGGCGCGATTGGCCAATCCCCACAACCCGAATATCTCGGCATTGCGCGACTCGGGGGTCAGCTGGCCGATGAGCGCACGACCACCGGCCTGGGTAGCGCCCATTGCCAGCCCCATCAGGTTTCCTGCCAGCCAGAGATCAGCGGGTTCGTCTGCCAGCAGCGTCACTGCGATCGCGGCCACCCATACCAGCAGCGCAACGGCGAGGCTGCGCACCGATCCAAACCGGTCCTGCGCATGACCGAACGCAAATGCGCCTATCGCGGCCGTCAGGTTAACTACCATGATAAGCGTAATGAGTTGCTGCGTATCGAAACCCATTTCCTCCTGGGCATAGATCGCAGCAACCACAATAACGGTGGCTACTCCGGCCTGGAAAAGGGTGAGGCACTGCAGGAAGCGAAAGAGATCCGGCATGTGCGCGGCGTGACGCAACGTTCTTTGCACCTGGGCGAAACCGGCCTTGATGTAGGTCACGCCATCGATAGCTGGCCTGGGCTTAGCCCGTTCGCGCAGCCACAAAAATGTCGGGCAGGCAGTAATCGCAAAAATAACCGCCGTGATCAGCAGCGCGACGGGAACATAATCGGTGGATGCCAAGCCGCGGTCGCTCGCCCAATTGATATACATGAGACACGTGCCCAGTGTCAGCAGTCCTCCGAAGTAGCCCAGGCTCCAGCCATAGCCGGATATTCGACCCATGCCGTCGCGGTGGGCAATTTCCGGGAGGAATGCGGCGATCAGGTTCTCCCCGACCGCGAACGCGATGGTCGCCACAACGAGGAGTACCATTGCGAGGGCTACCTCATTCGGCCCCACCAGTGCGAGACCGGCGGTACCAAGAACACACAACACCGAAGACGCCAGCAGATAACGTTTTTTCCTCGCCCGATGATCCGCGACGGCGCCGATAACAGGGCCTGCCAACAACACGAACAGATTCGCAGCGCCAATCGCGAGAGTCCACAGCAAGGTCGCCGTACCCGGGCTTTGTTCGTCCAGTCCCGCGGCAATAACCCCGACAAAATACGCACTGTAAATCGTGGTCATCACAACAGTGGTGTAGCCGGAATTGGCAAAATCGTAGAATGCCCAGGCGGCCAACTCGCGCTTGCTGGCGGGGTGGGCACCCGGCAGGGATGTCATCTTGAGGGATGAGTCGGGCATGGGATTCTTCAGTTACGCCATTTACGCAGACGGCTCGCAAGCGCTAACATCAGAAGCTGACTCCCGGAGAGATAAGTGTGTGGACCATGAGTTTACTCGATATTGCGATGGTAGTCGTTGACTCATTAATGGCAGTGGTACCCCGGCGGATACCAGAGCGCGCGGCGCTTGAGCGCTGCAAGATCATTTCGCATCGCGGCGAACACGACAACAAACGCATCAAGGAAAACACGATCCCCGCGTTCGAGCGCGCTTCGGCCGCCGGTGTATGGGGAATTGAGTGCGATATCCGCTGGACCGCAGACCTGGTCCCGGTCATTTGCCATGATCCCAGCCCCCGGCGCGTATTCGGCGAGACGAGCGCAGTCAGCAGCCTGACTTATAACCAGTTGCACGCCCGGGTTCCCGACATTCCACGCCTGGAAGAAGTGATCCAGCGCTTTGGCGGCAATACCCACCTGATGCTTGAACTCAAGGCAGAGCCCTGGCCCGACCCCGACAGGCAATCCGGTATCCTGCGCTCACTCCTTGCGCCACTGAAACCCGCAGAGGATTACCATCTGCTGGCACTGGACCCAACCGTTTTCAAGCCGTTGGCTTTCCTGCCGAGCGAGTGCTTTTTCCCTGTCGCAGAAACCAACGTGAAGTCCATAAGCGCACAGGCGCTTGCGCAGGGTTACGGCGGAATGGGTGGGCATTATCTTCTGTTGAATACCTCACTGAAGAACAGGCACGATGCGCACAAACAACGCCTTGGCACCGGCTTCCCTGCATCAAGAAACTGCCTGTTCAGGGAACTCAATCGCGGTATCGAGTGGGTGTTCAGCAATGACGCGGTCGCACTGCAGGAAATTCGCGACCGCCATTTAGGACAATAAAACAAAAAAAGCCGCACTGTAAAAGCGCGGCTCAAAGTGTCCCTGGATAGGGAAGAAAAAGATCAGTCGAGCGAACCCTCAATAATCCAGCCCGCCCACCATGTATCGGCAGGGTCTGTGCCCGGTTTGACCGCACCAATGAAATCGGTGTTGTCGAACACAAAGCCCGAGCCGTTGTCCACTGCAGGTATCCCGGGTGCCATCACATTAGCCGATGGCTCCATCAGCGCGTAGGCTGAATCTACCGTGACGGGGTCTTCCCCGGCGTTCGCTACAGCGTCCGCCGCGCGCTTGTCGTAATACCCGTCCAGGCATTCCCCGGGAACATTCACCAGCGTGATATTCGAGGGCACAGTACTGTTGGTCAACACAGCGTCATCTATGCGGATACAGCCTGTATCAAAATCCCGGACTGCGGAATTGTAGATAGCGGTAGTGACAGCACCTCGCAATCGCATACCTGGCTGTTGACCGTTCTGGGACGCCGCGTTGTTGTTCACCGAACCACCGAGAACCAGGATATTCGCCAACACAGCATCCGTCTCCGGTACGAAATCGGCATCGCTTGAATTGGCCTCTATACCACGTGGATCGTTACTGCCTGTGGGGGCGGATTTTGATTGGTTCTTGCGCACGATAGCGTACTGGATATTCCCCATGTAGCCCTCATCGTAATCGATGTCATCGTCGTCGTTGTTGGTCAACACCAGGTGTGTTGCATTGACCGTACCGCCGAACCACTCGATGCCATCGTCGAGGTTACCGTGAACCTGGATATAATCGATTTCAGTACTGTAACCGACACCCTGCAGCGTCAAACCGTTGATCTCGTTATTCGGTCCGGCGATCTTTCCGCCCTCGGCGATGCGCACATAGCGCAGTGCACCGCTGTCATCTGCAGGGTCATTGCCGCCATAGTTGCCGACGATCGTGCCACCTTCGCCCTTGATATTACAGACAGTGCCCGTGCCAAAGCATGCGCCAGTTCCACCCTGTCCGTATTGCGGCGCGAAACCCTGGATAATAACGCCGCCCCACTCACCTTCGCCATCGAGATTGTCATCGCTCAGGCTACTGAATGTGATCGGGGCCGCTGGCGAACCCACCGCATGGATCTTGGAACCCCGCGTCACGATCAACGAGCCCGTATCGAACGCGCGAACATTCACGCCCGGGCGAATAGTCAGCGTAACCCCTGCATTGCGCACCGCCTGTACATCGGCATCGTTGGCAACCGTTACGTTACCAGCACCGACGATCACCTCGCCGTCCAGACGCCACTCTACCCCGGCGACCATGGTGTAATCCTGGTCAATTTGGCCTGTGATCGTACAATTCGTGGCATCGTCACTGCAGCTTACAAATGAAGCGGGCTGTACAGGTTCCATCTCGGTAACCGTACCGGGCAATGTCCAACCCTCCCACCAGGCATCGCCGTCGGGATCAACTGCGCCGATGAAATCCGTCTGGTCAAAGACGAAACCGGAGCCGTTGTTCACCGCATTGATCACCGGCGCCACGTCCAGTCGCGCCTGGCTTTCCTGAATTGCCATCGTCTCGCTGTAGGTCAGTACCAGTGCGTCCACATTGTCTTCCACATCGGGTGACTGCTTCTGGAACAAACCGCCTTCACAATCACCGAGAAAGTTCTCCATTGCGATCACACTGGGTACGATCATGGAACCATCACCATTCACATCAGCGTTGTCGATGCGCACGCAGCCAATATTGAAATTGCTGACGGAGCTGTTGAAGATCGCGGTTTTCACAGCGCCACGCAGACGCATGCCGGGCTGTTCGCCCTGTGAAGACGACGCGTTATTGTTCACTTTTCCGCCTATTATAGTGAGGTTGGCCAGCACCGCTTCCGTTTGCGGCACGTAATCGGCATCGCTGGAATTGGCTTCTACCCCACGCGGGTCGTTCGAACCCTGCGGTGCGTCATTGATGTTGTTTTTTTCGATGAGCGCGTACTGGATGTTCCCCATATAGCCTTCATCGTAATCGATATCGTCGTCATCGTTGCTGGTGAGTACCGCGTAACGCAGGTTCACGGTACCACCGAACCACTCAATACCGTCATCGAGATTATTGTGCACCTGGATATACTCCAGCATTGTTCCGTAACCGACGCCCTGCAGGGTCAAGCCATTAATTTCATTGTTGGGGCCAGCCACAAGCCCGCCCTCTGCGATGCGCACGTAACGCAGCGAGCCGGAGTTGTCCGCGGGATCGTTACCGCCATAGACAGACACGTCGGTACCACCCTCACCTTCGACGTTACAGACGTCGCCGGCGCCATAACATGGACCGGTATCTCCCTGTCCATACTGGGGGGCAAAGCCCTGGATGATCACGCCGCCCCATTCGCCGAGTCCGTCGTAGTTATCGTCGAGGCTGCTGAATGTAATCGGTTGTGACGCGCTGCCCTCTGCCATCAGCATGGAGCCACGCGTAACCAACAGCGTACCGGTATCAAACGCACGTATATCGGTGCCAGGCTCAATCGTTAGGGTCACACCCGCGTCGCGTATCGCCTGTACATCACTGGCATTGCTAACCGTACGATTTCCATCACCCACTGTTACCGTCCCGTCGAGCCGCCACTGCACGTCGCTCGTCAGGGTATAGTCCTCATCCACCATACCAGTCAGGGTGCCGACCGAGCAGTCCGTATTGAAATCGATAAAGTCTGCCACGACGACCTGGTTACAGTCTCCACCGCTGCTGGACCCGCCGGAACTGCTGGAGCCCGAACTGCTTGAACTGCCGAATTCATTGGTGATATTGACATTGTCACCATCACTGCCACCGCAACCGACCATGCCGGAAATAAGCGGCACCAGCAGCGCTGTATACAACTTTTGTTTAACCATTGTTTGCTTCCTGATCACGTTAAATTGGAGTGCAGATGAACTGCACTTTCTTCGCTTAGCTAAATAATTCATTTCATCTCCCCGTGCCGCGTTGTAAACAATTATCAGAACGTATAGGTGACACCCACCTTGAAGAATCTGCCCACGTTGTAGCTTTCAATGGTGTTGTCGTTCTGGGAGTACTCGACCTTGCTGTTGAGAATGTTCTTGATCGACCCCTCCAGAACCAGGTTCTCGTTCCACTCCTTTTCATAGGTAAAGTCCACGATCACACGGCTGTCCTCGTACTTGGGCCCCGTATTCGCACCGCGTGCAACCCGGAAGATTCGCTTGTCAAAGTAGTTAACCAGCAGGGTGAACTTCTGTTCCGTGGGATAATGGTCCATGCCCACTTGCAGATTACTGAGCCACTGGGACTGCCCCTGAAGCTCGCGTCCATCCGCACTACTACCTTCCAGTTCTTTCGACCTGGCGGTCAGATCTACACTGGAATCGATGTAAGACACGTTGCCGCTGACGAAAACCAGGTAATCGTCGGTCTCCAGCACATTCTTGGTCCCATCAATTTCTATACCCCAGAGATCGGCGCTCTCCTGGTTGATAAAGGTATAGGAGTTTCTTGCCGCCGAACCCGAGGCGTCGACTACCGCTTTCTCGACCGGGTTGTCGATGGATTTGTAGAAGTAGGCGAGCGACACACTTTCGACGTCAGAAAAGTAGTACTCGAGCCGCAGATCCGAGTTATCAATCGTCGAGACTTCCAGATCGGGATTACCGAACACTCTCTCATCGGTTTTGTCATCATAGGTCTGCGCCTCGGAGCGTTCTATGATTCCCGGGTACGACACTGTCTGCGAGTATCCGGCGCGCACCTGTATTTCCTCGGTAGGCCGCCAGGTCAGGTTAACCGCCGGATACCAGTCATCGTAATCCAGCTCGCTGTTCACACGCGGATCGTTCGGGTACTGCAACTTCTGGTTGAATTTCTCAAAACGCGCACCCGCTAGCAGCGTCCAGTTCTCGCCAAAATCCGTGTTGGCAGTGAGATAGCCAGCCTTTATCTCCTCCTGGGAATTGTAGGAGTCGGTGTCCGTGGTATTCGTTGTCAGCAGTACTTTGTTGATGGCAAAGTTGTTGTACGGCAGTATCTCGTCCTCCAGGCTCTGGTCGATATTCAGGTCGATATCGCTGCCGAATTCGGTGAAGTCGATGCCGAAGCGGTACTGATCAAAGGTCCGGTCCTTGTCAGACCACATCCCGCCGACCTTTATCTGCGTCGCGCTGTTGCTGCCCCAGTCCAGGTCAATAGCGTAATCGGCGCCCAGGTCTTTGCTGGTCTCCTTCAGCTTGGACCACCGACGCTCAAACGCGGAGGAGGACAGAAAATCATTGAAATAGGTGTAGGTCCGGCGATCCGGTTCGTCCCGGCGTGTTTCGGAGTAGGCGCCGCGCCAATCGAGCTGGTGGATGCCGTGGTCAAAATCAAACTCATTGTGGCCGGTCAGGGACTGGGAGATAAACTCCCGCTCTATCCAGTCGAGCAGATAGACGTCTGTCTGGTTGTCCTCCAACTGGTCGACACCTGTTTCCACCCGTGTAATATCGTCGGTGTTGTGCAGGTACATGGTCTTGGACATGAGTTCATTGGCGTCACCGTACTCATAGCCTACGGCACCGTATCCCGTTATCGCCGTCGTCTCCTCCGAACGCTTGTAATTGCCTTCAACGCCCAGTGGATTGGTGAGTTCTGCGTTCCCGCGATCCACAGTCTTGCGATCAAAATCGGCAGCGAGATAGTAGCCCCACTCGTTTTCACCGGCAGGTAATCTGTCACCGTAGGCCATAGATACTTCCGTGTTGGGCAGGCCTGTCTTGTCACCGACTTTGTAGTCGTCCTGGAATTTCACGCCCAACTGCGCGGCTTCTGCCGGTGAGGTGCAACGAACCGGATCGATCGCCGGATCGCAGACCGTAAGCGATCGACCACCATCGGTCACATCCAGTACACCGTTGGGAAGCTTTCTCAGGCCGGTATCGTACCCCGCCCAGTCGCCATTGCTGCTGGCGTAGCTGAGAATGTCCGTACCGGTCGCGCCCGGGTTATAACCCAGCGAACCGCTGACCTGCAGGATTCGTTCATCCGGAATGCCCTTGGTTTCGATCTGGATAGCGCCACCGGTCGTCGTCGCCAGCTGGTCGGCCGTGTACGACTTCTGTATGTCGATCCCGCCAACGATAACCGTCGGAAACAGGTCCAGCTCCACTTCCCTGCGCTGCGTATCCGTACTCGGCATCAGCAGACCGTTAAGTGTGCTGGAGATGTAGCGACCGTCCAGGCCGCGCACAGTCGCATACTTGCGATCCACTATCGCAACACCGACTACGCGGTTCAGCGCGGAGCCTATATCGCTGTCACCAAACCGTTCTAACTGAGCCGCGTCAATGGCATTGGTGATCGAGACGGCGTAGCGCTCCACACTCGCTGCATTTTCCTGTGGGTTGAACACACCGAGTACGAACACTTCTTCAATCGGCGGCGAGGGAGTGGATGCACCGCCGGCGACACCCGCGGCAGCAGCAGTTTCGCCTTGCGAGCGCAGTGTGACGGTCGCATTGACGCCGATATCGGCCATTACGCGCACATCCGGCACAGATACGGTCTGGTAGCCGGGGGCACTGATGTTGATCGCATACTCACCGCGCGGAATCTTCAGCGCGTACACGCCGAACTCATCGGAGGTGACAGCATAGTTCGAATTCGCTGCGGCTATGGTTGCGCCCGCCACAGCTGCCCCACTGGCATCGAGAATCTTTCCAGTGATAAAGCCCTCACCAAGGCCGCCTTCAACGCCAAACTTGCGAATCGCGACTTGCGGCTCGTCGCCTGTCGCAAACGTCACTTTTATTTCCACATCTTCCTGCGGTGCCGAGCTGAATTCGATGGGGAAATCCGTGTTGTCATTGCGATCTACCAGGGTCAGCACGTGATCGCCGGACTCCAACACGGCTTCGGAACTCCCCCTGTCATCTGTAGCACCCAGATTGCGCTCATCCAGGAATACCGTCGCACCACTGAGCGGCGCATCGCCAAAAAAGACCATGAGATAGAGGTTGGCAGCAAGCACCGGACAGGATGAGAAAGACAACGCGAAGCCCGCGCATACTGCTAATCGTTTCATATTTGGTATTCACCCTGGCCCTGGAATTCATTGGTTAACGTAAATTGCGCTTATCACAACATCGGTTTCGAACCTGGATTTACGCGCTTGAGACACGCATTCACGAGGTCGACCTGTGTTCAATGGGCGGCTATCGTAGGGTCACCGGGTGACAGCCTTGTGGCATTTATGTTGCAGATTTATTAAACATTCTCCCGTTTCACTCAATGTCGAAAGCAGTAAGTCACCTGACCGGGACGTTGGCGCGAGCGCGCCATAAACGAAAATGTATGGAATGGGGAACACGGGTGATGACGGGAATGTCGCAAAAGCGGGCGAACTATCGGAGAGGCGCTCGAGTGAGTAGCTTATTGGCCGTGCGGTGGTGCTGTTACAGGCGCAACGTCACCTTGTTATAACCTTCAACGCATGTACTGCTGGCCAGGAAACCTTGCAGCTTGAGTGCCCCAGCGGCGCTGATTCCGGCGGAAGCGGGATCTTCACCAGCGGCAGAAAACACCAGTCCACCGTAATAGCCAACTGCCTGTGCGAGGATATTGTCTCGCTCAACCTCGTCAAACCCATCCAGCACTGTATGTGTTTTCTCACCATACTCCGCCTCGCTGAGCTGACCCAGTGACTGCTGCGCAAGCACACACGCCAGCTTGCGCGACGCCTGGAATTCCTCGGGTGCAAAGGATAGCGCAACCCCCTGTGCCGTATAGGCAAGCAGCGGGATCAGGCAAATGCGAACAATGGCTTTCATAGTAAAAACGTTTCTCATGACCTTCCGGGTTTTGATCTGGAATGTATTGGCAAAACTGTAAGCAGTAATTCTTACAGTGATATGACAGCAAGGTTACAGCGTTACTGATTTTTCACCGGTGCGGGCACACTGCCAATGGGTGGGTCTGACGGTTCCCAAACAGGCTTTCCCTGATCGCAACCACATAATTGTTACAATTTGATGAAAATTTTAGGGCGCGAGGTGGCAAAGTCGAATCATTTGGGTGTAAGGTTTTTCCGTTGGTTACCAGTCGAGGTATATATAATGAAAACTTTACTTAAAATCCTGGTCATTCCTGCGTTTTTCCTGTCCAGCCCGATGCTCATGGCCGACAGCGAGAAAGACTGCTTGCTGGAAGGAACGGTGCAGCATGGCGAGCAGGGAGGCGCGAACACCACGAGCGTGAAGATTCACTCCATCAGCAAATATGATAGCGAATCTCGCTGCAAGGTGCGGCGCGACCAGAAAATGGAGTTCAAGCTGCCCCAGGACACACGGTTAAAAGATGCGCCGTCGGGAAGTGATGTGAAATACCGTTATCGCAGCGACGGAAGTGGTCAGGCCGACACGCAACTGATCAGCGTGGGTGCCTGACGTTTAACTTCATCCCGGCTGTATACAGGCCCACACCTGATATTGTGCAGTGTGGTGTAGAGCAACACGGGGAACTACTGTGAGCGATGCTCGCTTAATCTCACTGGCCGCGGGCGTCGTCCAGGAGTTTCCCGCCGAAGACGCAGTACGCGCTGCAGCCCCAGCCGGCTTCAACGCCGCCGGCATCTGGTGTGACACGCAGACGTGGAACGCCGCTACCACTCGCCGGGTCGAGGAGGCACTGGCAGAGACCGGCATCTGCCCGCTGGATCTCGAAGTCGTCTGGCTCAAACCCGGCGAAGCGCCGACCGCGCATGACCAGATGATAGACATCGGGCTTGAACTCGGTGTGCGCAATATCCTGTGCGTCTCATCCGAGCCGGAAATGACACGCACAAAGAAGCGTTTTGAGCATATTTGCCGCAGGGCCGAAAGCGGCAACACCCGCATCGTGCTGGAGTTTCTGGCCATTACAGAAATTCGCTCGCTACAGCAGGCCCTCGAAGTGGTTCAGGACGTTGCGCATCCTGCGGGTGGTATCCTGGTGGACTCCTTGCACCTGCACAGAACGGGCGGCAGTGCCGACGACCTGGGCGATATTGATCCGCGGCTAATGCCCTACATTCAATTGTGCGACGCGAGTGCTGTACTGGGCGATAGCAGCCCCGAGGGACTGATCGAGGACGCGCTGTACCTGCGCCAGCTGCCGGGCGAAGGCGACCTCGCGCTGCACGACATCCTCGATAAACTCGATCCACAGCTGCCGCTATCACTGGAAATTCGCTCCCGCGAGCTGATGCAGCGGTCTGTTGGTGATCCGAACGCGCGCGCCAGGATAGTCTTTCTGGCCATGCAGCACTTCCTGCGTAGTTCAATCGCATAAGGGCCAAGGAACCATAGCGCAGGGCTGCCCTGCAGCCGGCTAAAGCTTCTCTTTCCCTACGCCAGGCGTGTAGTATTCATCACACTGACCAGACTGCGGAGCGATGTGGAGTCAGCTATGAATAAGAATGGGTTGAAGCTGCGTGAATTTCTGTCAATGTATGGGCTTTTCCTCCTGTGCTATACCGTCATTCACCTGAAGTTCGAGTGGAACTTCTGGACCGGCGATGATTTTGCCATCTTCGCAAAATACGCACAGGGCGACAGCCCGGCCGCGCATCTGGCGGTTGCCAAGCTGGTGTATTTCAGCAAGGCCACCTGGATGATCGTGCTGGTCTGGTTGTGTGCGCTGAAGTTTCCATTTCGCCGCGCACTGGCCATCAGTTTCGTCTACTACGCGATCGCACTGATGTTCCTGTTTCCGATCAACATCTATACCGCACTCAATCTGCTGCTGGCCGCCGGGTTTGGGTTCGAGGAATGGCGATTGGCCCGTGCAGAAAGCTCGATACAGGTTTCATAGCACCCTAATGTGGTAATGCAGCGATGCAGGCGTTTTGGAGTGACTACCTCGAACTGGCCACCGGCGCTTTTACGCTGCTTTTCCTGGCCTATCTGTCCCTGCTTTTGACATGGCCCGGATTCCTGTTGCTGGAAAAGCTCACGCCCGTGCAGAAACATACCCCCGCGGCCAACTACAAACTGAACTGGAAGATCACCTACAGCAACCTGTTCCTGGCACCGGCCTTCGTCGCACTGGTGGTGCTGGTCACTGCATTCCTGGTTGATCTCACTGGCCTGCCAAGCCTCAGCCTTTCTACCGCCCAGCTATCGGTTGGATTACCTGTTGTCGATGTCGTCCTGCAGGGCGGTGTCATATTCCTGACAGCGTGCTTTCTCGGAGACCTGTGGTATTACTGGTGGCACCGGGCACAACACAAAATCCCGTTTCTGTGGGAGTTACATAAGCTGCACCACAGCGACGAAAACCTGAACACCACAACGATTTTTCGCTCACACTTTCTGGAGCCGTCCGGTCAGGCCCTCGTCAAGGGCCTGACTATAGGCTTGATCTTCGATATTTCGGAAGCGCCGCAAACGCTTCTCGCCATTGTAGCGGCGGGGTTACTACCTGCTGTCTGGGATTACTTCATTCACGCCAATGTGCGAATAGACGCGCTTCATCGCCTGGTGCCGTTTTTCTCCAACCCGCAGTACCACTGGATACACCACTCCAGGATGCCCGAGCATCGCGACAAAAACTTTGCCATCTGGCTGCCGATGTTCGACATCGCCTTCGGGAGTTACTACCACCCGCGCAGGGATGAATATCCACCCACGGGACTGTCCTCCGGGGAAACATTTGAAACCGTCTGGACTGCTCAAACGGCCCCCTTCTCCGCCTGGGCACAAATGTTAAAAAACCGTAAGGCCAGCCGACTCAACGAGAGAACAAATTGACACGGGGGTGAGTGTCAATTTATCGATGCGCCAGCATGTCGAGCAAGGCCTCCGTGTGCGGAGGATTGGGGTTCACATCAGGGGCAGAAGTCGTATACTCAGTCCAGCGATACTCACCCGACAAAGGCCATCGTAGCGATACCTTCACGCTCTCGCCACCGCCCGCCAGGAGGCTCAGGATGACACGTAGAGAAAGACTGCAACAATCGGCCAGGCGGATGGATGCAAAAACCATCGCCGCAGCAGTCGCTGCGGCCAAACGAGGGGAATCTGAAGGGCGCCTGCAGCTTACCGCCGCAATGGCCTGGGTGGCATACTCCTGCCCGCACGCCTGTGAGGCCGTGTGTGACAATATTGCCTCGGCCTGGCTCGGTTCCGGTCCGACACCAGAGGTGCCATCCGGATTGCCCGAGGCGCCGCTGGAAGACAGCTTCTGGGAGGCCTTCTGGGCGGTCGTTGACGGCCACGACGAAGGCTACGATGCGATCTCTATTACCGTAGCCGTCGCTTCCCTTGCGGGTGCCGTAGACCCCAGAATGGGCGAGCTTGCAGACGATCTGGCACACCACCACCCGGGCTCTGTGGACGCCATTAAAAATCCCATCCCCGGCCACACCGACATCGATGCACTCGCCCAATGCCCACCGGGCAGCCTGGGTCGCTCGTTGCACACCATGATTGTTGACAATGGCTACGATCCGGAAGTGCTCGATCGCGAGGCCATTGCATTGAGCCAACTGCCCCACTCCCTGCATTATCTCAATGCCCGCATATTGCAGATGCACGATGTCTGGCACCTTGTGGCCGGATATGAAACAACCTCCTCCAATGAGATTGCCATCTCGGGCTTTCAACTCGCGCAGTTTGGACACAACTATTCATCCATGTTTCTCGCGGCAGTGATGGCAATCAGCACATTCAAGGAACCCCGGGGTTTCACTATTCTCATGCAGATCATCTGGGAGGCCTGGCAGCACGGCAGGGCAACGCCGGTGATGATGAACATTGAGTGGGAGAAAGAGTGGAACAACTCTCTCGACTCAATACGCAACGCGCACAAAATCCCGAAATACCGGAGTATTTTCCCCGCAGACCTGCTGGAGTCGATCGAAACCGCCTCTCTCTGGAAGAAGCTGCAACTGGGCGTACAGCTCACCCGGTACCACTACCGCTTGCGACAGAATAAGCAGCAGCTGGCACACCAGTAGCTCCAAACCGTCTGTGCGGAGAGTATCCGTCAAGCCGCTCCCTACCGGGCGCAGCCCTGTATGGAAGCGCGGAACGCAGGACATATAACAGAATTTCGACGACAAAAATAAGGAAAAAAAATGACAATCAACACCAGGACATTGGCCCTTATTCAAAGCGCCCTGTTTGTAAGCCTGTTGCCTGCACCTGGATTCGCAGAAGATAACTCCACGGGTGATCGCCCCATACTCGAAGAGCTCATAGTCACGGCACAGAAGCGTGAGCAGAACCTGCAGGATGTGCCGGTGGGCGTTTCGCTCCTGTCGGGCAGGGCCATGATGGAAGCGCAGTTGAAAAATGCGGCCGAGCTGGCCACCCTGATACCGACCCTGAATGTGCAGGCCAGTTCCGGGCCTTCCACTGCATCGTTCAATATACGCGGTATCGGCACACAGGCATTCAGCGTCGGCGTGGACCCAAGTGTCTCCACGATGCTGGACGGTGTCGTAATGGGTCGGTCCGGCATGGCGTTCCTCGATCTGGTCGACGTCCAGCGGGTGGAAGTGTTGCGCGGCCCACAGGGAACGCTCTACGGTAAAAATGCATCGGGCGGTGTCGTACACATCATCACCAAGGATCCAACGCCCGAGCTTAGTGGGACTGCAGCAGCCACCGCAATACAGGATGACGAATACCGGCTGGATGGCAGTATATCCGGGCCCATCACCGACACGCTCGGCTACCGCTTTACCGCGTCCGGCGTCGACGACGATGGCTATGCGGAAAACTACTATAACGGCGACAATCTCAACAGCAGCCAGAGCTATAACCTTCGCGGCAAACTCTTGTGGCAGGCCGATGAGAACCTGGAGTTTTTGCTCGCCAGCGATTACAGCTGGAGCGATTGTAAATGTACTGCGTTGAGTGTTCGCTCTGTGGGGGACTCTCCTGGCCAGGAGGCCCTGCTGGAAGAACTGCTGCCGGTTGTACCGTCGGACCACAACCAGGACGTCAACAATGACGAGCGCACCTTTACCCACCTGAGAAGCAGCGGCGTTTCACTGACCACCAACTGGGAAGTCAATGACTTCACCCTCACGTCCATCACCGCCTACAGGGATTGGAAGAGTGAAAGCTGGGTCGACCTGGACAATCTACCCGGCAATCCGATACAACTAACCGCGCCCAAGCCCCCGCTCACAAAACAGGACCAGTTCTCCCAGGAGATCCGGCTTGCGTCGCCACCAACGGATTGGGGCTCGTACGTTGTCGGCGCCTATTATTTCGAGCAGCATATCGACAGTAGCAGTACGCTCCAAACTGACCTGGCATTCCCTAACGCGCCTGAACCCACAGTGCGCGCGGCTTCCACCAAAGTGAGCGGCGAAAACTCCGCCCTGTTTGGCGAGGTGAATTTCAACCTGAAGAGCGACTGGGTATTGATCCTGGGTGGGCGCCTCACCTATGACGACCTGAACTACCGGACCACGGCATACTTGAGTGGCGCAAATGCTTTTGGTGTTTTCGCAGACGATAATGGCGGTGTGCCTGTAAGCGAGACCCTCAACAAAACCAATTTTTCACCGAAGGTAGCATTGCAATGGGATGTGACAGACAGCGCGATGGCCTATGTCAGTTATGTCAGCGGCTACAAGGGCCCGGCGTTTGATACCACGCTGGTTGCCGCCGGCACCGAGATCGACCCGGAAACCAGCGACGCGTGGGAAACGGGCCTGAAATCACGCTGGCTGGATGATCGCCTGTTCATCAACGCCTCCGTGTACTACGCCGAGTATAAGGACTTTCAGGCGCAATCCTTTGTCGAGGATCCCAACGTTGTCGGACTCGGTAACTTTATTGTGGTCAATGCGGGCGAAGTGTCTACCCAGGGCGTGGAAATAGAGTTCATGGCGGCGCCCATGGATGACTGGACAATGACCGGCGGTATCACCTACACCGATGCAACAATAGAGGACTACCCCAAGGGTAACTGTAACGGCCCACAAAAGCAGCGCGGCGAATGCCCCGACGGCTTCCAGGACCTGTCCGGTGGCACGCTGCCCTACACGCCGGAGTGGAAAGCAAACCTCAGTACAGATTACACAGTCCGCCTCCAGGACATTCCGTTTGATGTCGTGCTCGGCATGAATGTGCGCTGGCAGGACCAGGTGCTCTATGAAATGTCGCAGGACAAGAACAGCGAGCAGGACGCCTATGGTATCGTTGATCTTCGCGCGACGCTTCTGGGCAAAAGTGAGGGATACCGCATAACGGCTTTCGTAAAGAATGTATTCGATGAAAACTATGCCACACTCATTTTTGGTCACAGTGAGGTGTTAATACCGAACGGCTATCTTCAACTGGTACCGAAGTATGCCAATCGCATGGCCGGTGTAGAGTTCAGGTACGACTTCTGAGCAAAACCGAGGTGTAGTTATCGTGAGTGTTTACCGCGGGGCGCGTGACCGACAGCGGACTGTTTCGATGCTGCTGGCTCTCCTCGCCTGCCCGACGACGCCTGTAGCTGCGACAGAGAACGTACCTCACGCTGCCTACCAGGGCCCGTTGACATTGGAAAAAGTGATCGTAACGGCCAGAAAGCGCGAAGAGGCGCTGCAAGATATACCGGTAGCCGTGTCTGCTTTTTCAACCGAAGCCCTCGAAGTCGCCGGCATCGCCAACACACGCGATCTCCAGGAGTCTGTTCCCGGCCTGATTTTTACTGAGATGGGCAATAAGGCACCCTCAATTTTTATTCGCGGTATCGGCCAGAGAGAAGCCTCTCCCGTCCTGGATCCCGGCGTGGGCGTTTATATTAATGGCATTTACATCGCACGTACCGACAGCCAGCTGCTGGACGTGGTGGACACCTCCACGATACAGGTGTTGCGCGGGCCGCAGGGAACACTGTTCGGAAAGAACAATACCGGTGGCGCGGTACTGTTAGCCACACAGTTACCTGACACCGCAGAGTACGAGGGCGGTCTATCAACGCGCCTCGGAAACCACGGTCGCCGCGACCTGAAAGCGAGCGGAAACATTCCCATCATTGAGGACAAACTGGCGGCACGGATCAGCCTCAATACCACCAACCTGGACGGCTACCTGAAAAACACCTACAACGACAAGAAATACGGCGATGAAGACAGGCTCGGAGCGACCGCCCGGCTGTACTGGCAACCGACCGACACATTCAGCACCGATGTTTTTTACTACTGGTCCAAAATTGACGAGAACGGTGCGGGCCTGACGTGTTTTTTCCAGAATCCGAATGGTGGTTTCAACACATTTACCTGGCCGGGATTCACGACACCCAACGCGTACCAGTCCCGCTGTAATGCCAGCGAGTCAGAAGCGGATGACGACAGGGTTCTCATCAATGGCCCTTCCCGTTTTGAAATGACCAGCCAGATTCTGGGCGTAACGCTTAACTGGGAATACGATGATTTTGACATCAAGAGTATCACGGCGTGGAGTCTCCAGGACGATATCGGGATTGTGAATGACAGCGATGCCACTGATATAACGGGTGTCGAGACAGATGGACTTGCCGTGTATGGCGCACTACAACGCTCCCTGGATGCGGGACAGGGAAACTTCTCACTCCCCAACGGGGAAAAGCGCAACCAGTACAGCCAGGAACTCCAACTCTCGGGAAACGCATTTGACGAGCGCCTGTCCTACACAACCGGGATTTTTATCGCGCGCGAGGAGATCGACGATAACCTGTACGGCAACCTGGTGGGCTTCAATGGCTACTCCTACAAGGCCGACGTGGGTACGCTGGTACCTAAATTGATTGGCACCCGCAGCGATCTCACCAACGACAGCTATGCCATATTCGCGCAGGGCACCTACGATGTCAGCGACTGGTATCAGCTTACACTGGGCACCCGCTACACCACGGAAAAGCGGGAGCGGGAAGCCACGCTGTACGAGTCCGATTGCGAGGCGATAGCCGCGGAAAATCTCGTACCCGGCGCGAGCGGCGCCACCTGCGCATTCGATGTACTGGCGCTTGCCGACCCCAGTGGGTTCTATGCCAATCCACCGTCGTACCTGCCGATACGCCTGGTGCAGGAGTACGAAACACTGGGCGGCGAGATCATCCGGGCCAGCAACGGCAAGGTAAAGGAAGACAAGGAGTGGTCGAAGTGGACACCCACAATCACCAACGCAATCAATATTCCCGACAGCTATCTGCAGGGTACCGCATTTGACAGCACGCTGTTGTATTTCACCTACAGCAAAGGGTTTAAATCCGGCGGCTTTGAAATGAAAGGGCTGGAAATCTCCGAGTTTGAGCCGGAGTCCGTGACCAACTACGAACTCGGCCTGAAACTGGACGCATTCGATCAACGCATACGGTTCAACACCGCGCTGTACTATATGGACTATGACGATATCCAGATCCGCATTGCGGAACAGGGTCGCTCATTCGCCGATATTCTCCTGTTTATTGACAATGCCGGTGCCGCGACCATCCAGGGCTTCGAAATGGAGCTCACGGCGCTTCCCACGCCCAATGTCATTCTCTCGGCGACGACGAGCTATACCGACGCAAGTTACGATGATTTCATTGCCTCCGACGTCGACACGTCCACGATCCCCCCGACACAGTCCGTGATAGACCGGTCAGGTGAGGATTTCGCGGGCATACCTGAACTCACCTATTCGTTGTCGGCGATGGTCATCCTGCCCACGGCGATAGGCGACTTTGCGCCACGCCTGTCCATGTACTACCGTGATTCCTTCTATACCGGGCTGGATGCGACTGCCTGGGACGAGGCCTTTCGCGACAGTGCCACCATTGATGATGTCACCTTGTGGAACCTGCATGTTGGCTACACACCGGCTAACAAGGACAACATCCAGGTGTGGCTGTACGTCGACAACCTGACGGACGAACAGTATTTCCAGGGTGGCTTCTCCAATACGGAATCGCTGGGAGCCGGCTCCTACGCCCTGGGGCCACCGAGGTCCTATGGCATTGAGGCCTCACTGGCCTTCTAGGCACGCCTTCCACAAGCGCACCCAGGGCTCACAAAATACCATGCCGTCGCTCCGGGTCTGCACGTTCAATCCCGGCGCCTCAGGGCCCCCTCTGGAATGGAACCAACTCGTGTCGTACCGGTGGTCGCGGCAGCGGTGGGAAGGGAGACAACAAACTCCACCGGGAAGTTCAGGCCGGTGATATCACTATCCACCAGCAGGTTTATCGGCTGGTCAATCGTCAGCCAGGCGCCGCAAGCCTCCCCGGCATCGCAGATGGTCACGTCATTATCGGCATCGGTGCCGGCCACAATCTCGTAGTCTCCCGCCGCAACACCAGTAAATTGAAAGGGATAGTCGCTGCCGTTCCCGCCGCTGACATACTGCGCCACAGTTTCATCGCGGGCCCGATCATAAAGCAGGACGTAAATCACCCCCACGTCATTCCCGCCGGCCGCACCACCGACCGAGACCAGCACCTGTACGGTGACAGCATTGACGCTGGAAAGCGCAGTGATATCGGCCGTGTAGATACCCGTGGACAACTCGTCGCGGTTAACAGTCACCTGGTATTCGCCGAGCCCCACCGGATCGACAGCCAACGGCTCAATCTGCAACCAGGGCGCCGATGCAGACAGTCCCGACAACACCAGCTCCCCCTTCCCGCCATTGCGTAAAAACAGTGTGAGCGCTGTGCTGCTGTCGCCAAAATTCAGGGTACTGGCTGAGCTCACAAGGCGCGGATTATCCGCCGGGGAGGTGCCCGTCGCTTCCACCGCGGCCAGGACGGCGCGCTGCGCATTGATCAGACCGTGGCCATACTGGTTATCCCGACCGGGCTGTCCAAGATCATCACTGAGCGCACCCGCTACCAGCATGGCATCGATATCATCGGGTGTGAGGGCGGGGTTGACACTTTTCATCAACGCCAGAACACCGGCGACATGCGGAGCGGCCATCGAGGTACCGTTGAGGAAGGTGTAGGCAAAGTTCACACCGGCGGGGCTCAGCGTTGCTGCAGTGCTCAACACACCGTCCGGATAACCATCCCCGTTCAAATCGACACCGGAGTTGCCACCGGGCGCCGCAAGATCTATCCGAGAACCGGTGTTGGAGTAAGCTGCCAGCCGCCGCTGTGCATCCACGGCGGAGACAGAGATCACCCCGTCATAGGAGGCGGGATATCCCGGTGCGGCACTGGCCTCATTCCCCGCCGCCGCTACCACCGCTACGCCCGCCGCACGCACCTCGTTGAACAGATCCTGGGTGGACTGGCTAAAGGGCGCTCCCCCGAGGCTGAGGTTGATGATGTCCGCCGGTTTCGCCGGTAGTGTGTTTGAATCGTTGGCCAATCCGGCGGCGAAGCGCACCGCCTGGTCGACATCGTAGCTGGTGCCACCGCCGCCGGCCCCCAACGCGCGCACGGGCATCACGCGTGAACCGTAGGCGCTGCCCGCCACACCGATCCGATTATTTCCCCGTGCGGCCACAGTTCCGCTGACATGCGTACCATGGAAACCCTGGGAGCCGCTGCCAGTCGTGTCCACCGGCTCCTGCGGATTGGAGTCGATGCCATCACCATCGCCCGCACTGGCCGGATCCCTCACGAAATCGTAACCCGCCACCAGCTGCCCTTGAAGATCGGGATGACTGGCGAGGATGCCAGTGTCGATCACCGCAACCACAACATCAGGAATACCCGTCGTCATATCCCATGCCTGCGGCAACCCGATCAGGGGGTAATGCCACTGCAGGCGAAACGCCTCGTCATCGGGCGTGGCCAGCGCGCTGACGCGATAGTTCGGCTCCGCATACAGTACTTCAGGGTCTTTGCGCATGTTCTTGATGGTTATCAGGGTTTCCCAGTGCGCACGGGCAGCAGGGTCGGCGATAGAAGCGAGTTTGCCGGCTACTTTACCGAGTCGCTCATGCTTTTGCTGCGCACTGGCCAGCTCCGGACGCAGGGACAGCAGACGGCCACGACCGCGACCACCGGCGCGCTGTTCCAATCCCATCCTGCGTGACACTTTTTCGTGTGCGGTCGAGGCATCCAGCAACTGGGTATCGTTCTTGTAGGCCACTACCGCCTGCCACGGCACTATTTCGACGTGCTGCGACGGCGCCTGCACCTCAAACGCGCCAGGTGCTCCAATGGCAAGTATGTAGGTGGTCGCACCATCGAACGCGTAGGGATTCACCAGATAGGTGCCGTCGCGGGGCACTACCAGCGACTCTACCCGCCCGACGTCTACCGATGCACTGACAAAGTTGCCCTGTGCATCAAACAGGTAAAGATCGGCGTCCGCCCGCTCAAAATCACCGACCAGCATGGTCACATGCTGCCCTTCCAGCAGATCCACCTGAAAATAATCGTCGATATCGCCCGCTTGCCGGGACCTGCCCTCTGCCCCGGTACCCGGCTGGTTAATATATCCGCCGAGTGTCACCGGGTTGGGAATAAACTGGGGCTGGTTCGGACTATCATTGCTGACCGCAGTGCGCGTTGGATCATTGGTGTCGGAATCGACCGCCTGGCTCGCGGATGTCTGGATCGTACCGCTGAGCGTAAACGTCTGTGCGACTGGCGGCACCGTGGGCGCAGTATCCGCCGAACTGTCGCTCCCACCGCCACCACCACCGCCTCCACAGGCGGTGACAAACAGCGTGAGAACAAGCGCGCCCAGTGTGGGCCACGTATACCCTGCAGACACGGGGTTACCGTGATCCCCGCACGCATCGACAACACGGTTATTCTCAACAGCGACTTCCAGAGCGCAAAATACGTGAAAGAAGCGGCAGAATGGTTTTTTGGTTTCGATCATCGCGCGCCTACCTTTTGGGCTACTGCCTCATCCGCAGTGCATTTACGACTGACTTTTCAGTTGATTTCGACGGCGCTACCGGGACGCCGCACAGGATACGCTCCATCGCCAGGGCAACCCGGCCCCGCCTACTCCTCGAACTCCAGCGGAATCGCTCCGCGATAAATATGCGATTCTATCTGCGCGGGCGTCTGCGGCAGCACCTCAAGCCTATCACCATCACCGTAGCCGATCCCGAAACACGAACTGTGATCCGGCCACACTTCACAGTACTGGGCACTGTCATTGATAAACCAACGCGCGTGGAGCACCGCCTCCTCGCCTTTTATCTTTACCAGCAAAACACCGTCATCACGCATATATTGCCGAAACTCCACACCGTTATAGCGGCCGTACAATGAATTGCCACTGATCAGTTTATGAAGATCCTCCGAGCTACTGATGGGCTCAGCGCTAACCGACACCGCAAACAGCACACCCAGTGCTGCCAGCAACGATCGAAAAATCCGTGGTGTTCGCCAGCGCACGCTATCCCCCTTTCAAGCATCATTTAACTTGCAGTTTAGGCTTTTGTTCCCGCCAACAAAAGAATCGATATAACTTGTTTCGCACCGGCCTTTTGCTAGCATTGCCCCGCAATGGTTCGGGCCTTCTGGAATACTTGGCACCACCAACAAACGGGTACTTTACACGCGCTAACAGGCTTACGAGGTATTTAATGGCAGATTTACAGGAAAAAGTAGCGCTGGTTACCGGTGCGGCGCGCTATCGCGGCATCGGTCGAGCCATCGCCATGCGCCTGGCCGCCGATGGCGCCCATGTTGTCGTCTGTGGCCGCAACAGGGCACCCGACACATTTCCCGAGCACGAAAAGGACATGGGCTGGCGCGGCATCGACTCCGTTGCCGAAGAAGTGCGCGCGATGGGTCGTCGCGCCCTGGCAATCACTGCGGACATCACCCGCAAGGACGAAGTGGTGGCCATGATCGATAGCATCAAGGCCGAGTTTGGCCGACTCGATATCATCGTGAACAACGCGGGCGATGCCAGCAACGCCGGGTCGTCACCCATTTTTGAAACCGATGAGGCGGTTTGGTACAACACCATGGACGTGAATATCAATGGTGTCTTCCTGGTCAGCAAATGGGGCGGCCGCTTCATGCAATCCTGTGGCAATGGCGGCAGCATCGTGATGATCGCCTCCCTCGCGGGGCGCGTTGGCCTCGTCGAGTACGGCGCCTATTGCGCCTCCAAGTTCGCCGTCATCGGCTTCACCCAGCAACTCGCGCTGGAACTCGCCAAAACCGGAATCCGCGTCAACTGTGTGAGCCCCGGCTCGCACAGTACCGACATGATGGACGGCACCATTGCCCGCACCTCGGAAAAGTACGACCTGCCCGACGGTGCGCTCAAGGAGCAGCTGGATAATTTCATCCCCATGGGCAGGCAGGGCAAAGTCTCGGAGCTGGCTTCGGTCGTATCGTTTGTCTGCTCTGATGATGCCAGCTATGTGACCGGACAGACGATCAATGTCGATGGCGGTGCTCGGCTGGATTGAAGTGGGGCATGAATCGCTAATTGGGTTGTCAGTTTCGATTTCGCTTACTTAGCCCTCGATACGGCGCGTAGAAATAGTCTCTAGCGAGAGCGAGAGTTGGGGGGAAACTAACCGAGATGAAAACTGAGGTACTTCCGGCGCCTGGGAAATGGCGTTGTAGCGCGGTTGCGGATGGAGAATGTGTTTCTCAGTCGCTCCACGTAATTCGCTTGGTGAGAAACACATTCTCCATCCGCAACCTCAGTGCACACCATACGATTAGATCACTAAAAAATCTTCCATTCATACAATTCACAATCTAACGTCCGTCACACCTCGTGCCGTAGCATTGGGATGCAGGGCTCGTACCCCAGTAGGCGTTTCACCAAGCGAATCACGTGGAGCGA
>JAGRIK010000253.1 GCA_020443325.1 Halioglobus sp.
CACGCCTGCGCTATCCCCTGTTGTTCTCCCTGTTCCTCTGGCCATTCAGCGCATTGGCTGAAACAGCGGATGTGACGACGCCCGCTGCAGACTTCACTGCGAGCGTAGAGTCGGCACTCGAAAAACTGGATGCAACCAACCTCGAAGACGACTGGTACTTCACTATGGATGTGGTTGAGGAGGACGAGCTCCGGATTATTCACAGTGATCCCCACCGGGATAAATATGAAAGGCGGCAACTAATCAGTGTCAATGGCGTCGCACCGGATGCTGAGCGCAAGGAAGAATTCCACGATGCAGAGGTAGAGCGGGTGGATGGCCTGGATCCTGACAATCTGGGTTACAGCTATATGGTAGATGTCCAGACACTGCAACTGCTGGAAACGGGAGAGGATCGTGCAAAGTTTTCCTTTGTACCAAGGGTAAAGGCGCTCGAGGAGTCTGCCGACAAGATTCAGGGACTCCTGCTGCTGAATTTGAAATCCCGTCAAATAGAGCAGATTGAAATTACCAACACGGAGCAACTGTCGCCCGCTTTCTCAGTTACGGTAGATACCTACCGTTTGACGCTGCAATTCGAGCAACAGCAGGGGGAGAACTTGTTGAGCAAACTCGAATCCCATGCCGCGGGGAAAGCCGGGTTCGTGAAGAGCTTTGATTCACTGGTCGGAATTTCGTTCGGCGACTATAAACGTGCAGCTCCCGCTCCCTGATCTGGCAATCCAGAGACTGCCACGCTCGAATCATGCAAGCCGGATTACACAAGCCGGATTAGAGTAGGCCTATGGCCGTCACAGGGTATAGCGCACCACTACCGCCGGGCCTGGCAGGGGCCTGTCGATAGTCACCGTCAGCTCGCCTGCGTCTTCGCTGGTATCGATCACCTGCGCACCAAGAACATCGATGCTTTGCCAGGTGATCCCCGGCGACTCGATGGTAACACTGCCTGCCGCGTCTCCTGCGACAATGGCGTACAGGGCTTTGTCTGTCTTCGTGTAGCGCAGCGTGCGGCCGCGTTCGTTGTTAAAGCGAATCCAGGGTCGCGTACCGTAGATGGCCTCGCCATTAACCGCCATCCAGTCGCCGAGTCCGCGCAGTGGTGCCTGCTGTATGGCCGGAATTCGGCCATAGCTGTCCGGCCCCACATTGATCAGTACGTTGCCATTCTTGGAGACGGTGTCCACCACGTAGTCAACCAGTTCGGCGCCCGTCAGCATATCTGCGGCGGTCTCATTGGTGTTGTAAGCGAATGACCCTCCCAGCCCGCGCGTCGCCTCCCACTTGAAGGGGGGTATCCCGGAGAAGCTGTCGTATTCGGCTGTCTTGAACCCGGGGCGGGCCGGGTCATCTTCGAGCGTGGAAGACTGGTTGGACATGAGCAGTTTGCCCAGGGATTTCATCACCCAGGTGGCACCGGGAAATGCCGCGATCTGGCCCAGCACATCAACCTCGCCCCAGCGGTCGTTGACGGTGCCGTCGGGGACCTGTGCGAAATAATACTCGAACAGCTCTCCCTGCCGCCCTTTTGAGGGATAGCCGATATCTGCCCACAGGACATCCGGGTGGTACCTGTCGATCAATTCCTTCATGTGTGCGTACACGTAATCGGCATAGGCCTGGCTCGCAGGGGCGCTGCGCATGATGTCCTGGATACGGTCGCCGTCGTTGTACATCTGGAAGCTCCAGTCCAGGCCGGTGGAATAGTAGGTGCCGAAGCGCATCCCTTTGGCGCGCACTGCCGCGGCCAGTTCGCCTACCATGTCCCTGGGTGAGCCCCAGTTTTCGCGGTTGGGATTGGTGACGGCGCTGGGCCACAGGGTGTAACCGTCATGGTGCTTGGTCACCAGCACGACATATCGGGCCCCGGCCTGATAGAACATCTCGGCCCAGGCATCCGGGTCCCACCCCTCGTTCACCCGCTGCTCGTAAACCGGCTTGAAATCCGTATACGGCGCATCGCCGTAGGTTGCTTTGTGGTGGCGGGCGGTTTCACTGTCAGGATAGTTCATCGCATTGAGATACCACTCCGCATAGGGCATTTCCTTGCGCGGCGAGTTGCCAAACATGACTTCTTCCAGTTCGCCTGGCTGCAACGGCGGGCCATAGGCATAGGCCGGTACGGAGGCGGGGCCCCAGTGAATAAAAATCCCCAGTTTGGCATCTTCAAACCACTGCGGCATTTCCCGTGAGCGCAGCAGCGTTTTGTCCGGTACAGGATCGGAACAGGCGCCAATGGCGGAGAAGACTATGGCCAGGAATAGGCCGCGTACCCAGAGGGAGGAGGAACTGATTCGCATCGTGCAATCCTTATTCTATGTCTGTATTCGAGCCAGCCGATTTACTAACGCTTATACCCGCCTGTAAATTTTGCGTTACAGCGTGCCATGCACAACTTCGCGGGCTTGTCCTTCCTGCGCCTCACTGTTCTGCTTGATCTGCCGCCAGCGAAACGGGGAAAGAATCTGTGCCCACCATGTCATGGGGAACGCGGGGAGATCGGCGATGCCGATTTCCTCTGGCGGCTGGCGATCGCTGGGGAGGTAGCGGGTGCCGAAGACCCAGTCCCAGACGCTGACGGTTTGCCCATAGTTGTGGTTGGCCTCAAACACCGTTTTGGAGTGATGCCAGCGGTGCAGTTCCGCCATGCTGAAGAACCAATTCAGGGGGCCCAGCCTGAGCTGTATGTTGGCGTGCTGGAAAATACCGTGGATGGTTGTGATCACGCCAAAGTAGGCCAGCATGACCTCGCCGCTACCCATAATCACCAGTAACAGGTAGGAGGGGGCGAAGGTCATGAAGGAATCGATGGGGTGGAAGCGTCCTGCGTTCAGCCAGTACAGCCGCGGCGCACTGTGGTGTACGGCGTGGAAGCGCCACAGCCCGTCCCACTGGTGCTCCCAGCGGTGTACCCAGTACCCCGGAAGCTCGCCGACTACGAGCACAAGGACGATTTGCGCCAGCAGGGGCCATTCGGAGGGCCACAACCCGATGCCGAAGCGGTCCGACAGCCATCCACCGACTGCCACACCAATAGTGACCGCCACGGGTGTGATGAGGCCGAGCAAAATGGCGATGCCAATCGCATGGCGGGCATCGACACTGACATCGGCGCGATTCCGGTTCCAGCTGACGTGGTAGGGGTAAACGTGTTCGAACACGGCAACGATCACGAAGGCGGCAATCTGGGGCCCCAGGATCGCCAGCGACGGTTCCATGCCGCCCTGCATCAGCCACCATGAGATCGCTACCGCTCCGCCCATCACCACAGGGAATATGCCCCATTGGAAGGCTGGTGGCGCCTGCGTTTTTGCCTGGTTTGACATCAAATTGCCCACTCCCTGATCGCCCGCTGCCCAGTTTGCCTGACAGCAAATGGGGTTCACCCGCTTGTCGGAGACAGTCTGAATTACTGAGTGACAGCTGTCAATTTAAAGATAAAGGCGCAGTCTTCGCTCGTCCCACTGTGTATCAGCGCGGCAGCATCCCGTCGAAAAATATATCCACCGCACTCTGTGCTTCTTCCTGAACGGACAGGTTCGATTTATTTTTTACCCCTTTGCCAAGCCGTTTGGTCAACGCGGGGAGGGCAAACAGCCCCCCGGCGCCGTGTGTCATCAGGAAATAGAGCAGGCTTACCGATACTGGCCGAATACGCCCTTCCTCTGCCAGGCGAGTCAGCCAGGCTTCACCAAAATCGCGGACCGGTTTTATATAGGTGTCGAACAGGTAGTCGAGCCGGGGGCCAGGTTGGCTGGCCTCCTGGTTGATGATCTGTAACAGCGAGGGGTGCTGGGCGTTGATCTCAATAAAACTGCTGATCAGGCCGCGCAGGATCAGCAGTTCATCGCTGCCCAGTGTCTGGGCCTCCCGCTTGAGGTCGCTGATGAGTCGGCCAAAGCCGTGATCGACTGCTGCGTACCAGAGGTTCTCCTTGGAGCCGAAGCGCTGGGGAATCAGGTTGTGGCTGACCTCGAGGCGACGGGCGATTTCCCGTACCGATGCGCCGTCATAGCCGTTCTCGCCAAACGATTGCAGTACGGCGTCCAGCAATGCCTCATCGGAGATAGCGCTTTGCGCTGGACGGCCTCTTGCTCTGGTAGCCATAGCTGTTCGTTCCCTCGCGGCGGTGTGCTACAGGCCATTCGCCCCTGTGGCGTCCTGGCAGAATCCTGATCCGCGCGCTGCAATAAATTGACACCTGTCATACTATTCGACAAACTGGCCCGGATCAACCGCGAGCACCTGCGAAGCCAGGCCGCAACCCGGCGAGCACCCGGTATACCCTCGCCGATAATAATATTGCGCTGCGAAAGACCGCCGCGGCAAAGGAGATTGAATGACCACGGCTGTGACGCTCTCGGATATCGCGTTGCCGGGCCGGGCGGGAGACCCGGATTTTCATCTGGCGACGTACCAGGCAGGCACCGGCCCCGCTGTGGTGTTTGTGCACGGCTTCCCGGACCTGGCCCTGGGCTGGCAGCATCAGCTCACGGCGGTCGCAGAGCAGGGCTTTCACGTCATAGCACCGGATATGCGCGGCTATGGCGGCAGTTCCTGCCCGCACCCGGTAGATGCCTATACCCTGCAAGAACTCACGGGTGACCTTGTCGCGTTGCTGGATGCGCTGGGGATTGAGAAAGCGGTTTTCGTCGGCCACGACTGGGGCGGGTTCGTCACCTGGGCGATGCCGGTGCTGCATCCCGACCGGGTGGCGGGTATCGCCGCGGCCTGCACACCCTATATGCCGTTCCCCAGTGTCGCTGTCCATACCGAACTGGTGGGCGGGGAGATTGAGCGCCAGTATGTCGCATGGTTCCAGCTGCCGGACGTGGCAGAGACATACATGGATCAACGTGTGCCTGAGATAGTGTCGAAAATCATGCGCACGGCGCCGCCGCTGGAGGAGGTCTACGCGGTCGCATTTGCCGACGGCAAACTGAATATGAACCCGTTCCTGGGTATCGAGTCTGCCCCTGCGCTGGGGGAACCGCTGCTCAGCGAGGCAGATTACCAGCACTACGTTGACGCGTTCTCGCGCACGGGATTTCGCGGCGGCATCAACTGGTATCGCAACATTGATAACAACGCCCGGGCGCACCCCGACGTTGGCGTGCTGCCGCTGAGCGTACCCTGCCTGATGCTGATGGCGGACCGCGATCCGGCGCTGCGGCCAGAATTCGCTGCCGACATGCCGCAAAGGTGTAGTAATCTGGAGATGCACCTGATTGAAAACGCCGGACACTGGGTGCTGCGCGAACAGGCGGCCACCGTTAACAGGCA